>MPMP01000131.1 GCA_002238565.1 Albidovulum sp. bin36
GCTCCCAGGCGCCGTTTCGGCGAATCCGATCTCGAAAAAGTTCTCCGTACTAGGCTATCCAGGATTTCAGGCAACGAATCCGCGAGCGTCGCGGCAAAAAATCTGCTTACGCAGGATAGTAATCAGGTATTCTAAAGGCCATTGGGCGGCGCGCCGCCGATTGCTCGAAGCAGAAGAGGGCGGCACGCGCGTATTGCCGACGGCGGGATTTTTCGTCGTTCCGGCGGATGCGCAACCAAGCGGAACACGGACCGCTTTCGGCCTGTTTCGGGCATGATTGGCCGCCGCCCGCCGGTTGCAGTTATGGAGCGCGTGATTCAAGCCACTTGTCGCCGCTCCAAATCAATATTCTCATTGCCCTGAACGCGCGCCGGCAAGGAAGGCGTCGAATTCGTCATTGGCGATGGCAACCACATGCTCGGGAGCCGGATAGGCTCCGGAATGCACATCATCGATGAATTCCTTGAACGCTGCGACCCGTTCGCGCTGGAGTCGTTCGAATTCGGACTTGAAGTCTCGGTAGACCTTGCCGTGCCGCGGTTTGTGGTTCTGCCCGTATCCGAGGACATCCTCGGTAAAGAGATATTGGGCATCCGCTCCAGGTCCCGCGCCCATGCCTAGCATGATCATCGAAGTGTTCCTGGTTATCCACTCGCCTACGCGGTCCGGTACGACTTCGAGCTCCGCGCCGAAACAACCCGCCTCCTCAAGCGCTTTCACGTGCTCCCAAACCGCGAGTGCGGAGTCGGCGGTTTTTCCGACCGCTCTGAAACCGCCGGTCCATGTGCACTTCGAAGGAATAAGCCCCACGTGACTTACGACCGGAATGCCTTCATCGGCTAGCGCCTTCACCGTGCCTATCCCCGCGGCGCAATAGACGCAGTCCGCCCCCAGAAGCATCACTCGATGAGCAGCGCGCAGGTAGTCGTCGCTCGTGGCAAGTTCACCGTAGAGCAGACCGACCTGAACAAAGCAGTTTCCCGCAGCCTCGCGCATCTGCGGCGTGAAGAGCGTATCAACAATCGAGAGCATGTCGATTCCGGCGCTCGCCGCCGCCCGCGCTTCGTCGTGCGTTTCCACAAACAGCATTGCGATCTTTTCGCCCTTGGCCTTCTTGCCGCGCATATCCCATACGGTAGGCCGATCATGGTAGTTCATTTCCATCGAGTATCTCCCGTCACGTCGCCTTGCCGGCCCTAGCCTTCATGCGAGCCTTTTTCCTTTCGAACCTCGCGAGCATCCTCGCTTCGGCTTCCGGCGACCCGTCGTGGAAGGTGCCGAACAACTTGTCGAGCGGGATGAGCCCGTCGCCGTAGTTGACTTCGAATTTCTTGTGGTGAAGGTGGTGGATGTAAGCATGGCTGTCCATGGCCGTTTCTTCGCCGATCTCGATCTTTTCGAATCCGACATGCCCCGGGATCGCTCCGAAGCCCGCGAAATGCAGCTGATAGAGCGCGATCATCGGGTTCGACGGAATGATCAGGTGCCACGCCATCACGCCCAAATACAGCAAGTGCTCCACGGGATGCATCGCCAAAGACGAAAACGGCGACGGGTTGACCGAATTATGATGAACCGAATGCACGTATTTGTAGAGAAACGGCGTGTGGAAGAGCCGATGGATGCAAAAGAAGTGGAACTCGTGAAGGATCGGAACCACAAGCGCGAGGCAGACGAGATAGATCGGATTCTCGGCGATGGTCAGCCAGGGAACCCAGCCATTGGCATAGACCCAGAAAACGATGACCTGAACGCCGGTCCAGATGGGAATGGCGGAAAACACGGTCCAGATGAAGCTGTCGATGTTCTGGCTCTTGAAGAAGAATGCCGAACTGGGATTCTCGGAAGGCCACTTGGCGTTGAACTTGAATCGGCTGCCTTGGGCGCGGCGGATGTAGAGCCGAAACTCGAATATGCCGAACCAGACGAATATTGAGACTAGATTTATGATGAATAGCTTCGCAACCCAGCCCCAGGATGGCGCGGCCATCGCCTCGACATCGGGAAGAATCCAGTACCACCAGGCGAGCGCCGACAATCCGAATAAGATATTGTAGGGCCAGAAGTAATGCGGAAGCCACTTCAGCAATGCCGCGGGCTTTGGCGGAAAGGAAAACAGCGGCGCGTATTGGGCCGGTTCATTCGGCACATAGTCGCCGCGCTTGTTGCGCGTCCCGTATTGCGTGTCATCCATGGGTCCAGATCCTCCCTAGTTCATAACCCGTAAAACCTTGCCCCGTTATCGTGGAAGAACTTGCGATGCCCGCTCGTATCCAGCAGCGGGCCGACGATCGTGCGCGCCGCATTCATGACATCGCCGTAGCTCGAAGCGGCAAGGAGTGCGACCGGCCAGTCGGACCCGTACATCACCCGATCCCGGCCGAACACGTCAAGGACGTGGGCGACGTAGGGCCTCAGGTCGTCCGGGGTCCATGATTCCGGGTCCGCCTCTGTGACCAGCCCCGAGACCTTGCAGTAGACTTCGGGAAAATCGCGCAACTCGGCGATCTGACTTGCCCAGGGCTCCATGACGCCGCGGGCAATGTCGGGTTTGGAAATGTGGTTCACAACTGCCTTAAGCCCCGGCGTTCGCTTGATCGCCTCAATTGCGTGGGGCAATTGCGGCAAACGCGTCAAAACCTCGAATCGCGCGCCCGTTTCGGCCACATGGGCGAGATTCTTCAGAACCCGAGGCTTCAGAATCCAGTCCGGCTCGTCGAGATCCTGCAGCATGGGTCGGAAGGATCTCCAAAGCGGGTTTGCCATGTAATGCGCCAGCCGCGCAGGGAAGTCTTCGCTGTCCATGTCGAGCCAGCCGCAGACCCCTGCGATCCAGTCGTTGTCCGCAGCGAGTCCCAGCATGAAGTCCGTTTCGGCCTCCGTATCGGCGGCCTGAACGAGTATTGTCTTGCCGACGCCGGCCTGCCGCAGCAGTGGCGCAAGATCTTCCGGCATGTAGTCCCGTGCGATCGGCAGTTCAGGCGTCATCCAGAAGTAGTCCCCCCGTTCGGGCTTCCATAGATGATGATGGGTGTCGAGCACCGGGCCGGGCGTCTGAAGCGGCCGCGGGTCGCCGCCGATTTCCGCGAGGCGGGCGTTGAGGTCGTAGACCCGCTCCATCGGCGCCCACCAGTCGCCTTTCTCGACCCACGGCACCAGCTGCTGATAGCCGTGCATGAAGCTGTCCCACTCCTTCGCGCGAGGCGTTTCCTCGAGATAGCGGGCGAAGTCGACGCGATAGTCGAAGTCATCCTCGACCTGCAGCACCATGAAGAGTCGGTTGCCGATCAGATAGATGTTCTGCGCGATCACGCCGTACTTGGCCATGCCCCGCATTATCTCCGGCCAGACCTTGCGGTGCCAGTCGCAGTATTCCCGAATTTTGTCCGGCTCGTCCTTCAGATCGAGCGCAAAAGCGATCTCCTTGGCCATCGGAAGTCCTCAGTGGGTCATGATGATGTCGGTCAGTTCGTTCAGGGATGTTTCCGACTTCTTGCAGTCTCGCACATTTTGGCCATGCGCCAGAATCGAAAATCGGTCGCAGACCCGGAAAGCATGATAGAGGTTGTGCGTTACGAATACGCACGAAACCCCGGCGTCGGCAAGTTCGCGCATGATGTTCAGCACTTTTTCGGTCTCGCGCACCGACAGAGCGGACGTCGGCTCGTCGAGGAGCAGGATGTCGCGCTTGAAATGGACTGCTCGCGCGATGGCGACCGCCTGCGCCTGACCGCCGGAGAGTTCCTCGACCAGAATGTTTGGCGACGTGATGCCGGCGATGCGGACGTATTCGTCGAGAATCTCCATTGCGGTCGAGCGCATCTCCTTTACGCGCATAAATCCCAACGCATTCGTCGGTTCGCGCCCGGCAAAGATGTTCCGCATGATCGACATGGATTTGACCAGCGCGATGTCCTGGTAGATCGTCTGGATTCCGCCGTCTTCCTCCGACTTTTTGCGGGTCGAAATGTCGACGCTTCGGCCCTCGCGGAAGAATTCCCCGCTGTCGGGCTGAACGACTCCAGAGAGAATCTTGATGAGCGTCGACTTCCCGGCCCCGTTGTCGCCCAGCAGACCGACGACTTCTCCGCGTCGCACCTCGAAATTTGTATCGATAAGCGCCTCGACATGGCCGTACGACTTGCTGATCCTGCGAGCTTCGAAGATTGGAATCTCGGCTGTCGAGGCGCGAGCGGATGCATCGACTGACAGTTGAGAATCGTTCATCATGAGACTCCCTTGCTGCGCTAGTAGCGCTTTTGTACGGCGGCATTCATCACGACGCCAAGAACGATCGCAATGCCGACGAACATGTCGAGATAGAACCCTGGCAGCCGAGCAAGGATGATGACGTCCTGGATCAGCTGCAGGACAGCCGCCCCCAGCACGATGCCAATTACCGCTCCGCGGCCGCCGAAGAGCGACAATCCGCCCATGACGCAGACGGCGACTGCGAACAGTTCAATAAAGAGCTGCGGATTCGTTTCCGCCTTGCTTGATCTTGCGACCTGGAGAATCCCCGAGGTTGTAGCAAACATCGCGCAGAGCACGAAGGCAATGGTCTTGGTCCAGGCGACATTGATTCCGGCAAAGCGGGCGGCGCGCTTGTCGCCTCCGGCTGCGTAGAAATGATTCCCTAGAAAATGGCGATTCAAGATGAGATAGGCGACGATGGCCAGCCCGATGAACCACAGAAACTGCGCCGGCATGAAGCCCCAGAGGTTCTTGGTGAGCGCGGCTTTGAAGTCCGGCGGCAGCTTGATGACCAGTGAACGGGTATGGCCCGCCAGATACGGGGCGCTGGTTCGAACGATGAACAGCATGCCCAGCGTCACGATGAATGAGGGGATGTTGAATTTAAGCGTGAGGAACGCGTTCACAAGGCCAACGCAGATTGCGATCGAGTAGGCGAAGAGGATCGCCCAAGCGAGCGGCACGCCGTTCGCATATGCGAAAGCCATGCCAAACGGCGCCGCGACGTAGACGGATCCTACCGATAAATCGAATTCGCCCGCAATCATAAGCAGGCCTACTCCAAGCGCCACAATCCCGAAATTCGGAATTGCCCTGAGCACCAGGCTCGTATTGCCCTTGGTCAGGAAATAGAAGGATGTCGGATTGGCGAGAGCATACAAAGTGCAAAGAACGAGCATGACGACGAATACGACTGCGACCGGACCGGCAGGGTGGGTCCGAATGCGGTCGACAAGGCTTATCTGCCGGTAGCGAGCTTGAATGTCAGGTTTCGCAGTTTCGGTCATGATCCGCCTTTAGGATTCCTGTCGCCGGCCGAGAACAGAGTTCACGATAACGGCCAGAATGATGATCGCTCCGAGAAAGCCCTTGAACAGGATCTCCGGGGCACTCGCCAGCACGAGCACATTGTCGACCGTGTCGATCAGCGCCGCGCCCAGCACCATTCCCAGGATCGTTCCTCGACCGCCGGCAAGAGCCACGCCGCCAACGACAACTGCCGCGATGGCTTTCAGTTCGAGGCCGGATATCACGACGTACGACGGCTCGATTTCGCTGATTCGCGTAGCCTGGAGGATGCCTGAGAAGGCCGCGGTCGCTCCGCAGATCATGAATGCCAGCAGCTTGACCCGCCTGACGCGTACGCCGACGCCCCGAGCGGCTTCGGCATTGCCTCCTGCCGAAAACATGTGGTTGCCCAGCCGGTGCCTGTTCAGGATCAGATGTCCGGCGTAGGCTACGGCAATGAGCCAGATCAACTGCGCAAAGACCGGGCCGGCCAGTTGGCCTGTCAATGCCGCCTTGAAACCCTCGTTCGGGAAGAACTTGGCGCTGTCAGGCAGGTTGGTGGCGGGATTGATCGAAATCCATCGCACCAGCCCCCGGCCGAAAAACATCATTCCGATCGTGGCGATGAAGGATGGAATCCCCAGCCAGCAGGTAATCCAAGCATTGATTGCGCCGATAATTGTTCCGCACAAAATTCCCGCCGTAAAAGCCACTGCTAGCGGCCAGCCCATCTCGTGAAGCAGCGTCGCGGCGATGAACGCCGCGAACGTGAATGTCGCCGCGACGGAGATGTCGAACTCGCCGGAAACCATCAGGAGTCCGACGCCGACTGCGACGATCGCCGTGATCGGAATCTGCTGGGCCAGAACCGACAGGTTCAGCGACGTAAAAAAGGCGAACTCGCCTCTCGATGCAATCGTCCAGATCGCAAGGCCCACAAGAAACAGACCATAGATAACTACGATGTTTATTGCGGGGTAGCGCTTCAGACGCTGCAGAACCGTATCGTCGTGCTCATGCTTGTAGCGCCCTGGCAAGAAATTCGCGCCTGTCTCACTCACCCTATTCTCCGGAAATTAGAATTACCGAAGCCGCGGGCGGGCGCGGGGGCGCCCCCCCCCGCCCATGACCATGAATGCGATGCGATCCTCAGCGGTAGGTACCGCCCCAATCAAGCGCCTTCTGGCCGTTTTCCGCATCGATCAGGTTGTTGCCGGTGTCGAAGTCGACCATCCTGAGACCATAGCGGTGCTCGTATGCAGCGAACATGACCGGCAGAAAGCCTTGCCAGAACGGCTGCTGGTCCATGGTGCCCGTGGTGATCCCGGCCAAGATGTTCTCCATGATTTTCGGGTTGGTATCGAACCCGCCATTCGGCAGCCCGTCGCGGCCGACTTCGGCGGCAGCGTCCGGAATTGTGGTCGTGGGCGTGGTGCCGAGACCGATCGCGCAGGAGATGTTCGGGTTGGCGATGAGCGACTGCGCGATAATCGTGGTCGCCTCGGCGTCGACGGTTCCGGTCCCGACAACCTCGGAAGTCACGCCGGCCTCGTCAAGCGCGATCTGAACCCCCTGGGCGCGCTCGATGGCATAGGTCAACTCCGGGAATTCAACCGGCAGAAGGCAGTGATCGCCTTCGCCGAGGCCATGGGTTTCGACCATCTTGCGACCGATGATCTGTCCCGACGCAATGAAATCCTGTCCGACAAAGGCATGGCGCGCGTTGCCATCGCCGCCGTCGGGATCATCGATGTTCTGGGCGATCACGATCAACCCGGCATCCACCGCCTGCTGCACGGCATCGTCAAGCGCATCCGGCACCGTGATGGTCGGAATCACGGCGTGCTGACCTTCCGCAATCGCCGTCTGGATCAGATTCGAGTGCCGCGCGGCATCGCCATCGGCATTGACGTAGGTGAGATCGACATCGAAAATCCGAGCGGCCTCTTCGGCACCGAATTGCATAGGCAGAAAGAAGGTGGCGCCCGAACAGCAATGCTGAATAAATGTGACCTTTACCTCTTCCATTTCCTGCGCACTTACCTGCACCGAAAACGCCGCCAGTACGATGCTGCTACTCGCCAGCACGCGTCTTGCATGTGAAATCATTATCATATTCTCCCATTCTTAATTGGCATGCGCCGATTTCCGCAATCCGCAGAGGGACTGATAGGCGAATAAGCAGTCGTTAATCTCGGAAAGTCAATCCCATTCTTGGAAGAATCGACGCAGGATCGCGAATCGGGTCTTGTCCTCCGCCGGGGAAATCGGCTGCCCGATCGACGGATTGGCAGCATCAGTTCGGCATAATTCTGCCAGCCCCGGCCGCAGCCAGCGCCGCTCGCGAAACTGCTTCTGTAGCAGTGCGCCGCGCTCCGGGCGCAGGGCGGAAGCGGGCGAAATTGGATTTAAGCGCTTGACTTGCCGCAGGCCCGGGTTGATTCTGCTGCCATGGCAGCTTCATTGATCTCACGCATCGAAATCCGCGAATTCACATTCGACGTGGCGAACATCGGAGTGGAGAGCAACTCCGACGACGCGCGCAAAGGCGGCGGCGGAACCCCTGGCGGAGCGGTTGGCTACGCGCCGGGCCAAACGGCCACCATGACCCGGTACGCCGTAGTTATCGAGGCAAGCGACGGTTGCAGAGGAGAATATGTAACTCATTATGTCGGCACGAAGAGCGCTCACGCTCAGAGCCTGATGCTGGCGCCGATGCTGCTGGGTCGCGATGCCGAGGCGAGGGAAGGCCTCTACGACGACATGAAGCGTGAATTGAGGCAATATGATCACATGGGGCACGGCCCGCTCGACATCGCTCTTTGGGATCTGGCCGGCAAGAAATACCGGACGCCCGTATCGAGGCTGCTAGGCGGATACAGGAACCGGCTTCCCGCCTACGCCTCAACTTATCACGGCGACAGGAACGGCGGCCTCGACAGCAAGGAGGCGTTCGCCGAGTTCGCATTGCAGTGCCGGCAAATTGGCTATCGCGCATACAAGATCCACGGTTGGCACGAGGGCAATGCACGTGAAGAAGCCGCCTGCCTGAGCCATGTCCGCGGCGCCGTCGGCGACACGATGGAACTCATGGTCGACTATGCCTGCGAATTGCGGACGCTGGCGGATGCCATCTATGTGGGCCACGCCTGCGACGAAACGAAATGCTTCTGGTACGAGGACCCGTTTCGCGATGGCGGCGCGTCCGCCCACGCTCACCGCATCCTCCGCCAAAAGATCCGCACGCCGCTGCTGCTGACCGAGCACATAAGAGGAGTCGAACCCAAAGCCGACTTCGTGCTTGCAGGCGGCACCGATTTCCTGCGGTCGGATCCGGAATATGACATGGGAATAACAGGTGCGATGAAGATAGCGCATCTTGCCGAGGCGCTCGGAGTCGACTGCGAGGTTCATGCATCCGGTCCCGCTCACAGGGCGGTCATGTCGGCCATGCGCAACACGAACTATTACGAAGTGGCTCTCGTCGGACCTGATTGCCCCAACGCCATCCCGCCCGTCTACGCTTGCGGCTACAGCGACCAACTCGATTGCGTCGACGCGGACGGATGCGTGACAGTACCGGAGGGTCCGGGGCTCGGCGTGACCTACGACTGGGAATACATCGAGGCGAACACGACCTCGCTTCAAACATTTAGCTGAACGCACATCTGAAAACGGAAGCTTCTGAACCCAAATATTGAATTTACCGTTCTTTAGTTTTCGATTAAAATGTGCGGATTCGGAAATTCAGGGAGAGATTTTTATGTCGAAGCGTGATTACAGTCTTCTCGGGCCGAACGGCCGCCACGCCGTCAAGATTGGGCTTGCGGCGGCAGACTGGTACCACACTGATATTCCTAGAAAAAAGATCAAGGACTTGATGGAGCGCCGCGACGGCCCGGCCATCCGCGATCAGATCATCTACTATGGAGCCATGATTGTCCTGGCCGGAATAGGCATCGCGCTCTGGCCGACCTTGTGGTCGCTGCCGTTCTGGATTGCGTACAGCGTTCTCTATACGTCCGGATCCGACAGCCGCTGGCACGAGGCGGGACACGGCACGGCATTCAAGACCCGCTGGATGAACAACGTTGTCTACCACATCGCTTGCTTCATGCTGTTTCGCAACCCCACGCTATGGCGCTGGAGTCACGCCCGGCATCACACCGACACCATTGTTGTCGGACGGGATCCTGAGATCATCACGATGCGTCCGCCGGTAGTCTACAAGGCCATTCTGCTCTATATCGGGCTGCACACCTGGGACGGTTTCCTGGCCATGTTCCGCCACGCCGCCAAGGGCCTGAACGAGGAGGAAAAGTCATTCACTCCGGAAAAGGAATGGCCGAAGGCGCAGTTCACCGCCAGGGTCTGGGTTGGCATCATCGCGCTTACGGTGCTGACCGCTCTCGTCACCTGGTCATTTTTGCCTTTCATGGTCGTTGGGCTCGGGCCGGCGGTACTCGGTTCATTCCACTTCATCACCACGGGCCTGCTTCAGCACACCGGCATGGCGGACAATGTAATCGACCATCGTCTGAACACTCGTACCGTCTACCTCAACCCAATCAGCCGTTTCATCTATTGGAACATGAACTACCATGTAGAGCACCACATGTTCCCGATGGTTCCCTATCATGCTCTGCCCAAACTGCACGAACTGATCAAGGACGACCTGCCGGTGCCGAACAGGAACATGTTCGAAGGTATGCGCGAAGTGGTCGTGGCACTGCGACGACAGAAAACGGATCCCGAGTACCGAATCGAGAAGGTGCTTCCATCAACGGCTAAGCCTTACCGCATGGACCTTCACGACATTGCGCTGGAAATCCCTGCCGCCGCCTGACCAGCCTATTCCAACCAGGATTGTCGGGAATAATAAAGTCTACGCCCGGTTCCGAATGTACCTAAGTGGTCGGCAGGCATTTCCGGACCGGGCGGCATTCCCGATGTCCCCGCGACCAATAGCTGTACAATGAGCGCGAGCAACCTTCAGTGCGTTTTTTTTACGAGTCGAAGATACTCACTCCGGCCGAGTGGAGCATGGCATTTCGCTAGGCTAGCTCGTGCGAGTGCAGCGGTTGCAAGTCCTGCGGGAAGGAATCGCCAGCCATCGCCTTTGTCGCGAGCCGGCCGTCGCGAGATGTCGGGCGCAGCGTCGGCAGCGGCATGCGCGAGCCGGGCAAACCGACCTCCGAAACAGCGCGCACCTGATGCGCCGAGACTTTTGCCATTGTGGAAGGCGGCGCCCGCGAGTCGATTTGGCGAGGCGAAGCGCAGGCGACGCGTTGAATCGGTTCAGCGGACTCCTGGGCCGCGGTCATCGCGAGGTTGCCGATGCGGACTTGTCTAGCGACTTCGGCGATGTTCCCGCGCGGAGCCGATGAAGAGCCTCGTCCGCCGCGTCAGCGACGGGCGGATGCTCGCGCCGGTGAAGTCGTGGCTGGGAATGCCGGCCGAGGAGGACGACGTTCCGAACCTTGCCTTTTGTCGGTCATGGATTACCCTCGTCGTTGAAACGATATTACGGTCCAGTATTCGATGCCATTAATTTACAGTTTCGTAGTATTGATGACAGCTTGAAACTCGGTTTTTAGTGCCTTGCGATCATATAATCGTAGATCCCAGCCCTGCTGGCTTTCATGGCCTAGCGCACTGATCCTTCTCCAACCTCCTTTGATCGATCAGCCTTGAATTCGCCAGCAAGCTTCGCGAGTTCATGCCAGTATCGAATGTCCCAGTATCGCGCGGCTGCGCCGGAAGTCGACGGAAGCACGAATATGATGGAAGCGCCGATTCGATGTTCCTGGCGCCCGTAGGACACTTGATCGGATTCCAAAAAGCTTTTCGCCGCGCGTTTTCCGTTGAATGCAAGAACCGGAGGACGAATCATGTCGAGCTTGGCGAGAAGCGACGATGGATCATCGTCTTTGGCACGCAGGCGAGCGTCGCTTCCGCTGTATTCCTTGGCAAGATCGGTAAGCCCTATGCCGAACTCGGGAAGCTTGGCGAACTCTTTCGGTTCCAGCCGATACGGAGTTAAACCGATTTTGAAAAGCGTAGGCCAAAACTTATTGCCGCGACCGGCGTAGTAGGTCCCGGTATCGGCCGACCGCCTGCTCGCGGCCGAACCGCAAATCAAGAGAATTAAATCTTCGCTATATACGTCGGGTAGGGCAAACCTGCTCATTTCGGCGATATCTCCCGTTAGCCATCAAACGGTTCGCCTTTATGTTCGATTTTGGGAATGCGCAGACCATTCTATGCGGCATTGGTCGATGCCGCGGAAAAAATTCATTTGCGACAAGCCTACTTTTTCGAGCCTTAATCCGACCATCGCGTTCTGTTTCCCGAAGACTGAAGATTCCGCCATGCAGGAACTATTCGACACGAAGATTGTCGGCAACCCTAGGGTCGGCAAGTCGGCAACGCTTCCGAGGATGCCCAGTACCTTCGTTGCCGCCGGGCGCCCGGTACGCGATCTTCATCCGTTGCCGCGCTGTATTTTTACTGCCTTAGGTCAAGCGAATTCGCTCCATTTCGCGCTCGTCGCGCCATCGGCTAGTCGCCCAGGGCAAGCCCCCGACGGGGCTCCCACAAAGGCTCGCCAACGCAAGGCTCCCGGCCACTGCCGAGTTTCCTTAGCTACGCGTTTAGCGAGAATGCGGCTTCCCCGACTCCTGAATCGAGCCGGGAATGCCAAGGGCGGCGAAAAGTCCATGCATTGCGACAACATTCAATTCCGAATGCCGTTCAATTGCCGACCGCAACGATACCCGCCCGGTTCGGACAGAATCCAACACCCCCAGCAAATATCGCCAGCTCGAGTTTCGCAATGCTAGTCAAAGGATGGAACGAATCAAAGCAACCGAATGCCGGTAGGCGACAATTAGCCTACTCGGACCGGTTGCCTAGTCTTCGCTACTGCACGGTTTCCCGGAAGTTCGCCATGACCATTAAAGCAACTATTTGACTAAAGACAGATTGTCGGCGGAAGGTCTGCCGCCACGTCCAGCCCGCAGTTCGTAGGAAATTTTTTGCCCGTCCGCCAGCGTGCCCAAGCCTGAGCCCTTAACCGCCGAAATATGAACGAACGCATCCTCCGTACCGTCGTCCGGCGTAATGAACCCGAACCCCTTGTCATGGTTAAACCATTTGACTGTGCCTGTTGCCATTTTGAAATACTCCTGGAGTTCGATGATTCGCGCAAACATAGCCGGACTATTCCGGGTGTCAACGAAAACATTTGAACGCATGCGAACTTCATTTTGCAAAGAAAATTCTCACGGTTTTCGGGATTTCGCTGCGAATCGGATTGATTCGCGGCATCTATAGGCGTTTTGCGCGCCCGAGTCGATAGAAAGTTCAAGCTCTGCGAATTTTTGTCGCGAGTTCAGAAAATTCGGGTATTCTCCTCGCGCTGGAGCGCGGCGATGCAGCGGGGGCTATTCAATGGACTTTAGCCTGCGGCAAGGAGCATTCCAAAATTATTTCGATCGATTCTTCGCCGCCGATGTCTCCGTCTTAATGTTGCCGGCCGGCGACATTGCTGCGACGGCAAGGCCAAACATCCTTCGATCCCGTGTAGGATCCGCGTTGCGGCGGCGCCATGCCGGACGATTCGCCATGCCTGCCGTAACAGAAATGGAACGGGCCGGCTGAAGCGCTGAAGAACGATCACTTGCGATTTCGCAGGGCGCGGGCGGCGGTCGTAGATAACGTCGGATTACAGTCACGGCCTGAAAGGAGCCGGATAGTCACCCAATGGCATTGCCTTAGTGAATCGACCGTTCGAATTTCAGTTTGGAATTCGCGCATTCGGTTGATTCGGGCTTTTTTTGTCGGCTTTTTTTGAAGTTTCAGCCGCGCCGGGCGCGATTTCCGTCGACGGCCGGCATCCGGTTGCAGGATTCCGCTTCGGCGGCCGGCGTCCGCGGCCTGCAAGGGGGGAATTGTCGGAATCCGGCGCGTCGGCGCCGTGCTTCGGCGCCGGGTTCGTCGAGGCTCCGGCGGGCCGGTCGTCAGGCGGGCTGCGTCGCGCCGGCCTTTGGGACTTTGGGTTTTTTGCCGCGCCTCCGCGCCCATTTGCTCGCCGGTTTTTTCGATACGCGGGGGTACGAGCGGCCCGGGTGTTGACGGAAACTAAAAAGCGCGGCGATTTGATCATTTGGACACCTTTTCGGCTTGCTTGGAAGAAGATGCGAGTGGCGTGTTTTCGGTTCCCGTCCGGTGCTTTCGGAGCCTAGGTTCGGTCTTTGGCGCGGCCTGCTCTTCTTTCCAAGTAGCCCTGGCCGCCGCGCCGCGCGCGCTCTGGCGCGAAAGAGGAATGGCGCATTCTGCGCGGGTTCCGAAGTTGCGAGGCGTCGAACGGCCGGGGCGGTCGAGGTCGCTGGTGCAATGGAGTGCTCGGGCACCCGTCGGGCAGCGCGGCCCGGACAGTGTCGAGCCTCGGCCGGCGAGCTAGGCGACTCGGCTGCCGGCCGGTCAAAGTTGCCGATAATGCGGAAGTGGCGAACGGAGCGGAATCACTGGCGCGGAGGAGTTTTGCTCAAGAGAGTTTTCGTT
>MPMP01000132.1 GCA_002238565.1 Albidovulum sp. bin36
GACCGACCTGTTGCCCGCTTCCAGTCGGGTGATGGCCGTTCGAGCAAGGCCCAATGCCTGGGCGACTTCCTGCTGACTGAGGCCGCGCGCCGCGCGGGCCGTGCGCAATCTGCGTCCCAACGTCTCCGTATCCAAGATTCGTTCCTCCCTCGGCAGAAACCGCTACAGGCGGCGTGAGGATGTCACTCTCCTATATCGAACGCTAAATGTCAAAATCAAACATTGGCAAATCTATAATCGTACATATTAATTCGCGCGGTGTTGCCTAGGCGTGCATATGGCACGGCTCGGGTGTGGATGTCTCAAGCGGGATGTAGACAGCGACAATGAGCGAAGTCCCTGTATCTCCTCTCAGGGCTCTGAGCTTGGACGGCGGCGGTATGCGCGGTTATCTACACGGTGGTCTTCCTTGACCGTCTGCTGTCGCAGCACGCCTAGCGCAGCGGTCAGGGGCGATTGGATCTGGGCGGCGGTATCGACCTGATTTGCGGGACAAGCACGGGCGCGATCGTTGCTTGCGCCGTGGCGATCGGTTGTCCGCTCGACCGCGTCGTGGATCTCTATCCGCCGCGTTGTCTACAAGCAACCGAATGTCGCGAGAGTTGGGCAAGTGATCGGCCGCATACGAATCGAGAGGAATTTGGATTTCGTCAAGATCGATGCCAGGGAGTTCGAACTTCGCCCAGTTTATGGTAGGCCGCGGTGATGTCATCAGTTGGCTTATTGTTGCGCTTCGCCCTAGTCAGCACCAAGACCTGCGGGCCAATGATTGCGATCGCTAGTCGGCCGATGCCTTTCTCGACAAGTATGGGTCTCTCGCTTTGCCTGGCGTCCCGAGGCGGAAGCACAATGCCTCCCTTTTCGCCGAGCTTGCTGCCCGTCCCAATTGTTAGCCACCGCTCTTCGAATTCTTCATGAGTCATTCCCAAACCGTCGTCCCGGTATCAGTCAACTTCGACATTTCGCGCGTAGGCGTCATGGGAGTTCTTGAACAGTTCACTAATGGCAGTCGGAATTCCCGCGATCTGCTGACGTCCCAGCAGGTCAACCGTTCTTGCCCTAACGTGAAATTTTGCCATTCAATTGGATCCGCCGAAGTAAGGGGGATCCTTTGAAGGTGATGGCTGGCAGCTTTGCGATTTCTGAATCCATGTCGGCACTCCGAAGCGGTCAAATGCAATCATGCCGATGCGGGACAGCATGTTATACGAATTTTTTCAAAATTTCGGAAACAGCCAATAATTGTTGCTGGACCGAGAAATCGGGCGGCTGAAACGGTTTAAAAATCCTAGGATCAACCGCTGCGGATAACCGAAGGTCATTGAGGTGCGAAGGGTCTCGACGACCTCCTCGAGTGTCCCATTTTCGACCGGAAACGGGATGCCCGTGCTGCGTCTCGGGGCAGAGATTTCGCCGGACCCTACGCAAAATCGATCTGGAGAACGAAGAAAAATGCCGCGCAACGATCAGAAAAGTCTCGGAACCTGCAGCTAACGTGACCGGAAGCAGGGCAATCGGCGCCGGCCGCACTCCATCCGCTTTTCAGATTCCGAGTGGTCACTCAT
Organism: Albidovulum sp. bin36; assembly: GCA_002238565.1. Classification (GTDB taxonomy): domain Bacteria; phylum Pseudomonadota; class Alphaproteobacteria; order Rhodobacterales; family Rhodobacteraceae; genus JAPPFL01. The sequence continues at coordinate 1,566 of MPMP01000132.1, forward strand.
CGAACGAGCCGCCGGCCCGCACGCCATTCCCGTCGGCGAACTCGTGCGATCGTGCGCGGTCGCCGCCGCCGAGGGCCGGCTCGGTGAGCCTCCTCCGGTCACCTTATCCAAGGGGCACGCCGAACTCATCGAGGAGATCTACCGTTTGGTCTGCATAATGGCCACGCTCGATCGGGAGCAATTGCTCGACGACCTCGTTGCCACAGCCTGAAGGACCATGGCACAGACGATGCAATAGGGTCCGACGTAAGCGAATACCTTGCAGGTAAACGTACGCCGTTGGCCGGGAATCGGCTCCCACGGCACCGAGCTCGCTTGGGCAACGGCCTCAGCATCCTCTCCGGCGAGGCCGTTTCCGCCTTCTGAGACGCGCTCGACGAGCTATTCTCTACACCTATAGAGCAGCCGAAATCGTCGTCGGGCACATCCGCTCGCAGACCCAGCGCCACGAGATCGGCTCTTCTGACGTCGGCGAGCACTGAATTTGTCGTTCCATCAGTCATCCAGCGTGCCTTCAGACACAATTTCACCGCCCCCTGTCCTGATCGCGTTGACAACGATATGCCGAACTTCCGCGAGGAACCGCTTCGACGGCGGCGGCATAATGGCATCCGGCAAAGGAGCCGCATCGTCATAGATTTCGCGAATGGCGCGAGCCCGCACAAACGTCGAGCCTCTACCACGAAAGTCGTTAGCTGCGCGCCATTCAGCGAGGTGACTCTCGACGATACGCCGAAGCGCCAGTTTGTGCACTTCAGACGATACAACCCTCTGTATGCCTGCGATCGCAGCCTGACGCTCCTGTTCATCCGCCGGTTCCCGCGTCCAACTGACGGGTACGTCCAGGAAGCGGAAAACGGCCTCGTTCAGTCGAGCGACCAGGTCGGCTACTGGCTTGAGCGTGTCGTACTCGTCGTCTAGTTCACCGGCAATTCGATGGTTGAGCGCCTTCACCCGTGTCCAATGTTCCTTCCTAACTCCTTCGTGAGAGGCCAGTCCCAAGCGGGCAAGCCAGGGCGCCTGAAAATTCGAGACCGCATCCTGAACGGCAAACGGGATGCCGGAAGGATCGTAGGAGGGGCTCGCCTCCGGCGGCTTCGGCGGCAAAATGGCATCCGTGCAGAACCGGACGAGCACCTGGAGCTCTTTACGCATGTATTCTCCTGCCCGACCCTGCAAGCGGCCAAGGTTCCGGTCGACTCCGCCGAGCATGAAGCACCGAGCGTCGATTCCGTGCTCAATGTTCCTGACGAAAGACATTCCGAGATCATCGCGCAGATTCGACAACGCATTCAGAACCGATGCCATCACATGACCGCGCTTGTCGGACAACGTCCGCAGATTCGGTCCCTTGATCTGGTCGAAGTGCGTAAACGCGACGGCCAGCTTCTCGCTATGGCCACTATGGGCGACCGTACGTAGAACGGAAAGCGGAGCTGCTTGCATCGGCTGTTGCGCATTGTCCACCAACAGGATCACATTCACTTGGTCAAACCGTCTGGTGATGTGCGTCGTTACGCTGGACGAGGAATCCGGTGTATGACCCAGCCCCTGGCCGTCGATTAGGACGAGCTGCGGCCCCATCTCGACGAAAGACGGGAAAAGAGGCCCCCTCACACGGATGCCGTCAACAAGCGGCGTCAGGAGTCGGCCGAACTGGCGCCAGTCGTTACTCGAAAACCAGCGAATTTGAGCAATGAACTGGCCACGCTCCGCGGTTTCGAACGTCCAGCGTTTCGGCCAGCCGGAGCGGTACCGCTCCAGACTGCCCTCGTTGATAAAATTGAAACGCTCGCGCACACAGTCGAGCACGTCCTGGACCAGCTCCTGGAATAGTTCCTCCCCGACAACGTATTCCTCGAAGTTCTCCTCCATGAGTTCCTTGGCCGCTTCGCGATCGCCGCCGCTCGTATCGCCGGGCTCAATCCCGAGGTCGTTAGACAATCGCTGCTTCGCCGACTCGGCTAGTCCTTTGATTCGCTCAAGAAATCCTTGGAGCGCCCCGCGATTCGCGGATTGCTCGGATACCGTTACAGCATCGTCATCCTGCCCGCCGCCAGTTGCCTCTGTTTCTGTGTCGAAGGAAAACTCGTCTTCATCGTTTTTCCCCGACGGGTGATCTTGATTCCATCCGCCGAGTACGTAGCTGAGCCTGAACTTCTGATCCCGGTGGTTCAGGAATCGTTCGGCTACCTTGTCAATGGGCTGCCGATCAAGAGTGGCTAGGCACGAATCGACGATGCACTCTTCGATACTCGACTGGACCTGAAACTCTGTGAAGAACGTGACAGCAGCCCGATAGTCGCCCTCGTTCTGCACGACCTCGATGTCAGCTATCGTCGTCTTTGCCGGAGCCGTCGAGGGAAACCTGTCCCTGTCCGGGTCAGAGTCGATCAGCTGCCTTAGCAGCGAGGTCTTGCCGGCCCCCGTCGTTCCGACGAACAGAACCCGGGAAAAGCCTTGCTCGTGACCGGGAAGCGGTATCGACTCCTCGCGGAGAGACTCCGAATCTTCCCGACCAGCCTGGATCTCGTCGTAGAAGGCATCGACGACGATCCGCGAAAACCGCCTCTTGGCTTCGCTGCGCCTGTTCGCGTTCCACCATGAACGGTCAGCAAGAAGATCGTTCATTTCCTCGACAAGCCGATCCGCCTCGTCCTCATCGGTCGTACCCAATCCCCTGCGCATTTTCAGGCCCGGTCTGCCTCTCGTGTCACTGCGCAGCGGATGACGAAAGCTAACCGACCAGCCCGGACGGTTCGATCGTGATTTGGATGCGCTGTATGTAGTTGTTGTCATGGTCTCGATCCTAAGTCAGATGGCATGTGTCAGCAATCCCGCTGGCCCGGATCTGCAAGGATCGCTCGGTCCGGACGAGCTTCTCATCCAATATCTGGACGATGACGTGGTGGTCCGCGCGGCGCATGGCGAAAGCCATCCGTCCAGATTGGCCTCCGTGCCGCGGCGTGCGAAGCGGCGTAACTCGACTCGATCACTGCGTTGTTCCTTGTTGTTCCAGGGTAGCCTTACAGGATCGAAATGGCGGCGTCAACCTTGCAAGGAACAACGGGGAACAACGCATGTGCGCCGGCTTGCTGAGTGACGCGGAACCACCCATTAATGGGGCAGCGCCTATAACAAGCGATCCTCGGCTGCCCCGGTGTTGCCGCCGTCGGCCAGAACAGACACGTTGCGGCCACGGAGCGTTCTTAGATCCCCATGTCCATTTCGACGACCTTGCCGCGGGCCGCCCATTGGTCATTATAGCTCTGAACACGATTGATTTTGTCGGCAATGCTGGCTCCATGACAGCCAACACGTCGATTCGTCGCGCGCTGCTTTCCGACCAAGGTCGGGCGATTCTTGCGGCCATGCCGCCGCCCGAGAGCTTTCCGGGCTGGGCGGCATTTGCGTGCGAGGTGTGCGCACGGTTCGGCTTTGTCGATGCCCTTGGCAATCCGCGGGAATCAAGCTGCAGGGCGGCTCTGCGCGATCTGGATTCGGTGGGCCTCGTGAGGCCAATGGCATTTCGCTCCCTCGCGAACGCCGCCTTGGCGAGTCCGGTCAATCGTCCTCCAACATGCTCTCCACGACCTTCATCGCTCGCTTCCATTCGCGTTCGATCATGGGCTTCATCTTCTCGTTGAGTTCCCCGTTCTTTAAGAACCATGACTTGTTCATCGTTGAGATGTCGTTCACGTAGCCAGTGCCGCCGCCCCAACGCCGCACGCCCTTCCCCCAGAACTCATCATCCTCTTCCAAGCTTTCGTGGAACCACGTCTCTCCGAGAAGCTGCGCGCGTTCGGTTGCGGTTTGAGAGGCTTTCTCCAGAGCTCGCTGCGCCTGACTAAGCAGCGGCTCCGCGGGACGGTGCTCGTCGGCTCCAAGGAACGTGTCGCAGTGTTCCGCGAAGGACTGCACACGAAACCGCAGAATCGAGGACACCACCAATCTCGCTCCGTATGCCAGATGATGGGGATAGTCCAAGTTGTACCAGCCTCCCTTTCGACGCATCGTGGCGTGAATGGAAGCTGGGTGGACGCTCTTGACCTCGCTTAGCAGACTCTGCTCCGCCGCCCATCTTACGGATCCCAGGTCCTTGTTCTTCTTAATCCAACTCCTGATGAGCACGGCGGCCTGTCTGACAATCTCTTGAGCCTGCTCGTCCTTGTAATTCGCAATTAATCCCCCGGCCGACTCCACGAGCTCATCCACGGTGTTCCTGTAGGCGTCGAATACCTTGCCGATACGGTCACTCAGCTCTTGCCGGACTTCGGCGGCGTTGTCCTCATGCGAGTTGAAGAAGCGGACAGAGAAATTCCTGTAGCCCAACGATTGATGCACGGTCTCTTCGACCACGATGGTCTTCAAGTCGTACCCGTCTTCGATCGATCCGACCGCCTCGCCTGCGTCGTCCAGCGTCTGCAAAGCCTCGTCGAATTTGGGTAGCCCGAGTACAAAGCCGTGAAGCTCGTCGCGTCTGATCCCGGCCTCACATGCGCGACTGAGTAAATTGGTCGCCTCGGTGCCGGGCGCGTCGTTGAAGCCGCTGCAAAGGACCAGAACCGTATGTGCGGCTCCGACGTGCCTCTCCAGGTCGGCGCGTGCCACCGTCTCGTCGATCCCCTTCGTGTCTACGATGCGTATCTCGACATCCCCATCGAGGGAAAGCAGAGGCAGGTCTACGAATACCCGAATCCGCTTCGGAATCGTGAAGTCCGGATTGTTGCCGGTGTTTATCCGGTGGAATTCAGACTTGAGCCACTCTCGGTGGTCTACACCCGCACCTTGGTCCCAGCGCAAATCCTGCCGCTCGCGACGATCCGTGCGCATGCGAGACAGGATTTCGAATTGTAGCCGCCATGCTGCATCCTGTTCCCCCTTGCCTCGCTTGATCTCCTCATCGAAGATCTGTCTCGCCAGTTCTCTCGCAGGGTCGGGGGTTCTCGGTCCTTCTGTCCGACGTGCGCTAGGTCGCCTAAGGTTTGCCATGTTGCGAATTGCGCGCTCCACCTCGCGCGACATGATCTGGTCGTCTTGGGAGGGGCCCCTTTCGCTGCTATCCTTGATCGCGCGCAGGATCTTCTCCGCGAAGTCGGCCACGTGGGCTCGAACCTCGGCGTCGGTGCAAGGTTCGACGACGATACTCGTCGGACCCGTCCGGATTTCGACTTCGCACAGTGTGGTCCTCCCGGACCCTACATCCAGCACGGGGCTTGGACGCCGCGATTCGGAGCCGGAAACGGTCAGGCCCGCGATCTGGCAAATCGCTGATGTCTTTCCCACACCGATCTTGCCGATGAAGACCAGGTTGCATTCGCGTTTCAAGAGCTCTGCTGCCGCGCTTTCGATCTCGCTGCACAGCGCTTCTATGCGCCGGGCGAAAGCCTGAGTGATGTCGGGTTGACTGAGAAGGGTCTTGAGTTCGCGAAGCTTGAGCTCGGCCGACCAGAGTAGGTCGTGGTTCGGGTGACCGAGCGGCGGTCTCTTCAGTTTGGACCAATCGCGAGACCGGCGAGCTTCCAGTCCTCTCGCCTCATCCGTCCCGATCGCTTCCACGAAATCTCGGATCTTGTCGTCCTTAAGTTGCCGTTCGCCGCTTTCGGTCCGCGACACTACGGTCTGGCTGACACCCAGGCGTCCCGCTAACTCGGCCTGCGTCAGACAAGCCGCTTCTCGAACCCGGGCCAACTCCCGGCCCAATTCTCTGTCCTTCGCAAGATCGGTCTCCATCAGGGAATCTCCTTATCTCCTTAAGTCCAGCCGAAAGATGCATGCTGCATTTAATCTTTCATACATGTAGCATACATTCTTCATCTATGCAACATGTAATTAACGATTTATCTAGGTCGCGACCATCCAGCGAGAACCGCGGCCTGTTAATCGTGAACGGGTGATCAAAGCCGAAGCTCTCGCCAGACCTGGGTACCGGCCTCCCGCACCCTACACATTGGTCATTATAGCTCTAAACACGATTGATTTTGTCGGCTATGCTGGCTCCATGACAGAAAACACATCGATTCGCCGTGCGCTGCTTTCCGACCAAGGTCGGGCGGTTCTTGCGGCCATGCCGCCGCCATCGGCAATCCGCGGGAATCAAGCTGCAGGGCGGCTTTGCGCGATTTGGATGCGGCGGGCCTCGTGAGGCTGCAGCCGGCGAGGCGGAGCCCGTCCGTCGCGCCGCGCCCCTGCATTTCGTCGGGAGCGCAGGTCCGCCCTGGAGCGCGCGGTCCGGGTCAGCGAGGCCAGCGCCATCCACATCTCATGAGGCATGACTTACCCCTTACGGCGAAGCGAGTTAACTGCGTCGGGATGAAAGACCAGGTGCTGCTCTTTGCCGATAAATGTCAGACCGGTTTCGACCAGCCTTTGCTACACACCATGTATGTCGACAAGCACCTGTTCGGCATAAAAGCGGTCCAAACGCTGTCTCGCCTCAACCGGCGGACGGCGGGCAAAGAAGACGCCTTCGTGCTGGATTTCGTGAACGAACGCGATGAGATTTTCCAATCGTTCAAAGATTATTACGAGACCACCAATGCCGGTAACTCGCCGGACCCGCACCAGCTGCACGAATTGCAGCACTCGATTGAAGAATGGCGGGTATTTGGCAGCGATGAAGTCGATCAGGTTTGTGAAATCTGGTTCAAGAATCGCAAAGAACCGACGGCTTCCGATCATCGCAACATGAACGCGTTGATTAACTTGGCCGTTGAACGCTTTGCAGCTCTGGAAGATGCCGACCGCGAGTTACTGCGCGGCAAACTCACCAATTTCCGAAACCTTTATGCCTTCTTATCTCAGGTCGTACCCCACCAGGATTCAGAGCAAGAAAAGCTCTACTCTTATCTTCGGCTCCTTATCCCGAAACTCCCGAAACGCGCGGAGGATGATCCATTCCAACTCGGTAACGAGGTGGAACTGCAGTATTACCGCCTGCAGAAAATCAGCGAAGGCGGCCTCGACCTGCCGCAAGGTGAAGCTGCACCGTTGAAAGGGCCCACGGAAGTAGGGTCAGGGGTTTCTAAGGATGAAGCAGTCCATCTCAGTTTGCTGGTCGACACATTGAACGAGCGCTTTGGGACCGAATTCGACAAGGCTGACGAGTTGTTCTTCGATCAGGTAGTCGAGGTGGCGACAGGGAAAGAAAAGTTGCGTGAGGCCGCGCGGGCGAACACGTTGGACAACTTTTTCTTGGTCTTAAACTTCATGCTTGAAGGCATGTTCATCGAACGAATGGAAGACAACGAAGAGATTATTGCCAAACTAATGAACGATGATCGGTTTCGAGAAGCGTCCGCCAATGGCCTGGTCAAGCGTGTCTATGATTCAATTATGGGACAACAATCCAGTTCGGATTGAGACTCCACTTCAAATGAAATTATTTCTGACGGAAAAAAATGAATAACCAGCCAAAGCCAGACTCTAAAACCTATGATGACCTTATCTCGGACGTCAAAAAGGGCATCATCAAAGTTCCCAAGTTCCAACGGGATTTTGTCTGGGACTTGAAGGCAACCGCTAAGCTTCTGGATTCCATCCTCAAAGGTTATCCCATCGGAACATTCATCCTTTGGGAAACGGATCAGCGCATCAACGATATAAAAAATATCGGCAGTTTCGACCTGCCTGCGACGCCTGTAGGGCGCAATGTTCAATATGTCCTTGATGGGCAGCAACGCATAACCTCCCTCTTCGCTGCCTATCTCGGCGCGGAAATCAGAAAACACAGTGAAAAGAAGGTTACGGATTACAAAGATATTGTTGTGAATCTGGAAGAGAACCTTGAGGAAAAGGAAAAGGACATAGTCACCGTGAAAGACGAGGCAGAGGTGTTCATACCCCTGCATGATGTCTTGAATTTTGACTACCAGATGGGCAATGAGCTGGAACAACGTGGGTTTGAAAAATCGCAAATCAATCAGATCAGCGCCTATTCCAGCGCCTTCAAGACCTATGCATTCTCCACGGTCACCCTTCGGCAGAACGATATCGAGTCCGCCATCGAGGTTTTCACCCGAATAAATACAGGAGGAAAGGTTCTTACGCTCTTCGAAATTATGTCAGCCAAGACCTACGACGAAGCTGCCAAATTCGACATGCAGTTCCGTTGGGAGAAGTTCCAGAGAAAGCTTAATGACAGCAAGTACGAGAACATCTCTCCCTCCGTTCTTTTGCAAATCCTGAGCCTCGTCATAAGCGAGTCCAGGGAGTGCAAGCGAAAGACGATCCTAGGCCTGGATAAGGCCGATATTCTAGAAAAGTGGGATGATGTCATCTCTGCCATCGAGAAGACTATCGACCACTTTCGGACGGTTTTGCGGATACCAGTCTCACAGATTCTGCCCTATGACACTCTCATCGTGCCTTTTGCCTACGTCTTCTTGAAAACAGGAAAATCACCAAACGGACAGCAGCGGAAGTATCTCGAAGAGCTTTTCTGGCGGTCCTCTTTGTCGCTGCGCTATTCGTCGGCCACGGAGTCGAAGCTGGCCGCTGATATAAAAAAGGTTGATCTAATCATCGCAGGGCAACGGCCGTCTTACCCTGATTTCAAGCTTTTCATCAACTCGGCTCAAGATCTCCGAGAAACCGATTTCTCGACCGGAAACGCTATTTGCAAGTCGATCCTCTGCATGCTTGCATATCATGAACCAAAGGATTTCGACACAAACGGCAAGGTGCTTCTGGATAACTCCTATCTTAAGATAGCCAGCAGTAAGAACTATCATCATTTCTTCCCCAGAGCTTTCATTAACAAGCATGGCAGCGATGCGGAGACCCCTTATGCCAACTCGATCGTCAACATCACCTTGGTTAGCGCCCAACTGAACAAGAAGCGGATCGGTGCTAAGGCCCCTTCGGTCTACTTGGCGGATTTCGCGGATGAGAATTCAGAATTGAAACACGCGCTAAGCAGCCATCTCATCGAGATGGATGATGCATCGGTTGTCCAAGACGATTTCACCGCATTCCTGAAGCATCGCTCAGAAGTTCTATATACCGAGATCTTGAAGCGCGTCGAACCATCCGAAGCACCTGCTCAGATCGATCCCGTTCATGAGATGATCCTCGAAGGAGAAGGGCAGCTGGTCGAGTTCAAATCGACGCTGCGATACGACATGCACAGAAGCGCAGTGAACAAGAAACTTGAACACGTGGTCGCCAAGACAGTTGCCGCCTTCATGAATTCTGACGGTGGAAGCCTCTTTATCGGAGTGGATGACCATCGCAATGCCATTGGTCTCGAACTCGACTACGGCACTCTGTCAAAAACAGATCGGGACGGTTTTCAACTCCACTTGGCCAATATCTTGGATAAGTACCTTGGCCAGGATGTGATGAAGCTCTGGAAGCTCGACTGGCCTAGCTATGACGACAAACAGATCTGTCATGTTCAGGTCACACGGGCGAACAAACCCGTTTATGTGACTTCGGAAGGTAAGGAAGAATTCTTCGTCCGCAAAGAAGGATCATCACAGCCCCTTTCTCGTGCAGGAGAGTTTGAGTGGAATAGGGGACGGTTCTGAGATCAGATCAAGTAGACAGTACTCAGCCTCTGAACAGCTTGATGGCAGAGCGGGAAACCCGCCTTGGCACTGCGGTCATTTGGTGACCGGATCGTCATCGCGGCGCCGGAAGGCGACCATTTCGACATCGGGGAACATGCTGTGTTTGACGTTGATCGACGTGATGTTGCCCGTGTCATCTGTGTTGACGAAGAGCACGCCGCAGAGGTCCCAGAAGTTCTTGCCGTCTTTTTCGCCGGATTCGACGTTCAGTTTCAGAGTTTGAGCCGCCATTTTTGATCATCACTTTGAGTGTTTCGATGAGCATGACCAAAGCGCGCAACAAGGGGCTGTCAGCGGGAAAATTGCCTCGCGAGGAATGCGCTGGCGCAGGGGAATTTTCTTGTTGAAGCGGGGCTCGAACCGTGTATGGCAAGGCAGCCCGCCTATGTGCAGCAATCAGAAACACGGCGTTGAGGATATGAGTTTGGCTATCTGTCTACGGGTTGGCCCATCAAAGCCGGCATGGAACAATGCAACTACTGTACCGGGTCTGCAGATTGCTCGAAGTTATTATGATCTACCGATCATATAGCAGAAACATGATCTGCGGATCATAAGGCATGAAAGGCAGACGCCCGACATCGCACGCCAACAGCAATGGCTTCCGCCAATGGCTGCGGGAACCCCTCGGGCAATTCTGCTAGCGTCTTGTCCAAGGCGGGTTCAAGCTCGGACGCGATTTCCGACAAGACCTCACTCGCCAACGCCACGCCAAAGCCTACCGCCTTCGCAGCCTGCACAAAATGGCGCGGCACCACCTCGTTGATCCGATAGTGTCTGTCCACCGCCATCGCAAGGCGCATCCGGTTCTGGCGAATTTGACCGTCATTCACGGCTTTCTGAGCGCTCAGCACATCGTTGAGCGGGGTCAAGCGGAAACCACCGGGACGCAGTGCAATACTGAAATTCTTGGAGTGGCCGTCTGTTGCCCCTAAGAGCCAAAACAGTACCTGAGCGCGGAAAAAGGCACGCTGTTCTGCCTCGGGGTCATCACTTCCCGCCAGCAGGCCGATGCCCTCGTTGATCCCCGGCCCGCCATCCATTTGGTATTTCTGGCTGGGCCGGACTGCGAGCGCCTGGCAAAAGTCTTCCTGCGGGAGGCGGATCAACCGGCCATCCCTGGTCCTGTGCCGATCGAACCTCGTTACAACAAGGCTCCGCACGTCCTCGAAGTCAGCAATCTTGACCTCGGCTACCTCCATCGCCATGGCGCGGCAGAAACTCATGCAGAAAAACTCGTTCTCGACACTGTCGGACAAATCGATCCCTGCGGGCAGAACACCAATCTGGGTCTTGAGGATATGAGTTGTCGGCGTAAGGCCTGACGGCCGGCCCCACGCGCCCTCGTGGCGAAGCAGCGCTGTTTTTTCCTGCGCTCCGGCAATCGAAATACGGAAGTGGTCTTCCTCCTCCAAGCCAAGGGGGGCACTTGCTAGGTTACGCAGCATATGGGCAATCCGTGCCTCAGAAATGGTTTCTCCCGCGAGTGCGCCAACCTTGGGCACCTCAGCCGAAACGAATTGCAACGCCCCCACGCAATCACGCCCGATCTTTTCCAGCATGTGCCACGCGTCCGTGCCGCCCGCACGCACCCGAGCAGCAACGCGCTCACGTATCGCCTGATTGTCCGGCAGCAGATTTTCCAGATAGGCAATGACCGGCCCCCCTTGGTGCGCCTCTTCGCGCAAAGGCAGTGACAGCGAGATGGGCATGGCGTGCTCCCACGACAGCCATTCCGGATCGTAGGCAAAGCTGATCGCGCCCGATCCAGCGAGGCGCAGATCCCCCACCAGCCGTCCATTCAGAAGCACTTTCATCGTGCCGCTACGCCCGCGTTTGGCCATCAGAAGATATCCTCGATCTCAATCGAGCCACCGCGCTCCGCCAATCGAAACTCAAGCCCAAGCGCAGCCATGACAGCGAGCACCGTGGCGAGCTTGGTTCCGGAATCACCATTTTCGAGCGACGAAATCGTCGCGACGCGCAAATTCGTGCGCGCGCTGATATGGCTTTGGGTCCAACCGTGCGCCTTACGCGTCCGGCGGAGTGCCTCGCCGATCTGTTCGGCCGTTCGTGCTGTGAAGTTCATGATACGGTTCCTTTTACGGCGCAGCGTAATTCAAAACCTTCATGATTTTCTGCGTTTACTTACCCCGGAGCATGAAACTCGCGTGTGACTGACGGTTTCCGCGACGATGTCGTGGGGTGGCGCTGTTGCCAGAGCCGGAGTATCCTGTGGCCTATGGATCGGGTGGCGGCAGAACAGGACGTTTATTTTTTGTGGCCCTGGAGCCCGTTTCAAAACTGTCCATTCGTCGTGGGGTTCGCGCCCCGGAGTGTTTCCAGC
>MPMP01000009.1 GCA_002238565.1 Albidovulum sp. bin36
CCGGTTCCCCGCTCTCGACAGTACTATGAGGATGCTACGACTTCCTATCCTGCATTCCTTCGGCTCATTGGTTTCGCCAGCCGGTACCGTGGCGACCTGCCGGGGTTTGTGCTTTCGCTTGCGCGCTCCCGTCATCCGGGCAGATACGGACGACAGGCCGGGGACTATTGTTTTCAGCCGGCATTCCCTTTCCGGCTTTTCCGCTCCCACGGACAAGACAGGATCTCCCAGGTTTCCTGGCGAGCTTTCCTGTGGCTATGCCTCCGTTCTCCGACCCCGGACGACCCTTGGCGCCTCGCCTTTCGCGGCGCTTCCGGTGCTGCCCCCACATTATCACAAGAGTGAACGCGTCATCGATGAGAATTTCGGGATTCAATAGCGGCGCTTTGCCACCCGCTGTGTACGCTTCACGACGCGCGTTGCCGTGCGCCATGCAACACTCGCTACCGGCTGACGGGCTTCGTCTCTGCCGGGCGGGAGTCGAACCCGCTAGCTCGCGTTGAAAGGTTTCAGATCATGTTTCCCTCCTTTCTTCGTTCCCCTTTCCAGGACTTGGCCTGGCGCAATGCGATTCTCTTATGGTAAAACCTGCGCGATGGCGAGAAGGCGTGAATTTTCAGGCCGCGATCGCGAGGATTTCGACCGCGAAGTTGATATTGGCGGCATCACCTCTTTTCTCCATCATTATCGCCCAGGCGGAAGCTAGGAAGCCTGACTTCTGCGAGGCCCGGGGTCGCCTGCCCGGACTTGATGTGCCAGCGCATGCCGCTGCGCTTCATGCGCGCGGCGGCGAGGGTCTTGTTGGCGGTTTCGACCACGCCGGAACCGATCGCTAGCTCCTCGGCCCTGAGCTCGGAGTAGCGCATCCGGCTCCGGTTCTTCACGACGTAGTTCTGAACCCTCCGGATGGTCTCGCGGCCCTGCGGCTCCTTCGCCCGCCCCAGATAGTAGCGCAGCGAGCGGATGACCTGCCCGACACCGTCGGGTTCGTCGCGCAGCGTCGCGCGCCAGGTCTTGACCCAGCCTTTTTTGGCAATATGGTCCGAAGCGTCGGCGAGATGCTGGCAGGCATGCCGGAAGCCGGAAAAATCTCAAAAGTTTGTCACCTCACCCCGAATTTTGTGCAATCCGGCGCATTGAAATCGACCGAATAACCACGTAATATCAATAAGTTAACAATTTACCATACGAGACTTACACCTGGCGAAGGCCTTTAGCACTTCGAGGTCGATCTCGTCGGCCCGGTAGGTGTCCAGCAGCTCCGGCGCGGCGTTGCCGAGGCGTAGGCGCTGCTCGACCCGCCGCTCCGACAGGCCGAAGCGCGCCGCGACGGACGAGACCGACTGCCCGACTTCGGCCAGCTTTGTGAAGGCGACGACCTGGTTCGCCGGATGCATCGCGATTCGCGCGACATTCTCCGCGAGGGAGACCTCGCCTGCGTCGTCACAGTCGGCCCGAACCAGACAGGGCACGGGGTGGTCGGCGCGGACGACTAGATTCTCCAGCAGACCGAGAGCGGCGATGGAGGCCTTGAGCTCGGCATCGGCGCGGGGGTCGGGCGGGGTTTTGCGGACGTTCTCGGGGGCGAGCGCGAGCCGGCTCAGCGGGATTTCAGGGGTGAGCGGTTCGGCCCTGGGGGCGATGAAGTTCATACCATTCTCCGTGAAGGGTTGTACAGCCACGGCACGGACGGCGCTTTCCGACCGCCCTGTACCTGCCCTCAAGAATCCCCACTCTGGCTCTAGATGGGTGCCCGCGAGTCTGTAAGGCCTCAGATTTGGTGTGGACAAGCTTGTGCTGGAGGGGCGGCGAGAATGACAGGTATGGCGCTGGATACACGCTTGAGGTGCACGGGCTGGACTTATTGTGCTAGATGTTGTCCAAGTCCAAACGGATCTACTAACGCAAGGAGTTTCTTGTGCAGAGTGTTCGGATAGCTTGGCGCCTAATGCGAGGCGAGGAGAACTTGCCAGCGGTTCGACTGGGTATTGGCGGGTTGTGGTCGCAGAGCTGAAGGCGGACGTGATAGATCCGTCCGGACGAGAGGTGTCAAATGGGACGCGGACGAGTGCTAAGGTCGCATGAGGCCGTTGCAGAAGGGTAGCTCGACAGGGGAGTTAGCGACTTTCAATGAAATTGCGGGATATCAGATATCAGGAAGACTATCGGTCAGGCTACGACGATATCGTTACCGATTTCTTCCGCCCATCGCTCGCCCGAGCAATGGAGTACTGGCGCGCAGTCGGATATTTTTCCAGCAGCGCGCTTGAGTCATTTGGTGCTCCCCTTGGGGAGTTCATCAAGCACGGCGGAAATATCAAGCTGGTCACGTCTGTAGAGCTTTCAGAGAGTGATTTGGAGGCTATCCAGAATGGTGCGCCGAAGCAAGATATTTGCGCTCAGCGTCTTGAAAGAATCATTGAAACAGACTTTGCTGAAGGAATGGGTGATGGGACTGTCAGGCTGGCCCGGTTGCTGGAACTGGAACGTCTAGAGATACAGATCGCGGTGCCAAGAACTGGTACGGGTATTTATCATGAGAAGATTGGCCTGTTCATAGATGGTAAAGATTGGGTGGCCTTCACCGGTTCGTCGAACGAGAGCCGCAACGCCTTCGAAAACAACCGAGAATGTGTCGATGTCTATCCTTCCTGGAGTAGCCAGGCGCGAGCAACCCGTAAGAAGGCTCATTTTGAGGATTTGTGGAGGCGTACAGATTATGGCGTAGAGGTCTACAGCTTTCCCGATGCGGCGCGTCAGAAGCTCATAAAGGTCTGCGGAGAGTGGGAGGCCAGACGTAAACAGCAGAAGGAGGAGGAGAGGCAGCCTGAACCTGATAGGTGGCGTCACCAGACCGATGCGCTCAAGGAGTTTCTTGTTGCGGAGCGCGGCGTTCTCAACATGGCAACGGGCACTGGTAAGACGCGCACGGCTTTGAAAATTGTCCGAGCCCTCCGCGAACGCGGGAGCATCGACACCGTCATTGTCAGCACTGATGGCAACGACTTGTTGGACCAGTGGTATGTCGAAATTCTCGGCTTGCGAAAGGACGTAGGTGCCAAAGTGTTTCGACACTACAAGTCTTCAAGAGAAGTCGAGGATTTTCTCCTTGAACCAACCGACAGCATCTTGCTTGTGTCGCGACAGCCATTGGCCTCGGCATTGCGCGGTTTGCCAGCCGGTGCTGGGGAGCGGACATTGCTTGTTCACGATGAGGTTCATGGGCTCGGTAGCCCGGCCAACAGGCAACGATTAAGCGGGCTGTCCGACGATATTCGGTTCCGACTCGGGTTGAGCGCAACGCCCGAGCGCGAATACGATGTGGAGGGGAACGAATTCATTCAAGAGCATATAGGACCAGAACTGATGCGGTTTGAACTAGATGACGCGATCCGCCGTGAAATCCTTGCACCGTTTCAGTATTTTCCGTTGTCTTATGAGTTGACACAGGAAGATCGGCAACGTGTACAAGACGTCTACAAGCGCCAAGCTGCTCGCGCAGCCGAGGGCAATCCGATGAGTGATGAAGAGGTCTGGATCGAGATTGCTCGTGTCTATAAGACCTCCCCAGCCAAGCTGCCAATATTCGATGATTTCATTCGTGAGAGGCAGGAGCTGTTGGAAAGATGTATAATCTTCGCGGAAACTCAAGAATACGGCTACGAGGCGCTTGAAATCGTTCATAAATATAGAACGGACTTTCACACTTATTTCTCCGGAGAGGAGTCAGAAACGCTGAAGCGGTTCGCGCGCGGAGAGCTGGAGTGTTTGATTACCTGTCATCGTGTATCCGAGGGCATCGATATCCGGTCACTCAAGTCCGTAATCCTTTTCTCGTCGGCACGCGCCCGGCTCGAGACGATCCAACGTATGGGACGCTGCCTACGGACCGATCCTGACATGCCCGAGAAGGTTGCGAATATCGTGGATTTTATTCGCGAGTCCGATGAAGAGGACGGGCAGAACGCTGACGAAGAACGTGCTGAGTGGTTGAATAGGCTGTCTCAAGTACGTGCAGGGGAGGATGGGAATGGCGATTGATGCGCGTATAGCTCAGGCAATCACAGATGCCGTTGAGGAAGCTGGCCAGCGCAATGAGCTGGCCCGCCGCCTGACCGCATGGTTCGAAGCGGTGACATCCGGAATCGAAGATATCAATGATGAGGCTACTGCCGATCGTCGCCTCGAGATCTTGTTTGACGGAACCGCGGTCGAGGGCGAGAACGGGGATGGTGAGAACTGATGGCGGCGATTATGCGTATTCTTGGATGGAAGGCCCAAGGCCTCAGATGCCCGGACCATGAGATCAGCTGTGAAGACTCTGACGGCAGTCCTTATCAGGTGTCTCTCATCCAGATGCCCAATGGCACGGGAAAGACCACGACCCTCACTCTGCTTCGCGCCGCACTGTCTGGCTCAGCGATCAATGAGGGCTGGGATCGACACAAGATATTGGAGTTCAAAAAAAGAGATAGCGACCAATCGGAGGGAATATTTGAGGTCCGCTTACTTCTAAACAAAAGGCGCGCGACCATTGTCATGGTTTTTGACTTCGAGAATGGCCGCGTTTCGTACAATACCACGCATGGGCCTGGCCATCGTGAAGGTTTTAATCCTCCGTCGGATTTTCGGCGCTTTATGAACGACAATTTCGTTAATTTTTATGTGTTTGACGGTGAGCTAGCAGAACACCTTCTCGACAAACAATATACGGACGCTCAAATCGTCGTGGAAAACCTCTTCCAAATGAACACCTTTGATACAATGGTTCGGAAGGTGGGCGAATATTGGGAAAAGAAGACACGGAATGCGGGAGCTACGGAAGAGCGCGGGTTGACCCGCCGCCGGAACCGTGTGAAAGATCTCAAGAAGCGGCTTGCAACGCTTAAACGAGACCAAGCAAAGTTGCAAAGAAAACGTGAAGGCTTGGACGGACGGCTTCAGAAGAAGAAGGAAACTTACCAACAGGAAATCAATAAAGTGGAAGCCCGATCCAAAGCCTTGAGCGAAGCGGAATCCAACGCAGAGACGTTGAAGAGTAAGGTGCGTGAAGAAGCACTGGACGTTCTAGAAAAAATGCGCGATCCCCATGCGCTTTCCGCTGCGTTCGCAAACTGGATGCTCGCGCTGAAGGATGGGCTCGACAAGGTCAAGCTGCCAGAAAGCGCAGCGAGGGA
Source organism: Albidovulum sp. bin36 (assembly GCA_002238565.1). Classification (GTDB taxonomy): domain Bacteria; phylum Pseudomonadota; class Alphaproteobacteria; order Rhodobacterales; family Rhodobacteraceae; genus JAPPFL01. Next base: position 5,178 of record MPMP01000009.1, read on the forward strand.
GTTTTTTGAGGACCTCGCCCGGGAGGCCGAATGTGTGTGCGGAAGGCCCATAGACAGCGAAACCGCCCAGGCAATTCGTGTGCGCGCGACCCAATATCTGGGCACAGAAGACGTGTCACTCCTCAATTCCATGAAGAGCGCCATAAATGATGTCGTGGGCGACAGACCGGAAGAGAACGAGAATGACCTTGATAAGAGGATGACCTCTTTGGCGAATGTCGTAAAGGAAGAGCGCGATGCTCGGACCGATTTCCATGCATTGAGACATGAGGCCGAGCGAACAGATCCAGCGATAAAGACTGCACGAGTAGATATTGAGAAATTACACGAAGAAATCGGGGATATTGACGAGAAGCTTGAAGAATTTGACAGTAAGGATAAAACTCAAACGGACGACCGTACTTTCGGAATAGAAATCCTCGAAAAGCGACTAGAGATTGCGGAAAATAAATTAGGACAGATCACGCGTACGCTCAGGGAAAAGGCAAAGCGGGATATTTTGAGCGGGATAATCAACAAGGCTCACGAGGAATCTCGACGGGGTATCACAACGGAACTCTGCGATGAAGCAAACAAGAGGATATCCGAGCTGATGCCAAACAATAGAATATCAATCGATCAGATAGAACGAAATCTAGTTCTAGAAGGACAGGAAGGAGGGAGTGCGGGGGAAACACTTTCAATCGCGTACGCGTTTTTGGCGACGTTGTTTCATCGCGCAGACCACCAACTCCCTTTCGTTGTGGACAGTCCAGCGGGTCCGATAGATTTGGCAGTCCGACCAAGAATTGGCGAGATCATCCCTAAACTTTCTGGACAATTCATCGCGTTTACAATCTCCTCGGAACGGAATAGGTTCATCGAACCATTGAAACGCGCAAGCAATAGCGAAATACAATTCGTCACAGTATTTCGGAAGGGCTCTAAGGAGCTTGAGCGCGCGGCGTACCAAGATGGCGATGTGTTCGAGACACTTGACGGTTTGAATGTGCATGGAGAATTGTTTTTCAATGACTTTCAACTTGATGAAGAGGAGGCGCAGTGATGCAACCGTTCAGATTGCGGTTGGATGCTAGAGAGTGGTTCAAGTATCTGCGAGAACAGGGCGCATTCAAAGTGGATTTCGATTCCTTTTATTTCTGCTTTATGGCGGGTGTGACAACTAGAAGGAAAGAGACGGTGCCGTTGGACGAGACGGCTGAGCTCGTCGCCTATTTTCCTGATCGCTACGCCGCTCGTGGCAGGCTGTTGGTGGGACTTTTTATAAAGTCGGAACTTGAGTTGTTGGGGGTGTCCATGGAGGAGCGCCGAGAAGTGCATTCGACGATCGCAAAGCTGGTTACACCTGAGGCGCCAAATTTTCTGAGTGATGAGGGCGTTCGGGAATTTAACAGGTATGCACACGGCGGATATGACCAGCTCGTTGAATGGTTCGAGGAGCGGCCTAGGGCGTTAGATACGTTCGTACGAGGCTATAAGCGTCGGGTTGAGACGGCGGTAAAACAGGGTGTTCTGGGGCTGGCATAGTTGGCGTGAGCTTTTCTGGATTGTCGTATCTCAAGTAGTATGGTCGTGCGTTAGGCGAGGGTTGCGATTCTTTGGGCGATCGCCGACCAATCGACATCCGGGGTCATGTGGCACCAAGAAATGCGTATGGCGCCCGCAATGGCGTCTTGAGGAAGGTCCATAGCTTCCAGGACATGGCTTGGCTCGTAGCTCTGGGAAGTGCAGGCTGAACCGTTTGACACGGCGGCCAGGTCTTTGAGCGCAACCATGATGGCTTCAGAGTCGAGTCCTGGAACGGAGAAATTGAGTACATGGGGTAGCGTGGCCTCGATGTCCGCGTGAATGCGAGGGTTTAGGGGGGCGAGAGCTGCCAGAGCCTTGCTTCGAAGCTGCGTGCAGCGTTCGCGCCTCTGCGCATTATTTGCGACGGCCTGCTCGGCAGCTGCACCGAAACCGATTATGAGCGGTACTGGCAATGTCCCGGGTCGGAGGCCACGTTCCTGCCCGCCACCGTGGGCTAGCGGGGACACGGGTGGGCGTTTGAAATTGCGTCGCCGGGTGATCAGGGCTCCAACGCCCAGCGGGCCGTACATCTTGTGCGAACTCACACTGATGAGATCGATTCGCGGATGGTGCAAGCCGATCAGGTCCTTGCCGTAGCCCTGTGCGGCATCGACATGAAAGTAGGCGTGATGGTCTTCCAGTAGGTCGGCGATGTCAGACAGCGGTTGGATTGCACCGGTTTCGTTGTTTGCGTGCATCACGGAGACCAACAGAGTGTCCGGTCGGAGTGATTCGGCAATCGATTCGGTCGTCACCGCACCCGTGGCCCCGGGTCGAACCAAGGACACTTCGAATCCAAGCGCCGCCAACGCCTGGAGAGGCTCGAGGACAGCCTTATGCTCGATCGCCGTGGAGACTATATGGCGACACTCTGTCGAGCGACCGTGAGGTGCTAAGCCAAGGAGGGCGATATTGTTGCTCTCCGTAGCTCCGCTCGTGAAGAGGACTTCATCCGATGTCACGCCAACGACGCTCGCCACCTGCTCGCGTGCGCTCTCGACTAGCCTCTTGGCTCGTACCCCGTACTCGTGCGTCCGGCTGCCGGCGTTGCCGACCTCTTCGGTCAGCCAGTCGACCATCGCGGCTCGGGCTATGGGATCGATCGGCGCGGTCGCATTGCAGTCGAGGTACACTGGGTCCACTGGATCCTCGGTTTGTATGTTTGTGGATGCAAACGTATGCTTCATACTTGACAAACACGTAGAACCATGTTCAGATGAATTTATATCACATGGTTCAGGGACATCCAAGATCGAGATATGAACTCCGGCTTCGAATATGTTTTCCCCGCCATTCGGGGCATTCAGGCTCATCGTGAGTACTACGTTTCAATGTGTCCCATGCGGCTCTTGCCCAAGTTGTTCCAATTCGATGAGGAAGAACTCGCACCGCAGCTAAGGGCGCAACGGCACCTAAACAAGGCGCGGCTGCCGGAATTATCCCGTTACATAACCGAAAATGCGGACAACTATGTGTTCTCCGCGATTACAGTCTCAATTGACGCTGATGTCTCATTTGAAGAAATCTCCGGAAATAAAGAAATCAGTCGAGTTGGATTACTTCGCATTCCGATGTCGGCGCGGTTTATCATAAATGATGGGCAGCATCGCCGAGCGGCGGTCGATTTGGCGCTGCGCGAGAAGCCGGAACTTGGCGATGAAACAATAGCGGTCGTCTTTTTCATGGATAAGGGGTTAGAGCGATGCCAACAAATGTTTGCCGATTTGAACCGTTATGCTATTCGCCCCTCCAAATCCCTCGGTATTCTTTATGATTATCGCGATGAGACAGCTCAGCTAGCAAAAGCGCTGATAGGAAGCTCAGATATTTTCCGAGATGTAGTGGAGCTAGAAAAAACCAGTCTTGCTCGTCGATCACGTCGACTGTTCACGCTCAGTGCCATCTATAATGCAACCAGCGACCTACTTGCAGATCAGGCAGAAGCGGATCCGCAAGAGCTGGCGCAACTTGCACTGGAATTTTGGGAAACTGTTGCTGGATACATTCATGAATGGGAGAGAGTTAGGCGAGGTGAGTTGACGGCTGGCGAGGTGCGAGCCGACTTTATCCATACCCACAGTGTCGTGCTACAGGCACTTGCGAGGGCTGGGCGATCCCTGATCCAGAGCTATCCCAAGCAGTGGCAAAAGAAACTTAAACGACTCAATGAGTTGGACTGGCGTCGCGCAAACAGCAACTTGTGGGAGGGGCGCGCATTGGTGGGTGGTCAATTGGCCAAATCGCACCAAAACGTGGTGTTGACGACTAATGCAATAAAGGCGCATCTCGGACTTCCGCTGAGTGTGGAAGAGCAGCGGGTGGAAGACGCTTTCGGGCGGGGGAGCAATGGCTGAAAAAAGGCAGTCGCCTAAATCCGCGTTTGCGAATACCGGGTTTAGGAGGAGCATTGAAGGGCTCTTGGCCGAAGTGGCGGAATTGTACGCCTCCGACAACATTCCCTGGGTGGTCGGCTATAGCGGCGGAAAGGATTCGACGGCTGTCCTTCAGCTGGTGTGGATCGTACTGCAGAGGCTGTCCCGGGACGAACTCAAGAAACCAGTCTACGTGATCAGTACTGACACGCTGGTCGAGAACCCGATCGTCTCTCTTTGGTTGTCGAAGTCGCTGGATATGATGGAGGAGGCGGCCGTCCACCACGGAATGCCGCTGACAGCGCACAAACTGACGCCTGCAACCGAAAATACCTTTTGGGTGAACCTGATTGGTAGGGGCTATCCGGCACCCCGCCCAAAATTTCGCTGGTGTACGGAACGTCTCAAGATCAATCCGTCGACACGGTTCATCAGTTCAGTCGTGCAGGAGCACGGGGAAGCCATCCTTATTCTCGGAACACGCAAGGCCGAGAGCGCCGCGCGCGCTAGGGTCATGGAACGTTTCGAGAAGGGCCGGGTCCGCGACCGGTTGAGCCCGAACGGCAGCTTGCCAAATTCGTTCGTCTATTCGCCGATCGAAGATTGGACGAACGACGACGTCTGGATGTTCCTCATGCAGGTTGCCAATCCGTGGGGTTACAACAACAAGGATCTGCTGACGATGTACCAGGGGGCAACGGCCGGCGGCGAATGTCCCCTCGTTGTCGATACCTCCACGCCGAGTTGCGGAGACAGCCGGTTTGGCTGTTGGGTTTGCACGCTGGTCGAAAAAGACAAGTCGATGCAAGCCATGATCCAGAATGACGATGAGAAGGAGTGGATGCTTCCGCTGCTGGAGCTACGCAATATGCTCGACCCGCCCAGGACGCCGGAGGCGGACAGGCCATTGCGCGACTTCCGGAGGATGAGCGGCGCGGTTCAACTTTTCCACGACCGGCCTATTCCTGGCCCCTACAAGCAAGGAGTACGGGAAGACTGGTTGCGAAGGGTGCTGGCGGCTCAGCAGCACATCCGGAAACATGGACCCGAGCAAGTCCGCGACCTTCAGCTCATCACCCTAGAGGAACTGGAGGAGATTCGCCGTATCTGGGTCGTCGAGAAGCACGAAATCGAAGACAGCCTCCCGGGTGTTTACGAGAGCGTCATAGGTATGCCCTACCCGAAAGGGCGTCTGGACGACAACCTCGTTATGGGTGCAGCGGAGATGGGGCTCCTGCGAGAGCTGTGCGGCGAGGACGAGTTGCACTTTCAGCTCACACGCGAACTGCTGTCGATCGAGAATCAGCATAAGTCGATGTTGCGGCGGGCGGGCTTGTTCAGTGCGATCGAACAGGCGTTCCATCGGGGGTTTTACGAGGGTGAGGAGGATGCGGTCACACGGGCGCGCCAGCGTCGCGATGCCCTAAACACGGCACGGGAGCGCGTCATGGGAGACAGGTCGTGGAACGTTCAGGAGGAGCCGCAAGATCTATTCGCGCTGGATGAGACCAAGCGATGATCCTGGACCAATTGGTGATGAAGAACTTTGGCCTTTATGCCGGTGCGCAAACCATCACGTTGACGCCGCCGTCGCCGGAGAAGCCGGTCGTGCTGATAGGCGGGCTGAACGGCGGCGGCAAGACAACCTTTCTCGACGCTCTTCAGCTCTGTCTGTTTGGACCGCACGCCAGGATTTCCAACCGAGGTACGCTCAGCTATCAGGAGTATCTGTCCCGTTCGATCCACCGGGGAGCGTCCGCTTCCGAGGCAGCGATCGAGGTCGCCTTTCGTTACACGGTCGAGGGTCGCGAAGAACGATACAAGCTGCATCGATCCTGGCGCCGCAATGGCAAGGGCTGCACCGAGAATCTGGAAGTTAGGAAGAATGGGGTGCTGGAATCCACACTGGCAGACAACTGGGCAAGCCAAGTTGAAGAGTTTTTCCCAGCCAATATCGCCCATCTGTTCTTGTTCGACGGAGAACAAGCGGAAGCATATGCAGCGCAGGAGGATTCATCCGCGCTGATCGGGGCCGCCATCCAGAACCTGCTCGGGCTGGATATGGTTGATCGGCTTCAGAAGGATCTTGTGGTCTACGAACGGAGGAAACGATCCGAGGACAAGGCGAACCCGCGAAATGCGGACATCGCCGCGGGCCAGGAAGCCCTGCGAGAGCTGCGGGGGCGCCTCGATGGACTGGCTCAGGAGCGGGCCGCATTTCGGACCCACCGAATGGACCGTTGTCAGCGTGCGCTACGGGATATCGAGGACGCCTATCGCAAGGCTGGCGGAGAACTCTACGATCGGCGAGAAGAGATAGAGCGAAAGTGGCTCGACGAGGTAGAAGCGGTACGTGAAGGGGAACGGACATTACGAGATATCGCTGCGGGAGCGCTGCCCTTGGCGCTTGTCCAGGTATTGTTGGCATCGACTGCATCTAGGGATGAGCGCGAGGAGGAAAGCAGGCGGTCTCGCTATCTGGCTGAAGGGCTGGAGGAACGGGACTACGCCACCCTGAGGATCTTGCGCAATGAAGCCGTCGATCGGCACGTAGTCGATGCGCTGCGCGATTTCCTGGCCATGGATCGAACGGAGCGACAGGCGCTGGGCGATCAGCAGACGGTGCTCGATATTTCGACTGAAGTACGCAGCGATCTCCATGGCTTGCTACGAGGCGGTCTCGAAGACGTGAGTGCGGAGACTAAGAATATCCTCGGACGTCAAGAAGCAGCGAGAGAGGCGGTGAAGCAGGCGCAGATCGAGCAAGACAACGTACCTGAGACCGATGCAATCGCGCCTCTCGCCACGGAGCGCAAGGCGCTCAAGCGTGAGATGGCGGATCTGGAGTCTACGTATGCGGCAATGGGAGAGGACATCGAGCGGACGAAGCGTGAGCTGGAACGTTGGGAACAAAGGCTGGACCGCTTGATCGAGGAGGAGACGAAGGCGGAGGGCGCGCGCCAAGACAGAGCCCGGATACTGCAGCATTCAATAAGGGTCCGCGCGACTCTCGATGCGTTTCGACGCTCGGTGATAGAACGTCACGTCCGGCGGATTGAGCACCTGGTTCTTGAGAGCTATCAGCAGTTGCTGCGCAAGTCGGCCTTAGTAACGCGGCTCTCCATCGATCCAGCCACCATGTCACTGACACTCTTCGGCCGCGATGGAAATGTACTGAGCGCAGAACGGCTTTCCGCCGGCGAGCGTCAACTGCTGGCGATTGCCTTGCTGTGGGGCCTCGCAAAGGCTTCTGGCCGTCCGCTCCCGACGGCGATTGACACGCCGCTAGGACGTCTTGACTCCGGTCATCGAATGCACCTTGTCGAACGGTATCTGCCGTTTGCGAGCCACCAAGTGCTGTTGTTGTCGACGGACGAGGAAATCTCGGGCGAGTATCTGGAAAGGCTCAGTCCGTGGATAGGCCGTACCTACCAGTTATCTTACGACGACGAGGCGGGCGAAACACAGATCCGGGCAGGGTACTTCAAAGCGCGTGAGGCGGCATGATGGCGATAGAACATATTCGGTTGTCGCAGCGCGCCAAGGATCAGCTGATCAAGCTCAAGCGGGTGACAGGCATCGACCACTGGAACGAGCTTTGCCGTTGGGCTTTTTGCGTTTCTCTCGCCGAGCAAAGCGTCCCGCCGGCCACAAGAATACCGGCGGACAGCAATGTGGAATTGAGCTGGAGAGTGTTTGGCGGGCGCTACGCAGATCTCTATCTGGCCCTGCTCAAGGAACGATGCGTGAGGGACGGGCTTGGCATCGCTCCGGAGGTTCTGGTGCAGCAGTTTCGGTTGCATCTGCATCGCGGGATCTCCTATCTCGCCGGGAACAAGGAACTGCGCAAGATCGATGATCTGGTTTCGCTAGCCTTACGAGCTGCGTGAAGGCAAATGCAGGCGTCCATCTCCCGTCACAAGACCGCGATTTCACGTGCGGAACTATCCAGACCGATCAAGCGGGCGTTGGATGACGGCATCCTAGGTCTCGACATGCCCATTTTGACTACGGCTGCGGTCACGGCGACGACCTGTGGCTGTTAGTAAAATGCGGCATCACGGGCGCGGGCTGGGATCCGGTCCTTCGTCCTGAACAAGATCGCACTAGGGCGCCGGTGGTAAATCTCGGGTACGTCGTGAATGTGATCGAGAACCCGGAGGAGAGACGAGAGGCTCTGCGCGGCACCTGGGGTCTGACCCAGAATGTGCTCATCGTGAGCAGTCGGTTGTCAATGTAGGCGCAATCACTCGGGGAAGCTGAAGATTACGCGGACGGAATAGTGACTAGCAGCGGAACCTTCCAGAAATTTTTCGATCAGCGGGAACTCCGCAACTGGATCGACAGAACGCTTCAAGCCCAGTCGGTGCCGGCGGCTCCTGGCATCTTCTATGTGTTTCGCGACGAGCGCGATCGTACTCAGTTAGTCGCTTCTCGCTTTCGTCGTCGTTTGGCGGCGCCGCGCCTGAGCAATTCAAGCGAGCTGTACAATGAACACGAGCAACTCTTGCAACCGCTCATGGAATTCTTTCGTGATCGCGGACGGATTCCAATTTACGATGAATGATCAAAATCTGAAGAACTGATAAGCATGTTCGGTTCAATCCGGCGAGCCTTTCGAGTTGTACTGACGGTTTCAAGTTCCACAGAATGGGTCCCAATCACAACGGAACGCACCGAGGACTTACTAGTTTACCTAGCACTGTCCCAGGTCGATGAGCGTTCCACCTTCCGGCGGACCAAGCGGCTATCCTTATTGCTCCAAGGTGATGTGAATCCCTTTTTTCGAATTACAAGAATGCCTGCGCCAGTGCAGATGAAATTCTCGCTCGGTCGACCTGATGTCGTTGCTTCCGCATGCCAAGACTCTCGTATCGGAAAATTGACGCCCACTTCTCTGTATATTCGCGAAAGTGCTCGGCACGAATTGTCGCCGGTTCTCAGATTATACGAGGGCTGCGCACGCGGTTATCTCGGCCGCGTCGACGGGGCGAACGTAATCAAGCTATATAGGATTGAACCATTAGTGTCTTATCTCGGCTATCCCGAATTCGATAAGGAGGCTTACCCAGTACTAGAGTTTTCAATCGCGGTGCATTTGCAAACATTCCGAGTGAGAAGCAGGAACTACTCGTCCGCACGAAACCGCCCTGTGCTACATCGGAAGGAATTATTCGTTTCACCGAATCATTCTCAATATAACAAATGGGCTCGACTGACACGGATCAGAGTAGCAGAAAGGCCATCGGTTGGTCTCGTACGACAAAGCCGACCTGCAGCAGGACAGGTGAAAGATAAATTAACCACCTATCGAGTTGTAGGAACGACAAATCGATATGCAATGTGCATTCTACACGATGATCGGTCAGGCAATGATCGTGGGCAAATCAATTGACAACGTTACGTCAACCCCTGGGTGATCCTGACCACAGTTTCTCAACAGAACGTCTGGATTGAAGTCTTATTTCCTTAAGGGGATCATGTTCGTAACAGGTGACGCGTAAGTTCGTGGGATTCATGGAGCCAAGGACGTTCATCGGCGTCACAGTAAGATAGGATTGGTTGGTTGAGGCTGTGCACCCATCTTGATGTTCGCATGTGCCAACGAGTGCTAAGAGTCTGACCGTCCAAAAGGGACTTGGCAAGGATCGTATGTCGAAGTTGTTTGGCCCAGAACTCCTCACTAGTCCTTCGACATCGTATATCGAAGTTCTTTCGCTTTTGTGCCGATTGCACCATCCGCAGGATAGTGATAAATTTTCCCCTCCTTCTCCGCCTTGCGCTAGGGGCATTTGGTGATCGACCTCTATTCTTAAGTCTTGCGAGGACAGACCTCTGGGCTTGAGCACGTCTACTAAATGTGGAAGTGGGAGCTCTCGGCCGTCTCGCGCCAAGTACTTATCTATCGCTTGGTCATCAAAAGGGACACCGCAAATCCAACAGCGAGGCGGGTTGCCAGCCAGATCAAGATGTAGACGGCGTTCCGAAGCGCTTAGCGGTAATCTCTGGCGGGAGGCTTGAAGCCTACGAACGAAGCCATGGACGGCCGAGGCTATGGAAGACGCAAGAAGTCGCTGCTCGTCAAATGTCGCATCGGAAAACCATTTTCTGACGATAGCGAAAACATCGCCGTATATTCTCGGATAGGCGGCTTCGAGGTGCGTATACTTGACGGGGTCGGAAACGCTTTCGACAAACCATCGTGCCCATTGGACGCTGATGTCCGCCCTCAATAGTGAACGCCGCCGCCCGAGAAGGCGATCTGGAACATGCCTTGCTGACAGATCTGCAAGCGGTGGCCCCTGCCACACGGCTGACGCATCGTGCAATGCCGCAGCAATAAACTTCGATTCATCCATCTTGATAACAGTGCCTATTCGCCACGCGGCTTCCGGTATTCCGAGCGATGAGGTAGATTACCACCCATCTTCCGATACTCAGCCCAAATCGATGCCCATTGACTACGAATGCCAGTTGAATCTTTCTTGATGCCTGAGAGTTGCCAGTTCCTGTTGAAATAGTTCTTATTTACCTCTTCCAACCAAGAGTCGACCAATTTAGGCACTTCGTCCGCAGCGTCTATTGTTGCCTTCGTTTCTACAAGGAATTGGAAAAAGTCCGCTGCCAAGATAGTCAGTGAAACCTTGTTGAATAAATTGGAGTCGCGAGGACGTCCCCAATAGGCGTATGATTCGCGATCATCTACAACTGCAAATACTTCGCGTATCTGGTGCCAAAAGGCAATAAAGACATCGCGCCAGGGACCATCTAGTGAACTCCAATATTGTATAGGAGTTTCATAGTCTGTGGCCTCATACTTTGCGATGATCGCCGAAGACGAAAGATAACTCTGTCCCCATTTCATTGCATAGTCGGCACGTCTTTGATGGTAGAGTCGGCCGCCTCTAAGTTCTCGAAATATGCTGATCAGTGAGGCGAATACATTCCATTGCAGGAGATCCGTCTTATCTCCTGCGAGACCGCGTTCGATGAGGTTGTAGAAGGGGCTGTCGGGATGTCGGGCGAGATACGTGATCGCCTGAGAATCTTCCAAATGGATGCCAGCGTGCTTCAAACGGTCTGCCACATTTTCCAATTCGTCGTTAGACAAGGTCGTTGAAACAATTGTTCCTAGAAGTGCGCGACCAATGGGTGTGGCCTTTTGGTTGACAACGATAAATTGAAATACTTGCTCGGCGGGTTCAGTGGACATAAGGAGGGAGAGCGGCAAGCGACGTGCCTCCCGTTGGATGATGTGGTATTCTACATCGCTGGAATCTTCGCCGTTAGAAATGCGGTCTTCAATTTCAGATTGGATGTTCGGATCGTCAAGGCGTGCCGCTGCGGCACTAAGGGCGCCACGTAGGCGATGTTGTCCGTCAACGAGGACCACGGGTCGAAGGTAAGATAGGAGAGCGTCCTTTGTGAAACCGAGGAAATCGGGTCTATCCTGTGGGTCGCCAAACTGTTTTATCAGATCGTGGCGTGCTGCAACTTCCTGCCAGAAGTCGACAATGTGAGATTCCTCGAAGAGAACACCGGCCGTCTCTTCGTCGGTAGAGGCGTCGCTGTCATCGTTGTCGTCGTTTTCTTCCGCGTTGTCGTCGTTAGGCGGGGTGGTAGAGGTTATAGAGCCGGCGTCGGACAAATAATGCTTTAGGCGGTCAATCAGATCTTGGTTTGGGTTTTTATCCTTAAGCGCGGGAACACGGTCTTCAACAAATGTACGTACATGGAAAAAAATATCTTCGAAAGAAAGCGAAGAGTAGTCGGGAATTTCTATTGTCAGCTCTCCAAGTTGTACAGAGTCACTTTTTGCACTCCCGGCAAGCGGTGAGAAAGTTACGGAACAATTGGGTATAGCGCGAAGGGCGCAAAGCAGAGGGTTTTGAATTAGGTTGTCTTGATCGAGAAAGAAGTCGTGGAGACTTTTTATACGCTTGGAGTTAGTTTCTCTTTGGAAGCCCGCAGTTTCGGTTCCGTCGGCAAAACGCTTTTTTTGTGGCACTCCCGCCCATTGGTCGACATCGGGAGCGGGCGCGGCAAATTGGGCAAGCCATTTGTCCGAGGTGGTCTGTTTGGAACGTATGGCGGGATAGGTGAATCGCATGTCGCTCTCCTAGTACATTGGGCTCGAATGCGGGTGGGGGAGAGAGTGGGTTGAAGCGTCATAGAAACGGCGTAGGGTGCCGGGTCTTGGATAGTGAGGCGGGAAATGCAGACGACAGAGATCGGTGGCTTGGTCAAGGTGTGCAAACGTGTGGGACATTGTCAGCATTGGCATCCTAGGGTTGATCGATGGTGGCGATCTTCCTCGCCTATGTCAAGCAAGTCTCTTCGGGGGCGACAGGATGGCTCCTAGTGAGGCGATGTCGGACGCGTTGGCGCTGCTCTCGAGCTATGCAGTAGCAGGCTGCAGCTGGTCCTCGCAGTCAAGGAGCTTGGTGTCGGCTAGGGATGAAGCCTGCGGAGAACAGCGCGGAGCGACGTTCATCAAGTGTCTACTCTACATAGCCGACCGATCTGGTCCGTACAGCGATGTCAACGGCAACGAGTATCGTTACTCAGCAGCGAGCGTAGGAAGTTTGCAGACACTAGATCAAGCGCACGCGGAGCAGGTAGGGTCGCCGGCCCAAACATCGTCGCGCACGGGACCCCTGAGATAGCTCGGAAGATTCATGGCCAAACGAAGATCAATCGAGGACATACTCAAGACTCAGTTCCGCTGGCCGAGGCAGGGCGACAAGGCGTTTGTCACCTCCGCGAATCCATCGGAAAACGCCACCATCGACCAGAGCGGGCACTCTAGGCTCGTGCTCATGACCGATGGCTACAAGACGGCTGGCGACCTCATGGTCGAGGCAGCGAGTACCGACGATTTGGCGCGAGACACCCTGGTATTCCCGATCATCTTCAACTACCGGCATTTCTTGGAGATCTCCCTCAAGTACGTGCTGGCAACCTATGGGCCCACGGTTCGCATCGAGCCCAATTGGCACTCGCACGATTTAGCAAAGCTGTGGCGATCGGTCCTGGAAGTGCTCAACAGGTACGGGACCACCGACCCCGATGAGGCTGATCCCATCGTCGGCGAGATCATCCTTGAATTCGCGAAGATCGACCCGGCTTCATACGCATACCGTTATCCGGTAGATAGGAAAGGACGGCCTTTGCCCGTCGCTCAGAACGATCTTCACCTGCCAACACTGGCCGATGTCATGAATGGAGTTTCAGTTTATTTCGACGGGTGCGACACCTACTTGAAGAATTGCAAGCGTCGGGTCCAGCAGTGACGATCCGTGTTGTCCGACTGCCGCCGACGCCCTAGACGCTGCCGTGAACGGTTGTCCGGAGCGCGCGCCGCGCGGAATGCGCAATCGTGCCGGGGTTCCCTAAAAACCGTGAACGAGGGAACCGCCAATTGCTTCATTTAAAGTGGTAGCTCATAGAGGGGACAGCTGGGACCTGATGGAGAAGGCGCTCGCGCGCGAAGCCGGCGCGCTGTTCCGCGTCAGCCGCTCGACGCGGCGCAGGGCCTTCGACGCGGTGACCGCCTTCGCGGTGATGTTCATCGAGCGCCTCGCGCGCTCGATACCGGACGCGCCCGCGCACACGGTCGTCCACATGGACGAGATCAAGGTTCCGGCCGTTCACATGTCCAAGCCGAACCACCGGAGGCAGCGAGCTTCGCGGTCAACAAGGCCCGCCTCGCCGGATTCATCCCCGGGAAGAGGCAGCCGCTGCCGGGAACCAAAAAACTCCGGGACGGCCACATGCTGCTATTTTTGTTGGTCGAAGATTTCAGAGCTTGGCGAGACTACGGCATGATCTGAGTTAACTGCGTACGGATGAAAGGCCTCGCGTCCCAAGACCTGAAGGAATCCGCGTTTATACGGGTGTTACATGGGAGCAATAATTTGCTTCGAGGACATTAATGCGAAAGAGTTACTTTGCGTTGAAATTACCCGTCGATTTGCGGACCTTGGTAGTGATCGCGTGAAGTTATTTGCGCGGAAAGCCGGCGGCCCCGACTAAGTCCTTGGATGTCGGCTTCAAGTCAATGTATGTGTTCCGGGAAATCGCGCGAATCGAGAATTTTCGGGTTTTGGCACGCGCATTCGAATGGCGGCCTAGATCCGGCGACTCCTGCGAATATTTTCTCGCGCTAACCGCGCGCGGCAATCGCCGGTGAATTTCGCCATTGGAACACAGAGCGGCTGGCGATCCGAGTTCGCCTTTTTCCCGTTCATCGAAAAGGAATTCAATAAATGATGTTTACGCCGAGCGCTCATCCGCGCGTTTTCGCTCTGCCGCCGGGATGCTCCTTCCCAAAGGAATTCGTCGCAGGCCTGAAATCGAGGCTGCGCGATCAGCCGCCCGAAAAAATGGCGCAAACAGAGATCATCGTCAACACGAGCCACAACGAACAGGCGATACGGGACGAATTCATCAAGGGCGAAGCAAGTTTTTTGCCTAGGCTTTCCCAGTTGACGGAACTCCGTTCAAATATTCGATTTCCGGAAATCCCCGCCGCGGTTCCGCCGCTTCGGCGGCGGCTGGAACTATTTCAGGCGGTCGCGAAACTCATGGCCGCCGATGATCGTTTCGGCTCCCGGTTTACTGCATTCGAACTCGCCGACACGCTCGCGGAAGTCATGGATGAAATGAACAGCGAGGGCGTATCGCCGGACGCCCTCGGCAACCTCGATGTTTCATCGCAAGCCGAACACTGGGACGCGAGCCTAAAATTCCTTAGGATTATTGAACAGTATTTAAGGATCGACTCCATTCCCGATTTCGAGACTCGCCAGCGCTTGGTTGCGGAAAAAATGGTGTCGGACTGGCAAGCCGAACCGCCGGAGCATCCGTTGATCATGGCGGGGTCTACGGGCTCGCGAGGAGCTACCCAATTGCTGATGCAAGCGATAGCGAACCTGCCCCAGGGAGCGATCGTTCTTCCTTGCTTCGATTTTCATCTTTCGGGCGAGATCTGGTCCGGAATGTCGGACCCTTCGGTATCGGAGGCGCATCCGCAATTCAGGTTCCGGCAGTTGATGGATCGGCTTGGAATTGAATCCGACGCAGTATTGCCGTGGAGATCGGACGTGGCCGTAAATGAACCGCGCAACATGCTAGTGTCGCTTGCGCTTAGACCGGCGCCGGTAACGGATCAGTGGCTGGTGGAAGGACCTAGACTCGCGGATTTGCAGCTAGCCACGCAAAAACTGACGCTGCTGGAAGCGCCGACTCCTCGCCTCGAATCGGTCGCGGTCGCGCTTAAGCTGCGGGAATGCGCCCATGCCAGTCGCACCGCCGCCTTAGTAACGCCGGACCGCAATCTCGCTCGCCAAGTCAAGGCCGCGCTGCGGCGGTGGGGAATCGTGCCTTATGAATCGGACGGCCAACCGGTTTCGGAAACGCCCCGGGGCGTTTTTGCCCGTCTCGTGGCGGAAGCCATGGGCGGAAGGATGGCATCAACCAGCCTTATGTCGCTGCTCAAGAGTCCATGCGCCAACTCAGCCGGCGACCGAGATCTGCACTTGAAGCGGACTCTAGAGCTCGAATTGCATTTACGCGGCAAAGGAATTTTCTCCGTTGATTCGGAGCTCGTTTCAAGGTGGGTATTGGAGCAGGAAGAAAGCGAGGATATTGACCTTTGGGGCGGTTGGGTCTCCTCGATCGTAGAATCGGCGGCAACTGCAAAAAGAGGCGAGCTCGGCGATATATTAAAGCATCACCGCAGCCTTGCGGAAATGTTCGCGGCCGGCCCGTCAGCGGAAGATACGGGGATGTTGTGGGCCGAGGAAGAAGGGAGCAAAGTCCGCGAAGTCTTTACCGAACTCGAAGACTGCGCCGACCTGGGCTGCTTTCTTGAATTGAAAGAATACGTGCAGTTGCTGGGTTCGGTACTTGGCAAAACCAAAATTCGGTCAAGTAACTGCTCCCACCCCGAAATTATGATCTGGGGCACGCTGGAAGCGAGAATGCGACGTCCGGATCTCTTGATAGCGGGTCGATTGAATGAAGGCTCCTGGCCCGCGCCGGTCGCTGATGATCCGTGGCTAAACAGGCAAATGCGCGAGCAGGCGGGCTTGCTGCTTCCGGAACGCAAAATTGGATTGTCCGCGCACGATTTTCAGCAAGTTCTCTGCGGACCCGAAGTGGTGCTTACCCGAACGCTTCGCGACGAAAGCGCGCCAACGATACCGTCCCGATGGCTGAGTCGCCTGATCCATTTGCTGTCCGGAATTTCCGAAGAAGGGCGAGCCGGGATCAATGCCATGCGCGACCGAGGCGCGGCGCTCCTCGCGCTTGCACAGGCGATGGAAGAGCAGAATGGAAAAACCGCGCCCGCTCCTCGCCCGTCGCCCGTTCCGCCGCTTGAAGCCAGGCCGACAAGAATATCCGTTACTGGCGTGGAAACTCTTATTGTGGATCCCTACGCAATCTATGCAAGTCAAGTTCTCAAGCTCAGGAAATTGAATCCGCTTGCTCCGCTGCCCGAAATCCTAGTGAAGGGCCTGCTGCAGCACAGCGTTTTCCAAAGGTTTATTTCGGATGGCGAGTCCGAACTAGGAGACGACGAGAAAGGCAGATTGATTTCGATTGCCGAAGAAGAATTCGAAGACGGAGCCCCGTCCAAATGGGTTGAACGGGTTTGGCTTTGCGGCCTCAAAAAAATCGCAGAGGAATTCCTGCTGCACGAACGAGCGCGAAGAGGCCTAGCCTCGCCCTTCAAGCAGGAGATTAAATTAGAGCACGAGTTTTCCGATCTGGGCTTCACCATCAGAGGAAAAGCGGATCGCGTGGATATCACCGAAGATGGCGAATTCGTGCTTTACGACTACAAGTCGGGCCGCATACCCGGCGAGATGGACATAAAAAGGTGTGCGAAGCAGATGCCCTTGCTAGCTAAAATTTTGGAAGTCGACGGCGTTCAGGACCATGGACCGGGAACTGTCAGAAAAACAGCCTATATTTCGGTAGGCGCCCGGACTCGGGTAAGCGAAGTCAAACGATTCTATCGGGACGCGCCGCTCGACAAGGATTTCTTTTCGGATACATGGGAACAATTCCAGCTGCTGATAAAGAAATACCAGGAACCCGAAACCGGGTACACATCGCACCTGGGGCATGTAGAGTACCCCGACTACGACCATCTCGCACGATACGGAGAATGGGACGAAACTGTCAAGCCTGCAGAAATGCAGCGTGTAGGGTAGCGAAATGATTCAATTCGACGATGCGACCAAACCGCAAATTCTGGCGGCCGACCCGGAATCCTCGTCTTGGGTTTCCGCTAACGCCGGGTCCGGGAAAACCAAGGTCTTAACCGACAGGGTGGCGCGCATCCTACTAGCCGGAACCCATCCGGGAAATATACTTTGCCTGACGTTTACAAAGGCCGCCGCCGCCAACATGCAAGTTCGCCTTTTCGAAAGGCTGGGGAAATGGTCTTTGCTTCCCGATGCCGAATTGCGCGAAACGCTCATGGCGCTAGGGGAAGACGAGAAGACTATCACGCCGATAATTCTTCGGCGCGCGAGGACGCTTTTCGCCCAGGCGCTGGAAACTCCTGGCGGGCTGAAGATTCAAACCATCCACGCGTTCTCTTCCGCGATTCTTCGAAAGTTTCCACGAGAGGCGGTAGTTTCGCCTCAATTCGAAGGTATCGACGAACGCATCGCGAAAACTTTGAAAAACGAAGCCCTGGAGTCAGTCGCCGAGGAACACGCCGAGCTATTCGATGAAATTGCGGAACTAGCCGGGAGCGGCTTGCTCGACCTCGTCCGTGAAATCCAGAGCCATCGAAAGCTATTCAACGAAGTCGAATCCGAAGCGTCGGTCTGGGAGGCTTTCGGCTTGCCCGAAAACTACGCGGAACAGGATTTGGCCAATGAATTATTTACTTCGCCCGAACGGAACATGTTCCCCTCGCTGCTAAATGCCGTGGAGAACGTGCCCTCGCCCACCAACAGGAAAGTTCAGGAATTTATCGGCTGCGCGAATTTAAATTCTCCCGATTCGGAGGACCTCTCGCTCGCGGAAAAGACATTTCTAACGCAAAAGGGCGAAATCAAAAAATCGTATGCGACCAAGCCAGCAATTCAAAAACTGAGCGATAACGACAAGAACCTGCTGGAAAACTGGGTGCGAAAGCTAAAAGATCTAAGGGAAATGCGGCTTAGTTCCGAGTGCGCTCGATACTCGGTCAAATTGCTTCGGTTCGCAAAAGTTTTCCTCGCCACGTATGAATCTATCAAAAATAGAGAGGCGCTTCTCGATTTCGAGGACATGATTCTGAAAGTGCTATCCCTGCTTACGCGGAAGGAATCGCGCGATTGGATAATGTATAGGCTCGACGGGCAAATCGACCATATCCTCGTCGATGAAGCCCAGGACGTAAATCCGGCGCAGTGGGATATCGTTGCTCGCCTTGCGGAGGAATTCACGGCGGGATCCGGCGCTCGCGGACATCTGGAGCGCACGATTTTCGCGGTCGGCGACGAAAAGCAATCCATATTCGGCTTCCAAGGCGCAAGGCCCGAAAAATTTGCGCAGATGCACGACCATTTCAAGCGCGCGCACGCCGGCGCCGAAAGGAAATTCCAGCGGCAGGAGCTCCAGCATTCATTTCGCTCCGCTTCCTCGATACTTAGACTAGTGGATCGCGTATTCGAAACATTGGAAATTTCCGAATTCGACACGAGAACAGTCCACAAGGCATTCAAAACGGACTTGCCCGGACGCGTCGACCTATGGCCGTTTACCGAAGACGCAAGCGAGGCGGATGAAAGCCTCTGGTATTCGCCGGAAAGAAAGGCGGCACCTGAAAACTCGGCAACTAAACTTGCGAAAGCCATTGCAATTTTCGTTTCGGATTCAATCGAAAACAAGTCGCTGCTGCCGTCCGATGCCGGAGCGAGGCCGATTCGCCCCGGCGATTTCCTGATCCTGGTGCAGACTCGCTCCAAGCTGTTCCATTCGATCATTCGCGAACTGAAGAAGAAAGGGCTTCCGATCGCGGGAACCGACCGACTCAAAATCGCAGATGAATTGGTCGCTAACGATCTGTCGGGCATCCTGGCGTTTCTTGCTACGCCGGCCGACGACTATTCGCTGGCCTGCTCGCTAAAATCGCCGCTCTTCGGCATCACGGAAAGCCAGCTCTTTTCGATTGCGCATAACCGCGAGGACAAGTCTCTCTGGGAGATTCTCCTGGAACGCAGGGAGGAATTTAGCGAGGCCGTCGAAATGCTCGAAGATCTGCTTTTGCGAGCGGAAACGGCCAAGCCCTACGAATTGCTGGAGGCCATTCTTACCGAACATGAAGGTCGAGCTAAAATTATTTCCAGAATGGGGACGGAAATAGAAGAAGCGATCGACGTGCTTCTTTTGCAATCTCTCGCTTACGAAAGAACGGAACCGGCGACGCTGACCGGGTTTCTTGAATGGCTGGCCGCCGACGAAATGGATGTCAAACGAGAACTGGACCAGGCCGGCGACGAAATTAGAGTCATGACGGTCCATGGCGCGAAGGGGCTGGAATCACCCGTCGTCATCGTTCCCCAAACGGGAAAGAGGCAAATCGCCGTTAATGACAAAGTTTTGATTACTGCGGAGGATGTACCCGTTTGGAAACCGACAGGCGGCAACCATCCTGAAAATCTTGAGTCATTGATCTACACTTACGCCGAACGCGAACGGCTCGAACGGCGGCGGCTTCTATACGTTGCGATGACTCGAGCGGAGAACTGGCTGATTGTCTGCGGAGCGGGAAAGCAAGACGACGAAAGCTGGTATCACCTTGTAAAAGAAGGAATGATCGGAGTCGGTGCGGATACGCGGCAGTTCAAAGCGCTGGAAAAATTCTCCGATGGCGATGCCGACGGTTTCAGGACTAGCAACGGGGAATGGCCGGAAATTGAAGCGAAGGCGCCGTCATCGAACTCTCGTGAAGCCAAGAAGGTCGAGTTGCCCGGATGGACACGCGCAATTGCCGTAGCTCCCGAGCCGGCGATTAGTCCGCTGCCGCCTTCAGGCCTGGGCGGCGAAAAAACGGTCGCTACCGACCCGTCATCTCCCGATGCCTATGCCGGAAGCGAAGGGGCTCTGCGACGCGGAAGCTTTATCCATTTACTGCTGGAGCATCTGCCCGGCACCGACAAATGCGAACGCAGAGACGCGGCGAAAGAGCTTAGCCTTCGCATCGAGGAAGAACTTTTGCACGATGAATTCGAAGAATGCCTAGAGGCGTGCAATCTAATGCTGGACAATCCGGAATTAGAATTTCTGTTTTCCGGGAGCGCGCTTGCCGAAGTGTCAATCACCGCAAAGCCGCAAAGTCTGGGCGAGCGGTCGATCTACGGCTTTATCGACCTTTTACTCGTTGAACAGGACCGTGTGCTAGCCGTCGACTTCAAGTCGAACGCAGTCGTGCCGAAAATTGCGGACGACGTTCCGGAAGCGATCCTAAGGCAGATGGGAGCCTATCTGGAATCGCTTGAAACCATTTACCCGGATCGACGCGTGGAAACTGCAATTCTTTGGACCAAGAACGGCGAGTTTATGCCCTTAGGTCGCGATGCGGTCGTCTCCGCGCTGGCTAGAGCGTCGGACGAATTCGCGAAACAAGAATTCATGCCAGTGGATTAGTCCCAGATCGAAACAACTATAGCGGAGCAATTGAATTTTCCTCGCCGCTCCGGAGCTTGAATGACGATTTTCGGGCGGTCGCCTTGTCGAACACTTGAACGCCCAGGACTTGATTCAGTCGAGTGCCGCGTAATTTCGCCTGAAAAATCGAAGCGCGAATACCGGCGCAGCCGTTTCGGCATTCGAATCGAGCGGCCGAGCCGATTGAAAAAGCATCGCGAAAGCCCTGTTTATTTCGAGAGGTTGCATCGGAGATCAATGCCGCCCTGAATCGTGGCTTCAGCGGGCCTGGATTCAGGAATTCGTCAGCTGCTTCTATTTCAGTTTTGCGAGAACGGAATCTAGAGTTGCAACTTTGACATTCGGCATATTGAAGTTTTTCAAATTGGTTGATTTACAGGCGTCATTGCGGCTATCGGCCGTGAAACAGCTGGAGGCAAATATGAAACTGAGCCAGTTTAAAGCGCTTACTTTCGACTGCTACGGTACGTTGATCGATTGGGAAACGGGCATAATCGACGGCTTGCAACCGCTTACGTCCCGGATAGGCGGCGATATTTCGCGCAACAAGATACTCGAGACTCACGCCTACTATGAATCCAGCCAGCAGCGCGCAACGCCCCATATGAAATACTCGGATCTTTTAGCGGTCGTTTACCGGAGATTGGCGGAAGAGTGGCAGATAACGGCGTCGCTCCAAGATTGCGAAGCCTATGGCGACTCCGTCAAAAACTGGCCGGCGTTTCCCGACTGCGCAAAAGCGCTTCGGCACCTAAAAAAGCATTTTCGACTTTATGTCCTGTCAAATGTCGATATCCGCAGCTTTTTCTTTTCCAACGAAAAGCTGCAAGTGCGATTCGATGGAATTTATACAGCCGAGGACGTTGGTTCCTACAAGCCGTCCGATCGCAATTTCGAGTATCTACTATCCAATCTTGGCAGGCAGGGAATCGACAGGGAAGAAATCCTTCACGTTGCCGAAAGCGTGTTTCACGACCATGTTCCGGCAAATCGTCATCGCTTGGCAAATTGCCGAATTTTTCGACGCAGCGGCAAGGACGGGCTGGGAGCCTCCGCCGGATCGGGAGCAGGTGACACGCCGACATTCAATATATCGCTAAACAGCATGTCGGAATTGGCAGAGCTGCATAGATCTCAACTTTCGGACTGAATTCCCGATTCGCCCCTGCGCCGCTTCCGCTGAGAATCGTTTCGTCGGATCCTCATTTTTCCCGGCCATGAAAACCATTGGTCGATGAGCCGGATCAAAGCAAAATCATGCATGCGCGATTAAATTTGCCGCGAATTCTCGGAGCAAAGTTGCTCAAGTTTCAATTTGCCGTTCGGTTTCATGCTTCCGGTAAGTTTCCCTTCGGCAAAATCGAGTGTTCGAAATTAATTTGTTCATCAAGGCACTAATCTGCCGAAGCCATTGCGAACGAGTAACAAGTCCGAGGCGGGTATCTTCGGATTTCAATGCTATGGTCCAGCCTCTCGACCACATCGATCGAGTTCCAGAAGACGGAATCGCGACGGAGTTCCTTCTCAATGGCTGGCATATCCGCACGACTTGCGCGGAGATGCTCCGGCTGGCGATTTTTGACGCGAAGCGCCGAGTCTATTGGCCGCGCTTATGCTCGGAGCGGCTGAAGGCGATGCTTTGCGTCGCTGCCGTCGACCTCTTGAATGGCGCGACACGTACTGCCTCTAGCCCATATTTCTATTCAGTAAGACGCAATGAATTCTCTGCGCTAACGACATTGATCGATACTTGCGTCGGCAACGAAATCCTTGAACTTCAACGCCACGAAATCCAGGTCTTGAATTCCCGGACTAGTTCAAGTGGGCGGAGGCGATTTCGCCGTTCCGGAGCGAGCGGCCCTCAAATTCGAAAACCAACGCGCTTGACGATCCTAGTTGCGAGGCTTAGGTGTAGGCGACAACAAAAATTGGGAAACAGCCGCATGGGAATTCTGAACGTTACCGATAATTCATTCGATGCGGACGTCAAGGAATCGAGTATTCCAACCGTCGTAGATTTTTGGGCGGAATGGTGCGGTCCGTGCCGGCAAATCGGTCCGTCGCTGGCGGAAATTGCCGAAGAGATGTCCGGGCGAGTCAATATCGCAAAGGTCAATATCGACGAAAACCCAAACACGCCGGCACTGCTTGGCGTGCGTGGAATACCGGCGCTTTTCATTTACAAGGACGGGGAGCCGATCGCGAGCAAGGTAGGTGCGGCTCCAAAGGCGACGCTAAAGAAATGGATCGAAGAATCAATCTAGCTAGCTAGAAGACAATTGGATTCAACCCGACTTTTTCACGCGCGATAGATGATGGAAGAGCTTGCTTTAATGCAAGCCGAAAGAGGAAACGCTGCATTTCCGCAATGCGACAAGCGCAGTCATCGGCAGCTGTGCCGAGATCAAGCGCCGAAATCTTCGGAATAGAAGTTGACCGCTTGGTGCGTTCGGCAATTGAACGTCGCGGCAAAAAAAGAATTGAGCGATTCGCCGGTCATGCGCGAGCGAAATCTCTTGCCCTAGCTTATCCCGACATCGGGCATAACTCCGTTGTCGAATGCGAATTCGAAGTTTCGCCGCTGGTATTGCTGCAAGATCCGTGGATAGAGCTTGCTCGAGCTGTCGAACAGCGCGCTAGAGCCACCGAAGCGTTCCTCAATGATCTCCATGGCAAGCGAGAAGCGATTCTTAGCGGCGTCATTGACGAAAGGATCGCTTTCGGCTCCCTTTATTCGCCGACCCTGGGCGGAATTTCACCGCCTGGCGGGAACTTTTCCTTTTTATCCTCGTCGGAATTCGCGCTGGGCGGAAACGGCAGATTCTACTGCGTTGAGAAAGGCAATCCGACAGTCCAGGATATTGCCAACTTGCGAGCCAATCGCGCCGCGATGCAATTGACCTTCCCGGAATTTTTCACAGTTTCTGGCATTGCATCGACAGATGAATTTTTCGAAAACTTCCGGGCGTCGCTCGTCGATACTTCAAATGTAGACAATCAAGAGCTGTGCATAGCGGTCGCGGCGGAGTCCCAATTCCCTGAACTAGATTACATAGCCGAGCGCATAGGCGCAATAACGGCGATTTGGAGCGACTTGAGGGTCTCGGGCGGCAAAATTTCGGTTCGTACAATCGGCGGGCCTAAAACCGTCCATGTCATTTGCCATTTCGGACAGGACCTGCCCGATCCCATTTCTTCGGAATATCGGAACATTCGCGGCGTTTCGGGAATTGCCGCCATATATCGAGCGGGAAAGCTCATAGCCTCCAATTCGCCGCGCTCGGGAATCGCCTCCAACAATCTAGTTCATGCAAAATTTCCGGACTTAATTAGATTTTATTTGAACGAAGAGCCGTCGCTGGAAAATTGGCCCTGCCGGTGCTGCGGCGATGCCGGCGGGCTTGAGTGGGCACTCGACAATATTGGCGGCCTGGAAATTCTGGAGGCGCGCAAAAACGGCGGAACGCCGGTGTTCAACGGTGCAACCGCCGAAAAATCAGACATCATTGAAATCCGGAAAGGAATCGAGAATTCGCCCTGCGACTACATTGCAAGGGTTCCGAAGGCGAGTACGTCGATCGCAGAATTCAATGCCCTGGCAAATTCCCGCAACCCGGAAAGCCTGACCTTATTCGCGCTTCGCAAGAACGGCGAATTTACAGCAATTGAAGGTGGCGTTTCGAGAATCGCAGTGTCTTCGGATTTACCGGGGGCATCCGCGACAACTCGTCCAAGAGACGTCTGGGTGATGCGAGACGGTGCCGATGCTATCGCGGCATGCTAGCGGAATTTTCTGGCTGGCTCGCTACGTGGAGCGCGCCGACTTCACTGCGAAGCTTGCCCTGGCATCGATGAATGCCTCGCCTCCCGGATCGGAATTTTCAAAAGACTTTTCGATGGCGGCTTTGCGCTCGATCGGGGAATACCGCAGCTTTTGCAAACTGCGCGATTCAGGAATGGAATTGGGCGCGCTCGAGTATCTTGCCTCCCGCTCTAGCAACCCTTCGAGCATTGTGTCGGCCGCGCAGCAAGTTGAGACCAACCTGGAGCCCATCCGCTCCGAAATTCCATCCGAGCTTTTCCTTGCGGCAAAGGAATTTGCGCGAGCCGCGAAAGCTTTGGAAGTCCGCAGCTCCGGAAATGAGTTGGATGGAGCCGCGCTGATCGTCATCCATAGGCGTTCGGCGGAAGCTCATGGGGCCGCCGCGGGCCGCCTTTTGAGAAACGGAGCATACGAATTCTGGCAAACGGGCCGCATGATCGAACGAATGGGCAATATCGCAAGGTCGGTTGACCTGGGTATCGGTTTTGCAAAATCGCTTCGGACTCAAGATACGAGCGCCTGCGATGCGTTTCTCGCATCGTACTTCTCGAATTTCTCCGCGTTGCGCGGCGTCTTTAGGAGATGCGGAGGAAAATTCGGCGATGCGGCGATATTGGAATTTTTCCTCCTTGACCCGGACTCGCCCTCGTCGCTTGCGTTTGCAATTCTTGAGATTGAACGCTGTCTCGGAGCGCTTTGCAAAGCGCGAGCCGACGCCAGCGACTGCCTTCGCATGGCTTCGCATTCGGCGGCAGAGCTTCGCAACGAAAATGCGGCATCCATTGCCGAGCACGGCATTTCAGTATTTGCGAGAGAAACAATTGATTTCGGCGCGCGCCTGTCAAATCAGGTCGAAATCGACTTTGAGTTCAATTCCTAGATATGATCCTGAAGATCAAGCACGAAACGAAGTACGAATTCAGCGAACCATCGAATTATGGCGTGTTCGAAGCAAGAGTCATTCCGTCGGACAACCCGGTTCAATCGGTACGCAGTTGGTCGACCGAGATTTCGGGAGCCGAAGTCGAGGCGAATTTCCGCGACTGCCATTGCAACCCCGTCAAACTCGCTAGCATAAACGCGCCGGCGCGGTCGCTCGGGTTCATTGCGGCCGGCATTGTCGAAACACGCGATACAGCGGGAATCCTCGGTCCCGACGACTGCGCTCCGCCGCCAGCCTATTACCTCAGGGAGACCCGGTTAACTCAGGCTCGTGACGGCGTTAGGGATTTGGCATCGAGGCTTGGAAACCCTCGGGCATCCAATGTCGCATCGATGCACGATCTTTCCGGCATCGTGCGAGAGGCTATCAAGTACGAAGTCGGAGCAACCGATTCCAAAACCCCTGCCGAAGACGCCGTCGCGGCGGGCCGGGGCGTATGCCAGGATCACGCTCACATATTTTTGTCCGCCGCCAGGCATATGGGAGTTCCAGCCCGCTACGTGAGCGGCTACCTATTTGTCGACGATCGGATAGACCAGGAAGCAAGCCACGCGTGGGCGGAGGTTTTTCTCGCCGGACTGGGATGGACGGGGTTCGATATTGCCAATGGAATATCACCCGACGATCGCTACGTCAGGCTCTCCGTAGGATTAGACTACGGAGATTGCGCGCCTATTCGCGGCACAAGGATTGGAAGCGGACGCAGCAGGATATCCGAAAGGCTTCGCGTGGAAAAAGTCGGCGAATGAAGCCGCGCGGGATCTATTCGACAATTGCTCGGCATCCAGGAAAATTTCAAATCCAACTATAATTTCAGCATGCTCGCCGCCTCGCTCCGCCTATTCGAGTCGAATTCGAATGCGCGGGGTCGCGCGACCGACGCGCTTCCGGCAAAGGGCCGCGCGGACTAATATTCTGGCGAGCGCGCCAAATCCTCTTTATTGTCCCTCCGAAGCAGATCAACTCGCCTTAGGGAAAACTCGGCATGACATATTGCGTTGGCCTAACTCTCGACGACGGCCTAGTTTACATTTCCGACACCAGAACGAATGCCGGCGTCGACGATATTTCAGTATTCGGAAAAATGCATACAATCGTCAAACCGGGCGAGCGAACCATGACGATGCTCTCGTCCGGGAATTTGGCGACCACTCAGATGGTGGTCAACATTCTGGAAAATCGAATAAAGGCGGAATCGGACTTCGAATCGCGGCTTGCCGATGCGTCAACCATGTTCGAAGCCGCGGATATCGTCGGGTCGACGCTTCGCAAAGTTATCGGCTCCTTTGCCGACAAAGGCTCCGACGGCGAAAAAAAATTTCACGGCACGATGATCTTGGGCGGTCAGATCGCCGGCGACGAGCCGCGGCTTTTCCTAATCTATCCCGAAGGAAACTTTATAGAGGCGAGCAAGGACACGCCGTATTTTCAAATTGGCGAAACCAAGTACGGAAAACCCATATTGATCCGAGCCTACAGCCGTTCGATGTGCTTCGAGGACGCCGTAACGCTACTATTGGTTTCGTTCGATTCGACAATCAAATCCAATTTATCGGTGGGGCTTCCGCTGGATGTCCAAGTCTACAGCAGGGACAGCTTTCGGCAGGGACTGCAATTTCGAATCGACAAGGGCAACGACTACTACGAAATGATTTCCAGCGGCTGGGGCGATGCGCTTCGAAGAGCCTTCGACCGTCTTCCCAAATTCTCGTTCGACGCTTCAGTCGCCGCTGAATCGGAACATTTCGAAAGTCGCTCGGCTTGAGCGCGAATGCATCTGGAATGACATCGCTCTACGCGTTTTCCATCAAGATTGACCCGGCAAGGTAAAGCGAGCCGCACACGAGAATTCGTCCGCTGCCGAGATTTTCGGAAATTCGCGAAGCCGCCTCCTCGGCGCAGCTGGCGGTTTCGGAAGGAAATCCTACTTTTGCCGCGGCGTCGGCTACGGACCGCGCCGGCAGCGACGCGTCGTGCCCCGGAATGGCGACGCCGTAAACCTTGTCCGCCGCCGATCGAAGAAAGCGCAGAAAGCCATCGATGTCCTTGTTTCCCTGCATGCCGCAAATAAGATGCGTTGAACGCGCCGGCATCGCCTCAAGCGATTTTGCCAAAGCGCAGCCAGCGGCCGGATTATGGCCTCCGTCGAGCCAAACTTCGGATTGTCCCGCCGCTTCTACCAGCGGACCGGCATTGAGCTTCTGCATTCGAGCGGGCCAGTCGGCCCTAGTCACCGCGGCTTCCATCGCAGCCGTTCCGAAACCTAAATGCTTCAACGCCATGATCGCCGCTCCAGCGTTTTCGGCCTGATGAACACCGGCAAGTCTTGGTCTAGGCAGCGTCAGGGATTCCGAATTGTGGCTGAATTCCAAGCGCCCGTTCCTTAATTCCGATGTCCAGTCCAAATCCTGCACGAGCAGCGGCGCGCCTACTTCCGCAGCCCGCGACTTGATCGCCGCCATGGATTCCGGGTGCTGGCGCGATACGACGCAAGTTACGCCGGGCTTTAGAACGCCCGCCTTTTCGGCGGCGATTTTCGCCAGGCTGTCGCCTAGAAACTGCTGATGATCGTACGATACCGGCGTAATGACCGTAAGAGCCGGCTGCGCGACTATGTTCGTGGCGTCCAGTCTTCCGCCAAGTCCGACTTCAAGCAGGAGGTAATCGGCGCCGGCGCGCGAAAACGCCAGGAACGCCGCGCAGGTTGTAATTTCGAATAGCGTTATCGGGTCCCCGCAATTCGAATGCTCGCATTCCTCCAGTATCCCGGCTAGCTCCCGTTCGCCGATCAGGCTCCCGGAAATTCGAATTCTCTCGTGGAATTTGGTCAAATGCGGAGAAATATATGCGTGGACGCGAAGGTTCTTCGACTCCATGCCCGCGCGCAGCATGGCTAGAGTCGATCCTTTTCCGTTTGTTCCCGCAATATGCACGACCGGAGGCAATCCGTCTTCCGGATGGCCCAGCTTGGACAATAGCCTTCTGGGTCGGTGCAGAGACAAGTCCGTCCAAACGGGATAGAGCGACGACAGCCGCTTCAAGATTTTATCGGACTGCAAATCGTTCATGCGGGCGAGCTCTCCGCATTGGCCTCGGCACCTCGAGCTTCCTCGAACGGCTTGGGCAAATCGCCCAGTACGGGCGGATCGTCGTTGCAAAGCAATGCAATGATCGAAGCCAGCTCGTTCTTGAGGTTTTTTCTGGGAGTAACGCGGTCGATCATGCCATGTTCCAGCAAGTACTCGGCTCTTTGAAATCCTTCGGGAAGCTTTTCGCGAATTGTTTGTTCGATAACTCGGGGACCGGCAAAGCAAATCAGAGCGTTCGGCTCGGCAAAATGAACATCTCCGAGCATTGCGAACGACGCGGTAACTCCTCCGGTTGTCGGATTGGTAAGAACGACAATGAATGGCTTCCGCTTCGATTTTACCATTTGAATCGCGGCCGTCGTTCTCGGCATTTGCATGAGGCTTAAGATTCCTTCCTGCATCCTGGCGCCGCCGGCCGCAGTGAATAGCACGAGCGGCAGGCCGTCGTCTTTCGCCGCGGCTTCGCAAGCCGCTAGAATGGCATTGCCCACATACATTCCCATCGACCCGCCCATGAACGCGAAATTCTGGGCCGCCGCAATGATCTCCACTCTGTTGATTTCGCCCTTGGCGACAAGCATCGCCTCGTCGTCGCCGGTGTCGTGCCTAGCTTTCTTCAGCCGTTCCGTGTAGCGTTTCTGGTCCTTGAACTTCAAAGGATCTACCAAGGGCTCCTGGACCTCGATTTCCTTGTAGATGCCATTGTCGAAAAACGCGTGAAACCGCTCGCGCGGCGAAATCTGCATGTGATGGTCGCAATTCGTGCACACGCGCAGGTTTCTTTGCAGTTCTCGATGGAAAAGCATGATGCCGCACTCGTCGCACTTGGACCAAAGATTTCCCGGAACCTCTCGACGCGAAAACAGGGAATCGATTTTCGGGCGTACAAAGTTCGTGATCCAGTTCATGTCTGCCTCCTGAGCTCGTAAATACGCGTAGGCGACTTCAGCTATTGTTCTTCGGTTGATATTGTCGCTCGATACTGCTGAATGCAACCTAATTTCTAGCAATTCATCTTGCAATCTGAAAGCCCGCCATGCCATGCCGGCATCTTGCAAAACTGCCGACCTGGGCTGACCGGTACCGAAAGAATGTACAGGTCGAGATCCATGAAACGCGAGTTAATGTTCCTACTCGGCGCAGCGATTGTCGCGCCGCAATTTTCGCCTAGCTGTTTATTCGCCCCGATATTGGGGCGCGAATCTTTTTAGGAGTTGATCCTTCGCCGGTAGAGATAAGTCTCGGGCGCGCATTCGACGCGCCTGCCGCGCGCAAGAAGGCGGCGGCCATCGTGGCGGTTGCAAGGCGCGTTCTGGATTCACTCGACGACGATCAGAGATAAGCGGCCACATACCGGTTCACCGACAACAAGCAGCGCTCGAACCGATCCGACTGTCCTGAGGGCATGGTTGCGCGCGGCGGTAAAATGCTTGGATTCCCAACCGAGGCGCAGCGGGCGAATCTCGACAACCTCATCGGTGAGCTCCTAAGCGGACACGACGTGAAACGCATCTCTTGCTAGCTCGCAGCGGAAAACTCGCTGATCCCTGAAAATCTGTTCGGCGCCATGACATACTGCAGCGAGTTTTTTTCGCTGCATTTCTCAGTAAACAGTCCATTGCGGAGCCTTGAATGTTTCAGTTCGGCAGGCAGCATCCGGCAATCAACGTCACGATATTCGGGCCGTATGCTTCCTTCTCGCCGATGCCGCCCGGCGGATAACCGCTTCGCGCGCGCCTTGACGGCGACGGAATCTTCATCGCGGAACGGGAAAATTCGGCAGCGCGGGCGTTCATGGATAGCCTTAAGGTCAAACAGAAAAGACAAGCCGTTCGTGCGTAGCAGCCCATCGACCTCTTGCCGCGGCCGGGAAAGTACGGCGCGGCGGCAGCGCCGGAAGGCATCAAGGGAAGCAAACCTACGGCATTGCGGGAAACGCTTCTCCTAGATGCGATCAAGGCCCGTTCGGGTTTTCCGAACGATGGCGGCTTTGCCAAAAAAAATGAAGGCGCGGCGGCCGAGATCGACGCAGCGTACTTTGGTTGGCGTGGGCGGCAGGGCGTATTGGGCATCGCGTGATTCGGTGTGACAAGCCTGTCCTTGGTGATCGAGCACGCGGTTCAAAAACGGCGAAGACGCAGTAGATCATGAACGCAGCACGTATCGCGAGATATGCAGCGACTACGGCTCGGCGCGGGCCGGTACCGGATGAATCCAGCGAAAAAGGATCATCCGGGGGCGGACGCGGCGCAAAGGCGGGCTTGTTCCCGGTTTGCACGAAATTGAACGCAAACCTTCTCCGGCGACCATTCTTCGCCGTCGGCAATCTCCCGCGAAGAGTATGAGCCGGACTCGCGCAGAACTGCTCGCT
Organism: Albidovulum sp. bin36; assembly: GCA_002238565.1. Classification (GTDB taxonomy): domain Bacteria; phylum Pseudomonadota; class Alphaproteobacteria; order Rhodobacterales; family Rhodobacteraceae; genus JAPPFL01. Next base: position 36,022 of record MPMP01000009.1, read on the forward strand.
AACGGTAGCGACCGGCGATTATCGGGATTTTTCGCCGGATCGCGCGTGCCTATCGATAGAGCGAATTCCGAATTGTTTCCAGCCACCCTTCAATCATCTGTCCGCACCCGCTTTATCCGCGGACGGGCAGGCGGGCGAACGGCCCTTTGACCGACAGCCGGGTTCTATCGGATTGCCGGGGCTGTTTCCTTTAGCGATTTTCCGCCTTTTTTCCGCGTCTGGACAACATCGCCTGCATCCGCCGGTCCACTCCATCCAGCCTGTCGCGCTGCAGAGGCAGCCGTTTCGCAATTGGGACGTGATCGACTCTCCCGCGCGTCGCCTTGACGGATTGCGCCCGTCACCATACTCACTGCCGCTGCCGGGGTTTTCAGCACGCCGCGAGCCCGCAAGTCGATATTGAACTCGGAGCCAGATCTTGCCTGATAAACTGCCTTTAACGCCAAAGCTTTTCGAATTTCTGCTAGAACTGAAAAACAACAATGATCGGTCATGGTTCAATGCGAACAAGGATCGGTTCGCGAACGAGGTGCGCGATCCAATGCTCGAATTCATAAGGGCTTTCGCGCTGCCGCTTTCAGATATCAGCCCTCACTTCGTCGCCGACCCGCGAGCGAACGGCGGCTCGCTATTTAGAATCTACAGGGATACACGATTCTCTCGGAACAAGGCGCCGTACAAAACGAATGTCGGAGCTCATTTCCGCCATGCGGCAGGGAAAGACGCCCATGCGCCCGGCTTCTATCTCCATCTGGAACCGCGATCCTGCTTCGCCGGCTGCGGTATTTGGCATCCCGACGGCGCGACGCTAGGGAAAATCCGCGACGCGATCATCGACCGGCCCGAAGACTGGAGGGCCATAATGTCGAACGCGGCCTTTCGCAACACATTCAAATTGATGGAGAATTCACTGAAGCGACCGCCGAGAGGCTACGATCCGAACCACCCGCTGATTGAAGATTTGAAACGCAAGGACTTTGTTGCGATTATGCGGATTCCTGACGATGAAGCGATCCAACCGGGCTTCGTGAAAAAATTCGCCGAAATCTCGCGAACGGGCTCGGATTTCGTAAAATTCCTGTCGCAAGCCGTAGGCGTGCCGTTCTAGGCGCCTTACTGAATTCCCGGCCTCGGCCCGTCGCATCGAGCGCAATCGGGCAAGTCGAATTTTGCCCGCGAAATACCCGGCGGCGGAGGGCTGCAAAGAGATAATGCCTGGCTGAATTCTCGAAGTCCCGAGCAGAGCCGCAAATTCGGCCCCCAACTCCGCTTTAAGCCATGCGGCTATCCCTGCGAGCGAATAACGGTCCAGCTAGGCTCGAGAATCCTCGATCATCATATGCGCGCCTTTTTCACCGATCATTATGGTGGCCGCATTCGTATTGCCGGATACAATGCTAGGCATTATCGAAGCGTCAACAACTCTCAAGCCTTCGATGCCGCGCACGCGAAGCCTCGCATCGACTACCGCATCGTCGTCTACTCCCATCTTGCAGGTTCCAACAGGATGCAGCAGCGACAGGCCTCCGTTTCTGCAGTGCTCCAGAAGATCCTCGTCGGAAGCTTTTTCCGGCCCCGGCGTAATCTCCTTTTCGCAGTAGCTTTTCATTGGCTCGGTCCGGGATATGAGGCGCGAATGCTTTAGGCCGGCCAAGGCGGCTTTCCGGTCGTAGTCCGACGCCAGGAAATTGAACAGAATCGCGGGCGCATCCTCGGGGTTCGCCGTTCGCGCCATGACGGTCCCCCGGGCATCCGGGCGAATGTGTTCGGCAAGTATTGTAAATCCCGAAAACTTCCGAGGCTGAAGATCTTCCGTAGTGCACCATGCCATGAATGTAATCATCATGTCAGGGCGGGCATCGTCGCCGGTCGTCGAAAGGAACGTGTTGGAATAATTTCCGTTGCTTGCCATCGGCCCGGATCGAAAAAGGACGTACCGCGCCATCGCAAACGATCGGGCGAAAAGGCTATTCGCAAGGTCGTTGACGGTGTAGGGGCGCGAACTCTTGAATTCCAGGCCTACGCCGAAATGGTCCTGCAGATTCATGCCGACGCCAGGCAAATCGACGACCGGGTCGACGCCCAGATCTCGAGCAGCCGACGCAGGGCCGATTCCGGAAATCTGGAGTATCTGCGGCGAATTGTAGGTTCCTCCGCAAAGAACAACTTCGGCGGCGGCGCGCGCCTCGCGCTTGGCGCCGCCAAGTCGATAGGACACCCCGACCGCGCGGCCGTTCTCGACGAGAATCTTTTCGGCCAGCGCGCGCGTGACAACATTGATCCGAGACTTCGCCTCGCCTCGCAGATATCCCGATGCGGTGCTCCACCGCCGTCCTCGCCGAGTGGTTACCTGAACGTAGCCGGTTCCCAGCTGCGTTTCGCCATTGAAATCATCGTTTCTCCTAGATCCGAGCCGAACGGAGGACTCGTGAAACGCCTCGGCGATAGGATGCTTCGAAGGCAGGTCGGAAACCCAGACCGGGCCTCCGGTTCCATGAAATTTACTAGGGCCCCTCTCTTGATGCTCGCTCATCTTGAAAAACGGCAGCACGTCGTCGAAGCCCCATCCCGCGCAGCCGTTGTCCCTCCATAGGTCGAAGTCCGCCGGCTGTCCGCGCATATAGATCATGCCGTTGATCGAACCCGTGCCCCCCAGAACTTTGCCGCGCGGCTGAAAGAGGCTTCGCCCGTTCAGATGCGGTTCCGGTTCGCTTTGGTAGCACCAATTGATCCGCGGATTGTTGTAAAGCTTCGCGTAGCCCATCGGAATGTGAATCCACGGGCTGCTGTCCGGCCCGCCGGCTTCCAGCAAAAGCACCTTGCGGCCCGCTTCGCCAAGTCTTCCCGCCACGACGCAGCCCGCCGACCCGGCGCCAATTACGATGTAGTCGTAGGTCTGAGCTTCCTCCGCCATGCCTTCTCCCAAATTTCCGTGAACCGGCCTGTCTCCGGGCGCCAATATATTGCCGCAATTTTCATTGCGCAAATAGCTTCGAGTTTTCAATTTCGCGGCCCGGGCGCTCCGCGCCGAAGCGGAATTAGGGACTTGAAAGACATTCAAATCCGGCGCTAATGATTTGCTCGAAGGAAACAATTCGATATTGGGAGAATGGATACAATGATAGCAAATAAGAACGCCGCCGCGATCGCCGCCGCGGCTCTAGCGGTTTCGCTGACCGGAGCATCGGCCGCCGACGGCCTAAGGATCGCCTATTTCGCTTCCGCATCGCAGAACGGGTTCAACCAGGCGGTCTACGCGGGCATTCAGGAAGTCGCCGCCGAACACGGCGCGGAAACGGCGATATACGACGGCCAGTTCAATGCGGAAATCCAGTACAACCAAATCGAAGACGTGCTCGCGGGCGGCAATTTCGATGCATTCATCGTGCTCCCCAACGATACCGTGGGAATCGCCGGAGCATTCGAGCAGGTCATAGCGGCCGGCACGCCTATCGCAACGACACTGTTTCCGGTCGGTCCCGATTTGAATACTCTGGAGCCTCAGGTCGAAGGCATAACTGCGACGGTAGCTTCGCTGCCGGTTCCGGGAGCGACTCTGCAAGCCCAAGATCTAGCGACTCATTGCGAAAATCTCGATCCCTGCAACGTCGTCATCCTTATCGGCGCGAAAATTTTTCCGTTCGATGTCCTGCGAATGGAAACCTACTACAGCGTATTCGACCAGCACGAGAATATCGATGTCGTAGCGGTCGGCGAAGGCTGGTACGACCCCGACACGTCCCTGACGGTCATGACGGACATTTTGCAAGCGAATTCCGAGGTTCATGCAATCGTATCGGTCGGCGACCAGCATCTGCTCGGCGCCGAGATCGCCCTTGAAGGAGCCGGCCACAACGTGCCGGATCTCTACCTTTCCGGCGGCGGCGCGGCGACGATTTCAGTTGATGCGATTCGGGAAGGGCGCTGGGACGCGACTCTCGCATTCTTTCCCCATACGATGGGAAAGCTAGCGGCGGAAGCGGTTATTGCCGCCGCAAATGGCGAGGACGTGGATGTGGCGATCAATCTAGACGTGGTCGGCCCGCTGCCGCCTATCGTAACCAAGGCGGTTCTGGACGCCAATCCGGACTTCCAAGGCGAATGGGCGCAGTAATCGAATCGATCTGTGGGCCGCCTTGCGCGGCCCCTAGAGCAAATCGCTAGACGGGGATCTCGACTTTGGCAAACAAACGCTTCCGGGTCGCCGCCGACATCGGCGGAACATTCACGGATATAGTTCTCCAAGACAGCGATAGCGGCGAATGCGTCGCCCACAAGACATTGTCGACGCCCGAAAACCCTGCGCGCGCGGTAATAAGAGGGATAGAATCCGCCTTGCCTTCCGGGGCGGAAGTGGATTTCTTCGTCCATGGCACGACCGTTGGGCTCAATGCGCTTCTGACCCGAACCGGCGCGAGGACCGCTCTGATAACAACGGAAAAATTCCGCGACATCTACGCTATTCAAGGAAATGACCGGGGAGAAATTTTCTCTATCCGCTGGAACAAGCCCAAGCCGCTGGTCCCCCTTGAGAACACGTTTACGGTTCGCGAAAGGATTTCGGCCGGCGGAGACATTGTCGAGCCGCTGAATTTCCAGGACCTGGACGCGATAGTCGATGCGGTAAAGGCCGGGGAATTTGAAGCGATCGCCGTTTGTCTTCTGTTCGCGTTCCGCAATCCGGTTCATGAACTTCAGGTCGAGGAGCGCCTCGCCGCCCGGCTTCCGAACATCGCCATAGCTCTGTCGCATCGCGTTTCCCCGGAGTGGCGTGAATTCGAACGCACATCCACGACGGTGATGGACAGCTATCTTTCGCCCGTCGTGCGGGGCTACCTGGAGTTGCTCGTTGCGGAGCTGGAACGGAAGCTACCGAATAAACGCGAACTTTTCGTCATGGAGTCCAACGGCGGCGTGATGTCCTCGGCTTCGGCGATAAAATCGCCTCTGCAAACGCTTCTGTCAGGCCCCGTGGGCGGCGCGATCGGCGGCAAGGCGCTTTCCGAAACCACCGGCCGCCCGAATTTGATCTGCATCGACATGGGCGGCACGTCTTTCGATGCGAGCCTGATCATCGACGGTCGGCCTTCCTCGTCCAATGAAACTAAAATTGAGGGTTTGCCGGTCCAGATGTCGGTCGTCGACATCCATGTCATCGGCGCGGGAGGCGGTTCCATCGCCTGGGAGGAAGCCGACGCGCTTCGGGTCGGCCCGCAATCCGCGGGTTCGGCGCCTGGGCCTATTTGCTACGCCAAAGGGGGCGCGGAGCCGACTGTCAGCGACGCGAATATCGTCCTCAACCGCCTCGACAGCGCCAATTTTCCCGAGGATGAAATTTCTCTCGACGCCGCCGCGGCGGACGACGCGCTACGCGACATGGGCGCCAAGTTCAATTTGAACGCGCACGAAATGGCGCAAGGAATCGTGGATATCGTCAATGCCAAAATGGCCGATTCTATCAGGACCATCACGGTGCGCCGAGGCATCGATCCCCGCGATTTTTCCCTGGTCGCCTTCGGCGGAGCCGGTCCGTCGCAGGCCGCCGCCCTGGCGGAGGAGCTTGAAATCGGAGAAGTGATCGTTCCGGTTCATCCCGGCGCTTTTTCCGCGTGGGGCATGCTGCAGACCGAATTGCGCCACGACTTCAAGGAAACTCTGTACGGGTTCTGGGACCGGCTCGAGACCGAAATGCTGGAAAGCAGGTTCGCGGGGCTGGAAAAGGAAGGGCGTTCGTACCTCGCCGGCGAAGGACTGGACGAGGACGATATCTCCATAGAGCGGTCGGCGGACTTTCGATACCACGGGCAGGAGTACGTGCTGACGATTCCCATTCGGCCGGGACCGCTGGCTAAAGATCTGGTGCAAAGCGAATTCGACAGGGCGTACGATCGGCAATACGGCCATAGCAGCCCCGGCGCGCGAATTGAACTGGCCAATATCCGGGTCGCTGCGATCGGCAGGCTTGACAGGCCGGAGACCGCGGAGCCGCCGCGAACGAATTCCTCGCCGCCGCGAAACCGAAAAGTCTATTTTTCGGGCAGGCTGCGCGACACGGCGATTTACGAGCGCGGGGGAATCGAGCTCGGGGCCGCGATCGAGGGGCCGGCGATCATCGAAGAGCGCACGGCGACGACCCTCCTGCCTCCCGGATGGACCGCGCGGGCCATCGAGGGCGGCCATCTGTCATTGACGCGCAAGGAGAAAAACTAAATGGCGGCAGCGGATCCAATTACGACCGAAATCGTCCGCAATTTCGTGACTTCCTGCGCGGAAGACATGAATGCGGCTCTTTGGCGGTCCGCATATTCAGCCGTCATCTATGAAGGGCGCGACAGCGCCGTCGCGCTAATGGATGCGGAAGGCAACATGCTCGGGCAGTCGACCGGAGTGCCGCTCTTCGTCGGAGCCATCGACGCATGCGTTCACCATGTGCTCGACTACTATGGCGACGACATCGCGCCGGGCGACATATTTATCATGAACGACAGCTACATGCAGGGAACCCATCTTCACGACATCACCGCGATCGGCCCCATATTCTTCAACGGCGAATTGGAAGGATTCGGCGCCGCGCGCGCTCATTGGGGCGATATCGGCGCTATCGATCCGGGATCGACGATGGGCTCGACCAATATCTACCAGGAAGGGTTGAGGCTGGGGCCGACGCGAATTGTCAAGGACGGACAGCCGATAAGGGAGTGGTACGACCACCTGCGACTCAACACCCGCCTTCCGGACGCATCGATCGGCGACTTGAACGCGCAAATCGCATCCATAAGAACCGGCCAGCGGCGGCTAACTCAACTTTTGAACAGAATAGGAGCCGATACCTACAGAGCGGCATGCGCCAATATATTCGAGCAGGCCAGAAAGCTGGATCGAGAGGCGATTTCAAAGCTCGCCGACGGCACCTACTCGCGGGAGGGCTATCTCGACGACGACGGCATCGGCGACGATCCTATCAAGATCGCCCTGAGCCTAACGATCCGGGGCGAGGAAATGATCGTCGATCTAGCCGGCACCTCGGGGCCTGTCGCGGGATCGGTCAACTGCGGGGCCGTGCAGACGAAGTCGCTCTTGCGACTCGCCTACAAGACGATGATCAATCCCGAAAGAGCCATCACGGGCGGCTCTTTTGAAACGATGACAGTCAAGATTCCCGACGATTGCCTTTTCAACGCGCAGGAGCCGGCGGCCTGCGAATGGTATTTCACAGGTCTCGGCTTGCTAGCGGACCTAATGATATCCTGCATGTCGGAAGCCATGCCGAACCGCGCCACGGCGGCGCACTACGGCGACTCCATGGTGGCGTGCTTCCTGTCCGTCGATCCGGCTCGGGATCAATGGATTGCCATCGAGCCGACCGCCGGAGGCTGGGGCGGGCGCTCGGACGGCGACGGCGAAAGCGCGCTGATCAATCTCGTCAACGGCGGATTCCGAAATATTCCGGCGGAAGTCTACGAAACCAAATTCCCGGTACGCGTCGACGAGTTTTCGATCAGGCGCGATTCGGGCGGCCCGGGAAAATGGCGCGGCGGCTGCGGCGTCGTTCGCAATTACAAGCTTTTGGAAAGCTGCTACGGCGCGCTTTGGTTCGATCGCTCGAAAACCACGGCCTGGGGGCTTGCAGGCGGGGGCGACGGGAAAGGCCCCGAAAACAAAATTATTTTTCCTGACGGAACAACCGAGCGGCCGCTCAAGATGAGAGCGCGCGAGCTTCCTGCGGGTACCGTGGTCGAGACATCCACGGGAGGAGGAGGCGGATACGGCAATCCGAAATCTCGGAGTTTCGAAGACGTTGCCGCCGACGTGCGGCAGGGATTCGTTTCCATGGAGTCCGCGTGGTCGCAATACGGCGTAAGGATCGGATCCGATTTGCGCGTCGATGAATCATCGTCGGAGTCCCGCGCCTCCGTCCATTAGATCCAGTGAATCGCGAATCGCCACTCGAGAATACGACGCCCAGCATCCGGCTGCGAGGCGTCGGGAAATCCTTCGGCGGCGTCAGCGTTCTAAGGAATGTGGATCTCGATATTCCGCCCGGCGTAATACACGGCCTCGTAGGGGAGAACGGCGCGGGAAAATCGACGCTCGGCAAGATAATCGGCGGCTACTATTCAATCAGCGAAGGATCAATGGAAGCGTTCGGCGAATCGGCCGATCCGTGGACCCCCAAGGACGCGCTCGACCGCGGCGTCGCCATCATGCACCAGGAACTTCAGCTTGTTCCCGAATTGACCGTCGCGGAAAATGTTTTCCTGGGAATCGAAGACCATAGGCTCGGCGTACTTTCGGGAACCGAGGCGGAGCGATTGATGCCGATAATCAAAGCAACGGGCTTTGAAGTGGACCCGTCGGCGAAAGTCGCCGATCTTTCGATCGCCGACAGGCAGAAAATTGAAGTCATGCGGGCCCTGGCGCGCAGCGCCAAAGTCATCGTCATGGACGAGCCAACGTCCTCGCTATCCGCCAATGAGACCCAGAAGCTGCATGAAACCATGCAAAAACTGCGCGCGAGCGGAGGTACCGTCGTCTACGTATCGCATTTTTTGGATAACATTCTCGAAGTTTGCGACTCCGTCACCATTCTCCGCGACGGAGATCTGGTAAGAACGGCTCCGCGCGAAAACGAAAGCAAGGATACCTTGGTTTCGGCAATGCTCGGCGGCGGGCGATCCGAAATTTCTTTTCCGGAAAAATCTCGCCTTAAGGAGAGGCGGACAGCGCTTGAAGTAAGATCTCTGAGCTCGGCAAACGGAACGCGGGACGCTTCGTTTCATGTCGATCGAGGGGAAATCGTCGGGCTAATCGGACTTGTGGGTGGCGGCCGCACTGAAATTCTGCGCGCCGTCATCGGCGCCGACAAGTCGACCGGCGGAGACGTGCTCGTCCACGGCGAGCCGTACCCGAACAGGAGCATCGCCGAATCCAACAGGCGCGGAATCGTGATGGTTCCCGAAGACCGTCGCAAACTGGGGCTGATCATGACTATGGCCGTTCGCACCAACCTGACGCTGCCGCACTTGCCGTCATTCGCAACTCCGCTGGGACGAATTCTAGCGGCGGCGGAAAAATCGAAGGCTCGCGATGCAATCGATCACTTTCAAGTCAAGCCATCCGATGTCGACGGCGACATTCTCAATTATTCAGGCGGCAATCAGCAAAAAGTACTTCTTGCCAAATGGCTGTTGCGAGACCCTGAAATTGTAATTCTCGATGAACCCAGCCGCGGCGTCGACGTCGGCGCCCGCCGGCGCATTCACGAAGCGATCGCGGAACTCGCGAGCAAAGGCGCGGCTGTCCTGCTCGTGTCAAGCGAACTGGAGGAGGTTCTGGGGCTTGCGCATCGCGCCTATCTTGTCGCGAACGGCGGAGTATTCGATGAATTCGCTCCGGAAGGCAAAACCGAGGTCGATGTTCTGCGGTCGCTGTTTCGGCTGCAGCAGCAACCGCCGGAAGCGAGGGCGCCGTGATGTCCTGGGACAGGTACAGGGTCGCCCGGTTCTTCCAGACCTATTCCGTTCTGGTTATGATCGCGGCGCTCGTTCTAGCCATGAGCCTGCTTAGCGACAGCTTTCTAACCTATCGCAATATTCTAAACATATTGAACCAGAACGCGCCATTGGCGATCATGGCGAGCGCAATGACGCTAGTAATCATCGGCGGCGGATTTGACTTGTCCGTGGGCGCAAGCTTCGCGGTCGCGGGCGTGTGCGCCGCCTGGGTCGCCCTGAATGTCGATCCCTACATCGGATTGCTGGTAGCGCCGCTTGTGGGATTGGCGCTGGGCGCAATCAACGGCATCGTGATTACCAGCCTGAACGTGCACTCGTTCTTGGCGACAATCGCGACGAGCCTTGTTTTCAAGGGCGCGGCCATCGTCGTATCGGACGGGCGGCTTATTCCCGTGAGGCTGGACGACTTCACTTGGCTGGGCCGCGGCAAAATCGGCGGCGTATTCATTGCCGTGATCGTGATGGTCGTCTTCGCATTGATCCTATCGTTCGTTCTGAAGCGCACGACGCTCGGACGAAAGATTTTTTCTGTCGGCGGAAACGAGGAAGCCGCCGTTCTTTCGGGCATTCGCACGGACCGGGTCAAAATCGCGACATTCGCTATTGCCGGATTGGCGGCCGGACTGGCCGCGGCAATATCGGTCTCCCGAATCTCCATGGGGCAGGCCAGCGCCGGAACCGGCATGGAATTGCAGGCCATCGCCGCCGTAATTCTCGGCGGCACAAGCATCTATGGCGGCGTAGGAGCCGTTTGGCGAAGCGTCGCGGGCGTGCTGCTGCTGGCTCTAATCAACAATGGATTCAATATCCTGAACGCGGACCCGTTCTTCCGCGATCTTACGACGGGGATCGTCATTCTCGGCGCTATAGGAATTAGCGTTGCGGGACGCCCTCGATAATCATTCGGTGAATCCCCGAATCAAGCGCGCTTCCGCGGAGCGTAAACCGAATTTCGGCCTGAAAGCGCCGCAGCGATAATCCGTTTTTCGAAGCTCTTCGCGCAGTCGCCGCGCTATGGCGCGGCGCCGAGCAACTAGGCGGTTGCATTCAAGCCCACAGGACTTATTATCCATTCCCAGCCTACGGCTATGCGCAAGTCATCGCCGTTCAAATTCGGAGGAGAAAAATGGTAGAAACTCGAAAGGCATCGATGATTACAAAGATCGGCATGGCCGCGGCCTTAGCTGCGGGAACGGCGTTTTCGCCAGCCATGTCGGACGAAATTAATATTTCATTTGTCGTGAAGGATATGACGAACCCATATTATTGGCGAATGGGCGAAGGAGCGAAGCAAGCCGCCGAGGACCTAGGAATAAATCTTTCCTGGATGTCCGCTCAGTTCAACGGCGATATCGAAGGTCAGATCGGCGTTGTCGAAGGCGAACTGGTTAAAGGTCCGAACGCGCTCGTGCTCGTCCCGATGAATGCGACCGCTCTCATTCCGAAAATCATTGAAGCGAACAATATGGGCATACCGGTTATAACGGCCGATACCAGAGCGCAGGAGGGGCTAGCCCAGATCGAAACGTTCGTCGGCCTCGACGAACGGGAATCTTTCAAGGGCATGGCCGAGTATGTCGTTGAGCAAATGGGCGGCGAGGGCCAGCTTGCAATCCTTGAAGGGTTCCGAGGAAGCTCGACCGCCGAACTCCGTCTCGAAGGCATGATGGAAGTGTTCAACGCGGCTGAAGGAATCGAAGTCGTTGCTTCGATTTCCGCGGAATGGGATCGCGAAAAGGGCTTGAAAGCCACGGAAGATATTCTTCAGGCGCATCCGGATGTCGATGCCATCGTCGCCTCGAACGATCAGATGGCGCTAGGCGCGATACAGGCGGTGAAGAGCGCGGGCAAGCTCGACGAAATTTTAATTGTCGGCGACGACGCGATTCCATCGGCGCTTTCGGCTCTGGTTTCGGGCGAATTGGACGCCACCATCGACGGCAATACCGACCGCGTCGGCTACGAGGCCGTGGTCGCCGCGTACAACAAGGTCGTTAACGACGCGGATCTAGACGATTGGATCGTCGTTCCATCGTCGATCATGCTGAAGGACGATGTTACCGAGGAATATCTCGCGGGCCGCGGGATTACCCTCGAATAAATTCTGATTCCAGCCGCAACGCAGCCGGCGGCGTCCAGCCGCCGGCCTTCCGAAATTTGCAAGCCGGGCGCGACATGCCGAACCAAACTCCGCTGGTCAGAATGGAGAATATCTCCAAGCACTTTGGCGGCATTCAGGCGCTGACCGACGTATCCGTTGAACTCTTCGCGGGCGAGGTCGTGGGAATTCTCGGCCACAACGGCGCCGGCAAGTCTACGCTAATCAAGATTCTCTCAGGCGCCGAGCAAGCGGACAGCGGCCGAATTTTCATCGGCGGCGAGGCTGCGGACATCCAAAATCCAAATGATGCTCGAAGCTACGGCATCGAAACGATCTACCAGGAACTGGCGCTTTGCGGAAATCTGGACGCCCCGTCGAATCTTTTCATGGGACGGGAGACCGAAAGCCTGGGTTTGCTCAACAAGTCCTATATGCGCTCGGAAACCGACTCGATTCTGGCGAAGCTCGGGATAAAAATCAAGTCGCTGGATGTAGAGGTGGAAAACCTGTCGGGAGGACAGCGGCAATCGATCGCGATCGGCCGCGCCGTTTATTTTCAAGCTAGGATACTGATTATGGACGAACCGACGGCCGCGCTGGGCATGGAGGAAACCAAGCTCGTCATCGACTTAATCCAGGAATTGAAAAAAAGCGGCATCGGAATATTCTGGATCAGCCACGACATTCACGACATTTATTCGTTTACCGACCGGGTTGCGATCCTCAAGGGGGGCCGGAACGTAGTAACCTGCGCGACGCAAGCATGCTCTCAAGAGGAAATCGTTTCGATGATCATATCCGGCATCCCCGCTCCCTCGCTCCTGAAGGATCGGCCGATGGCGGCAGCCGCCAATACAGCCTAGCGCTCGATCATGAAGAATCTTTTTTTCAAGTTACAAAGTTATCCGCTTGCCTGGATCGTCCTGGTAGCGTGCCTGATTGCGCTAACCATATCCGCGCTGTCGCCGTATTTTCTTACGGTCAACAACTTTTCGAACCTAATGAAGCAGGTTTCGATCGTCGCAATACTGGCGGCCGGTCAATCCATCGTCATCATTTCCGGCGGAATCGATCTTTCAGTCGGATCCGTCCTGGCTCTGACGGCCGTAACCATCGGATGGCTCGTTCAGAACGGCGTAAGCCCCGAAATCGCGACCGTATGCGGAGTCGCGGTCGGCACATTTGCGGGATTCCTTAACGGCGTCATTATCGCAAAAGGCAAGATTCCGCCATTTATCGCGACTCTGGGCATGCTAGGCATCGCGCGAGGCGTCGCGCTTGTCATTACAGGCGGAGTTTCCTACCAGGTGCTAACGCCGCTTTTTCTTTTCATCGGAAACGGCAAGCTTTTCGGCCTCCCCATTCCCATCTACTTCGTCATCGTAGCATATGCGGCAACTCATTTCATGCTTTCCAGATCGAAGTTCGGACGGCATGTGTACGCGATCGGCGGCGATGAAAGTGTCAGCAGGCTGGAAGGTATCAATGTCGATGGCCGTAAAATCGCGATCTATGCTTTAAGTGGCTTTTTCAGCGCCGTTGCGGCGGTGGTCATGGTCGGGCGGCTAGCTTCGACGCCTCCGAATGTTGCGTTCGGCATTGAACTGCAAGCAATTGCGGCTGTCATTATCGGAGGAATCAGCTTTGCCGGCGGCAGGGGAATCGTTCTGACATCCTTCGTCGGCGCATTGATCATGGCGATGATTACAAATGGATTGAATATTCTAGGCGTCTCGTCCTTTTGGCAGCAGGTCCTGATCGGAATTGTCATCATCGCCGCTGTCTGGGTTGACAATATAAAATCCGCTCGACGAAGATAGCCGGGATTTTTCCCGTCCGATCCTCTGAACCCCCGGCGCTTCTTCGATTTCAGCATCCGCAGGCCGGCCCGCGCGTCGAATGCAGGCATCGGCGCATTTTTCGATGTTTCGGCATCTCGGCGCGACAGCAATCGCTTCGACGACCATTTTTCCAGCAATAGCCGGACAAGCTCCGAAAGGGCCTGCCGACGGCATTGGGCTTCAGGCCCTAGAGATTCCGATGGCCAAGGCAAGAATCCTTGCATCGGATCAAATTAATCGCACCGGTACAAAAGCGGACCTTTCGGCGCGCCTAATCGACATTGGAGTCCGAGCGCAAGCTTTCCGCGCGTATTGCGGATCTAGCATAATTTTCGCGATAGATCCGGTCGCGCAGCCACAAGCGGCAACCAACGAATCCTGCGAGCAATCGAGCAAACCATCCGCACGGCCAAATACGCCGGGGGCGGCGGCTGCTTCAAGTTCGCGTCGAAATGCGTTTGCGAGAATCACAAAAAAGGAAGCAGGCGCTAAGCATGGGCGACAAGCCGAATTTCCTTTTTCCAATGACGGGCCAGCAGCGATTGGGGTGGCTATGCTTTTATGGTCGCCCCGTCGCAAAAACGCCGAATATGGTTTCAATTGCGACTTGGGTCATTCTTTTCAACGGGTTTCGAGCTATTGCCCTCGCCTTGCTGTTTCCGCGATGCCGTCGCCGTCACCGTCTTCCGCGACCTCGACCGGCCTGCAGCCAGGGCTGCTTGCGCGGCGGTTCGGTTTCACGACCGAGGTTGCCGCGACGTAATGGCATCGTCCCGGCTGGAGCAAGAATCAATTTGAAATTGAGTTCGGCATCTTCGGCGCAACAGCGAATATTTTTCAGAATCATTGACATGCGCCGCTAGGAATCCGACTAAACCGCATCATGAATGAAAATTTTTTCTCATCCGATTCCCCAGTGCTCCCGTGAATTAGTCAGTGCCGATACTACCTCCAAACCGACTTTCAATCTCACCGGATCGCTTGTTCGCGCTTTTGGCGCTGTCAACGGCCGTGGGACAAGGCGCACTGCACATCGTACTTCCCGCTCTAGGCGAAATCGCGCGCGATTTCGACGTGTCTTTCGGGGTTGCTCAGCTCACGGTTTCAGTATCGATGCTGGCCATGGCGGCCATGACGGTGGTAGCGGGACCGCTGGCGGACATCTTCGGCCGCCGTCCCGTCTTTCTCGGCGGATTGATTCTATTCCTTGCCGGCAGCATGGCCGCTACGATTTCACCGACAATTTTCTTCGTCATTGCCGGAAGAATAGTTCAAAGCGCGGGCGGAGTTATTTTTCTTGTTTTGGGACGAACGATTTTGCGCGATCTCTACGAAGGTCCTGTCGTGGCCAAGGCCGTGGCATTCCTTGTAATCGGGCAAGTGATCGGCTCGGCGCTGTCGCCTGTAATTGGAAGCCTTATTATCGTGGCGGGCTCCTGGCGCTGGGTTCTCGGATTTACGGTCGCGATGGGTGCCGTGATGCTGGTTTTCGCAGCAATAAATTTACAGGAGACGCGGTCGAAGGAGATTGAATTTTCCAGCTCCAAGTTCTGGAAAATCACCAGGACTCTGCTGAAGCGACCCGATTTCTGGGCGGCTGCTCTTATCGGCTCGGTCACGATGTCGATGTTTTTCTCGATCATTTCAAGCGGATCCTGGGCGGTCAGCGAGAAATTCGGGTTGAATCCTATCTACTACGCCTATTTGATGCTTGCCCTAAGCGCATTCTTCATCGTCGGCAATTTCCTCAGCGGAAGGTTCGTTGAGCGCATTGGCCTGCTACCATTGCTTTCAATCGGCTCGACCGGCATCGTTGCGTCAGCGGCTGCATTCTGGATCGTAATCGGAGCCGATGCCGCTCTTTGGGTCTATCTTTTGCCCGGAAGTCTTTTTGCCCTGGCTAACGGATTCGTGCTGGCGAATTCAGTCGCCCTGGCGATCGGAATTGAACCGCAAGCGGCTGGCACGGCATCGGGAATTGCAGTGCTATGCCAATTGGGGCTGGCGGCTATTGTTTCGCAATTCGCGGGAAACCTGCTGCCGACACACGGTTTGATCGCCTTGGCAATTATTCTAGTAATTTGCGCGGCTGCGGTCGTGCTGCTGCTCGCGGTGCTCCTGCGCCGTTCTGTCATTCCGAAAATTCCATAGGAGGCGATTTGGATGGATTTAGGCATTAAAGGCAAGCAGGCCCTCCTCTGCGCATCCAACGCCGGGCTGGCGCTGGCATGCGCAAGAGCGATTGCCGCGGAAGGAGCGGATGTCGTGATCAACGGGCGAAATCCGGAAAAAACCGAGGAAGCCGCCAGGAAATTACGTGAAGTCGCTACCGGCAGCGTCGAATTCGTTATTGCCGACATTTCCACGGATGAAGGTCGGTCCGCGCTTCTCCGCGCCTGCCCGTCGCCAGACATTCTACTTAACAACAATGCCGGACCGAAGCCGAAGCTATTTCTGGAAACGGACCGGCGCGACTGGGTCGAGACTTGCAACTCGAACTATATCACGCCGATACTGCTAGTACACGCGATTTTGCCTAGTATGATAGAGCGCGGATTTGGCC
The DNA here is from genome assembly GCA_002238565.1 of Albidovulum sp. bin36. Taxonomy (GTDB): domain Bacteria; phylum Pseudomonadota; class Alphaproteobacteria; order Rhodobacterales; family Rhodobacteraceae; genus JAPPFL01. The sequence goes on from MPMP01000009.1 coordinate 52,042, forward strand.
GCATTGTCAACATAACATCCGCTATGGTTACTACACCGCGACCACATCAAACTCTGTCCTCGGGCGCGCGCGCAGCACTCACCGGCTCGCTAAAGGCACTCAGCCTCGAGGTGGCTAGGCATAATATCACGATCAATAACATGCTTCCCGAACGCTTCGAAACCGACCGCCAGCACCAGCTGGCAAAGGCGGCGGCGGATCGCCACGGAATCACCTATGAGGCTGCTCGTCGAGCGCAAGTTGACTCAATCGCTGCAAAACGCATGGGAAATCCCGAAGAATTCGGCGCGACATTTGCGTTCATTTGCTCCGTCCACGCAGGATTTATTTCAGGCATGAACTTTCATCTCGACGGCGGCTCTTATCCGGCTCTAATCTAGCTCGCAAATCCTGTGTTCGACTTGGGCGTGGGTCAGATTAGTTCCTTGGACCGCTTTTTTCTTCTTCTCCCAATCCTCCCGGATATCTTCAGCCGCTCGCAGACCACGCTTCGGCAGGCCCCTTCGATTACGCCGGAGCCGACCGGAAGGCCGGAGTCTCGGTATCGCGGATGGTCCATCTTCGAGCGATTGCTTTCGAAGCAGGCGACCGTTTCGCCGGCTTTCTCGTGGCGCGTCGCATGCGACTTGAGCTCCTCGACGACCGGCTGGAGCCGCTCGGACCTGACCATGCCGCGCCAGCGCTTCGCGAGGGCCTTCGCCACGTCGGAGAGCCGCTTCAGCACATGGCAGAGGTCGAGGATCTGGACCGCGCCGGGGACGAGATCGTCGACCGTGCTCCAGATCCGGGCCCCGCCGTCGCTGAGCGCGAAGGGCGACGGCTCCCCTCCGGCGGCGCTCTCGATCGCGGCCGCCACTGAAACGCTGTCCGGGTCGCGCTGCGCGTTCCCGGTCTTTTTCTCCGGCGGGCCGAAGTTGAAGAACGCCGCCACCTTGACCTCGCGGGTTTTCGCGGAGCCGTCCTCCTGCTTGCCGGCGCGGGCCGCAACCTCTTGTTTTCGCACCGGAATACCGGTGCCGTCGATGGCCGTGCCGCAGACCGACGCGCCCGGGTCGAGCGGCTCCGTCTTCGACAGCTCCCACTCCTGGACCTTCTTGCCGACCTTCCTTGCCTTGCGCCCGACCTAGCTCGGGCCGATCAAATGGCGCATCGATTCGAAAACCGGATCGCTCGCGCGGCGCGCGCCGACCTCGGCGTTGAAGCGGGCGACGACCTGCAGCAGCCCGTGCGAAAAGCTCTCCCCGGCTACGCCGAGCGCAAGGTCTCGCGGAGCCACGCCGCTCCCGCGCGTCGCGCAATGGCAGTATTGTCGCCCGACGGCAATCGTCCCGAAACGGGTCGCTATTGCTTTTTCTTTCGGCCCTTGCAGGCCGACTCCGCGCCGCGCCCGCAGTCCAGCGCCGCCTCCCCGTCGGAGCGGTCGGCGTCCAGGCGACGCTCCAGCGTGTTCCGAGCCGCCAAGTGCGAGCCGTCCCACAGCGCCGTCTCGGCCGCCTCGAAGTTCATATCGTCGACGCTGCCGGGACTCAGGCCCTCGGCCAGCGCCTCGATCCGGTCCAGCGGCGCACCGCCCAGGATCTCGCGCACCTCGCGCAGCTCTTGCAGCTCCGCGTCCGGAGCGCCTCGCGACATCAGTTTTTCCAGCGCGCGGTCGATATTCGCCAATGCGCGGCCCTGGACCGCGCCCGGCGGCTTTTGACTTTTCATTGCGCTGCTCTTGTTCTTTTGCTCGTGCCTTGCCGCATTGCGGCACCGAGCGAATCAACCCGCAATACGGTCTAGGAGCTTTTTTTATCCACACCCTTGACCGATTGCCGATTCTGCAATATTTTTCTGTTGTTGAATAATTTTTTGATGTGGAATGAATCAGCAATGCGCGGCTCGGCAAAACGGAAAGACGAGGAAAGCTTGGCGATTCGCGCGGCATGGCTTCATCATGCCGGAGGAATGACGCAGGCAGCCGTGGCAAAGAAGCTTGGACTGGCCAGTGCAAAGGCGCATCGGCTGATTGCGCGGGCTAGCCGGTCAGGCGCCATAAAGGTGACAATCGACAGCGAAATCTCGGAATGCCTCGCGCTGGAAGGCGAATTGTCCGAACGCTACGGGCTTTGCCACTGCGAAGTCGTACCGGATCTGGACGAGGACAGCCTGCCGCTTCGCGCGCTCGGCATTGCCGGTGCGTCCTATCTGCGGCGCGAACTGGAGAGCGGCCGGCACGAGTTGATCGGCATCGGGCACGGCCGGACGCTGGCGGCTGCGGTTGGCCAGCTGCCTTGTCTCGATGCGGGGCGGACCAAGTTCGTCTCGCTCCTGGGTGGACTGACGCGCAACTATGCAGCCAATCCGCATGACGTGATGCACCATCTCGCCCATAAAACCGGCGCAACAGCCTATTTCATGCCTGTCCCGTTCTTTGCCAATTCCGCCGACGACCGCGAAGTGCTGCTCGCGCAGCGCGGCGTCCGGGAGGTCCTGGGCCTTGCGGCGAGAACGGATCTCAATTTCGTCGGGATCGGCACCGCCATGCCGGCGGCTTCGCTGGTCTCCAGCGGCATGATCGAGATGGACGAGATTGCGGACGTGAAAGAGAAGGGCGGCGTAGGCGAATGTCTCGGCCGTTTCTTTGACGCAGACGGAAATGCCATCGAGACGGCCCTTACCGCGCGCACGCTGTCGGTTGCGCTGGACGATCTCGGAAACAGCAGAATTGTCGCCCTTGCCGGCGGCATCGACAAGATCGGAGCGATCCGGTCTGTAATGATGAGCGGCCAAGTGAACGCGCTCATCACCGACGAGCGCACCGCCAATGCGCTGGCAAACAACTAGCCGTCCTGGCAGGACACCAACGAGAGGATCCCAAATGTACGACAAGGAAAAGCAGCTGATCGACGCCTATATGCGAGGCACTGTCAGCCGCCGCAGCATGATCAAGGGACTGGGCGCAATGGGCATGACCGCAGCCACCGCGGGCGTACTGGTCAACGCGGCCGCCACGCAGGCGCTGGCACAGAACGGTTTCGATTGGAAGAAGCACTCGGGCACAACCGTCAAGCTGCTCCTGAACAAGCACCCCTATACCGACGCCATGATTGCGAACCTTGACAACTTCAAGGCACTCACGGGCATGGATGTCGTCTATGACGTCTTCCCCGAAGACGTCTATTTCGACAAGGTCACGGCCGCGCTTTCCTCCGGCTCGTCCGAATACGACGCCTTCATGACCGGTGCCTACATGACCTGGACCTATGGTCCGGCCGGCTGGATCGACGACCTCAACGAGTACATCTTTGACGAGACCAAGACGAACCCCGACTACGACTGGGGCGACATGCTCGAGGGCGTACGCAAATCCTGCGCCTGGAACGGGCAGCCGGGCGGCGAACTTGGTTCGGACGACGCGAAGCAATGGTGCATCCCCTGGGGTTACGAACAAAACAACCTCACCTACAACGGGTCCATGCTCGCGAAGGCAGGTGTCGCGGTGCCGACCAACATCGACGAGCTGGTCGAGGCCGCCGCCGCCGCTCAGGCCGCCAATGACGGCATCTACGGCATCGGCGTCAGAGGCTCGCGCTCCTGGGCGACGATCCACCCGGGTTTTCTGTCCGGGTATTCCAACTTCGACCAGAAGGACCTCAATGTATCCGACGACGGCACTCTGTCGGCGGCAATGAACACGAAAGTCTCGAAGGCGTTCCACCGCAAGTGGGTGAAGATGATCCAGGATTCCGGGGCACCCGACTGGTCGACCCATACCTGGTACCAGGTCGGCACCGATGTCGGCGCCGGCAAGTCGGCGATGATCTACGATGCCGATATCCTCGGATACTTTATGAATGGCGGCGGCAATGCCATGGCGGGCGAACTCGCCTACGCACCGTTCGCGGCCAATCCCGCGGCCTCAGCGCCTACGCCGAACATCTGGATCTGGTCGCTGTCCATGTCCACGTTCTCCAAGCAGAAAGATGCCGCCTGGCACTTCCTGCAATGGGCCTCCGGACCCGAGCACGGGCTCTTCGGTGCAAGCCAGATGGACTTCGTGAACCCGGTCCGCGCCAGCGTCTGGGAGGATGCGGGATTCCGCAAGCGACTGAGTGATTCCTATCCAGGCTATGTCGAGATGCATGACGTCTCAGCGCCGGGCGCCTCGATCAAGTTCACCGCGCAACCCCTGTTCTTCGACCTGACCACCGAATGGGCGGCGACTCTCCAAAAGATGGTCGCAAGCCAGGTGCCGGTCGACGAAGGCCTCGACCAGCTGGCCGAAAGCGTGAACGCGCAGCTCAAGGACGCCGGCCTCGGCTGATCCGCGACTCCGGGGCGTCCGCGCTTGCGGACGCCCCCTTTGACCCGCGACAAGACCTTGACGCCGGGTTGCGACGGCCACGGGCTAGAAGGGGAGTGTTTCATGTCCGATGCCGTCGTCCCAGCAAAGAGGAAGGGCTTTCGGATCAGTCCGGGCGCCCTGCCCTACGTGCTGAGCCTGCCGGCGCTTCTCGTCTGCATCGGCATACTGGTCCCGTTCTTCACGGCCGTCGCCTATTCGCTGCAGCGCTACCGGCTGTCGCAGCCTTGGGCGCGGCGCTGGAACTGGGGCGAAAACTACTGGAATTTTCTTTCCGACAACTCCTTCTGGAACACGTTGCAGGTCTCGCTGACTTACGCGATCCTGACCGTTGGTCTCGAACTTGTCCTGGGCCTCTGCATCGCGCTTCTACTGCAGAAGCGGACGCGGTTCAACAATTTCGTCTCCATAATGCTGCTGATGCCGCTGATGACCGCGCCGGCCCTCGCCTCGCTCATGTGGAAGCTGATGACCAACCCCGGCTTCGGGATTCTGAGCTACTTTGCCTCGCTGATCGGACTCGAGGATTTCCGCTGGGCGTCAGACCCCTCAACCGCGATGCTGACCGTCGTTCTGGTCGACATGTGGGTCTACACGCCCTTCATCATGATTCTCCTCCTGGCCGGTCTCCGCTCGCTGCCCAAGCAGCCATTCGAGGCGGCCGCGCTTGACGGCGTGCCGCGGCTCTTCGTCTTCTGGCGGATCACGTTGCCGATGTTGACGCCCTACCTGCTGACGGCAACCCTGTTCCGGGCGATCGAGTCGGTGCAGCAATTCGACATCATCTACGCGATGACCCAGGGCGGTCCGGGCGACAAGCTGACCGTCTTTCAGGTCGAGGCCTATCTGAACTTCTTCCAGTCAACCAATGTCGGGCGTTCGGCCGCCTTGCTGATGATTCTGTGGGTGATCACCTATGTGCTCTCGATGATCTTCATCAAGCAGTGGTTGAAACTGCGCGAACGCCAGCGCGGGGAGGCCTGAGCAATGGACCAGACATCGACCCTCGAGAAGGTTCTTCGCCGAGTCGCGATTTCGCTGGTGATCCTATTCTTCATGTTCCCGATTTTCTGGATCGTGCTCATGAGTTTCCAGACGAACGAGACGATCCTTCGGGTGCCGCCATCGATCGTCTTCGAGCCCACCCTCTCGAACTATGTCGCACTCATCACCGGCAGGCTTGAGACGCAGGCCGGCACGCTCGAGGTGAACTTCATGTCGAACCTCTGGAACTCGCTCTTCCTTTCGGCGGGCTCGGTTGCGGTCGGCTTGATCCTCGGCATCCCGGCGGCCTACGCTTTCGGAAGGATCAAGTTCCGCGGGTCGGAGGACATTGCCTTCACGCTGTTGTCTTTCCGCTTCGCCCCTCCGCTTCTGGTGCTCCTGCCGCTCACGATCTACTTCCAGAAGATCGGACTCGCTGACACCTATTTTGGGCTGATCTGGGTCTATCAACTCATTGTCTTGCCGCTGATCCTCTGGATCGTCCGAGGCTATTTCGAGGACATTCCCGCCGATATCGAATATGCTTACCGGATCGCAGGCCACTCCTGGTTCTCGACCTTTCGCAAGGTCGCGCTTCCCTTGGCCATGCCGGGGATCGCGGCGGCAGGGCTTCTGGCCTTCATCTTTGCCTGGAACAATTTCATCTTCGCGCTCGTTCTTGCTTCAGCCGACAAGCAGCCGGTGACCGTGGGGGCGCTCGCCTTCGTGACTGCTTCCGGCATCCAGTACGGCCAGGTGGCTGCGGGAATCGTGCTGTCGATCCTTCCTACTCTTGCGCTGGCACTCTACGCGCAGAGGTACCTTGTCGAAGGCCTGTCGCTCGGCGCAGTAAAGGGATAGGCCGATGTCGATCCAGCTTTCGGACGTCCGCAAGTCCTTCACGAATGATCTGGTGCTCGACGGCGTGTCGCTCGACATTCCGACTGGCGAAACGCTTGTTCTCTTCGGCCCTTCCGGAGCAGGCAAGACGGTGCTTCTTCGCCTGATCGCAGGAGTGATCGACCCCGACGGGGGCCGGATCATCGTCAACGGCGCCGACATGGAAGGGGTGGTGCCCGAAGACCGCGGCATTGGAATGGCGTTCCAGAATTTCGCGCTCTTCCCGCACATGGACGCGCATGCGAACATCGCGAGCCCGCTGACCGCGCGGCGCGAAACCCGCTCCGGGATCAAGGCGCGCGTGAAGGAGGTCGCGACACTCCTGAAAATCGACCACGTGCTCGCCCATCGGCCGATGGAATTGTCGAACGGGCAGAAGCAGCGAACCGCTCTCGGACGGGCGCTGGCGGCGGAACCGTCGATTCTCCTGCTGGACGACCCGCTCAGAAACGTCGATGCCAAGCTCCGCTTCGAGATGCGGCTGGAATTGCCGCGCCTTCTCAAGGAGCAGAACGCGACGGTGATCTTTGTCACGCAGGACTACAAGGAGGCGATGGCGCTCGGCGACCGGATCGCGGTGATGGGTGATAGCGGCATCGTCCAGATCGGCACGCCGGAAGAGATCTACCTGCGCCCGAGCTCGACCCGCATTGCACGGCTGTTCGGAGACCCGACGATAAACCTCCTTGACGTCGTTCCGGAAATCGGCGCGCACGGGCCGATCATCCAGCTTTCCGGCAGGGAGATCGCGATCTCCGGAAGCTACGCGGGAGCGGTCGGCCAGGCATGCAGCCTCGGTATTCGCCCTGAGGCGATCCACTTCGTCGAGCCCGGTGCTCCGGGCGCGTTCCCGGTCGAGATCGAGGCCGAAACTCCGCTGAACGAAAAGACGGTGACCCTTGCGGCGACCCGGAATAACCGCGAAATCCTTGTGTCCCGCCCCTCCGGCGCTCCGGGCCCGGATCGCGGCAGCGCGCATGTCGCGTTTGACATGGGCAACGCGCTCCTGTTCGACCTTGCGACCGGAGCCCGAATGATAGGTACCGACGCCCCGGCGAACGAGATGTCGAAATGAACGGCGCGGTGCTCAGGCTGGAGAATGTCGACAAGTTCTACGGAGCCGTCGGGCACGGGGTCCATGCGGTTCGCAATGTCAGCATGGATGTCGGCAAGGGCGACATAATCGCGCTCCTGGGCTCTTCCGGCTGCGGCAAGACCTCGACACTGCGCATGATCGCGGGATTCGAGGAGACAAGCCGGGGCAAGATCCACCTGTCTGGTCGCGAGGTGCAGACCCTTCCGCCTGTCAAGCGTCATGTCGCCATGGCATTCGAAGGCTATTCACTCTACCCGACGGTCAATGTCCGCGACAACATCGCCTTCGCCCTGAAGGCGCAGCGGCTGCCGAGGTCGGCGGTGAACGCCAAGGTGGCCGAAGTTGCCGAGATGCTTGAAATCGGCGACATTCTCGAACGAATGCCGAATTCCCTTTCGGGCGGGCAGCAGCAACGCGCGTCCTTGGCTCGAGCGCTGATCCGGGACGCCAACCTCTATCTTCTCGACGAACCGATGGGCCAGCTCGAACCGCAGCTCAGAACGCTCCTCAGAGGCCGGCTCAAGCACTTCATCAAGGAACGCGGCATGACCGCGATCCTCGTTACGCACGACCAGACGGAAGCGAATGCGCTGGCCGACCGAATCGCGGTGATGGAGGACGGGGTGCTGCAGCAATTTGCCAGCCCTGCCGAACTCAAGGAACGTCCGGCAAACCTGTTCACCGGCACGTTCGTCGGTGAACCGCCAATGAACGTGTTTCCTGTATCGGTCGCGTCCGACGACGGGAGGCTCGTCTTGCGCTTTGATGGCGGACAGTCCCTTGCTTACCCGGAAAACGCGTTTGCGGCCGAGGTGCGTGCTGCGCTCTTCGCAAGGGGACAGGTTGTCATCGGCGTCAGGCCGTACGCGGTTCGCCGTTCCGGGACCGGGGCGCCGGCGAATGTGCTGACGAACCAGTGGCTCGGCGATCAGAGCCATGTTTCAGCGAGTTTCGCCAAGGGCACGATCATCCTGGTCGAGCATGATCGGGCGCATGTCGCGATCGGCGACCGGATACTGATTGAACTGAGCCCGGCAGACCTCCATGTCTTCGATCCCGAAAGCGGCATGGCCATCAGCCACGGTCGCGAGCTGGCCTGATGGCTGAATGCGGCGGGGATATCCTGATCGGCATCGATGCGGGCACATCCGTCATCAAGTCGATCGCGTTCGATCTTGCCGGCAGGCAGATCGCCATCGCATCGGTCGCGAACCGTTACGTCACGCGTCCGGACGGGGCCGCCGTGCAGTCCATGGATGACACCTGGACCGATTGCGCCCGCACGCTCAGGGAGCTCGGCGGAAAGGTCGACCGGCTTGCAGAGCGGACAGCCGCGCTGGCGGTGACGGGCCAGGGGGACGGAACCTGGCTGATCGACCGCGACAACCGGCCAGTGACGGAGGCGTGGCTCTGGCTCGATGCGCGCGCGGCGCCGGTCGTCGAGCGGTTCCGTGGCACCGAAGCCGACCGTGAACGCTTCCGCATCACCGGCGCCGGGTTCAATGCCTGCCAGATGGGCGCACAGCTCGCCTGCATGAAGGAGATCATGCCTGAAGCAGTCTCGGCGGCGGATGCCGCGCTGCACTGCAAGGACTGGCTATATCTGAACCTTACGGGCGTTCGTGCGACGGGGCCGTGCGAGGCGGTCTTCACCTTCGGAGACTTCCGGACCCGCGCCTATGACGACAGGGTCGTGGAAGCCCTGGACCTGTTCCCCGAAAGGCGGCTTCTGCCGGAAATCCTGGACGGTTCGCAAGTTACGCACGGCCTGGGCGAAGCGGCGGCAGCCGTGACTGGGCTGCGCAGGGGCACCCCGGTGACGCTTGGATATCTCGATGTGCCCTGCACGGCGCTGGGTGGTGGAATCTATACCTCGGGCAGCGGTGCCGGCTGCACGATCATCGGTTCGACCGGGATGCACATGCGCGCGACCCCTGCGTCCGGCGCATGTCTCAACGAAGACATGACCGGCTATGTCATGTGCCTTCCCGTTCAGGGAATGGTCGCCCAATGCCAGTCGAACATGGCTGCGACGCTAAATGTCGATTGGCTTCTGAACCTTGCCGAAAGCCTGCTGGGCGAGTTCGGCCACGCAGGCATCCGTTCGGAGATGATTGCACGAATCGACGACTGGGTGAAGGCGGGCACGCCCGGCCGCGTGCTCTACCATCCCTACATTTCCGACGCCGGCGAGCGCGGGCCGTTCGTCGACCCCGCGGCACGGGCCGCGTTTGTCGGGCTCTCGACCGGGCACCGCTTTCCCGACCTCATGCGAGCAGTCGTGGAGGGCCTGGGACTTGCAGGGCGCGACTGCTACGGCGTGATGGGCGATCTGCCCTCCGAGATTCGGCTGGCAGGCGGCGCGGCACGTTCGGACATGCTGCGGCGAATTTTTTCCGCGTCGGTTGGCGTTCCCGTGCGCCGCTCGCTTCGCGAAGAGGCCGGCGCGGCCGGGGCGGCGATGATGGCGGCCGTCGCGATCGGTGCTTACCCCGACATCGAGGCGTGCATCGCCAAATGGGTGACGCCCTGCCTCGGAGGAATCGAGGCGCCGGATCCAGCGTTGTCCGGAATCTACGAGGATATCTATCCGGCCTATCGGGCAGCGCGCGAGAGCCTGTCGCCCATTTGGGCCGCACTTTCGGAAACTGGCAGGCGGCATGGCTAGCGAGATCGCGATCATCGGCGACCACTTCATGCTCCCTGAAGTCTTCGAGGAAAGGGTTCTGGACGCCTGCGGCGAGAAGGTGGTTACGCGAACCAGAAAGGACGACTGGCCGGACGTTCCGATGGAGCACGGCTATGCCAGTCCGGGCATGGATGGGCTGAAGGAGTATCTTGGCGCCGCCGATGACATCGTCGAATTCATCGGCTCGGCCAAGGCCCTTGTCACCCATCTCGCCCCGATGAGCCGGGGGATGCTCGAACGTCTTCCGGAACTTGAGCTGGTCGCCGTCTCGAGAGGCGGACCGGTGAATATCGACATGGAGGCCACCCGGGATCACGGTGTCCTAGTTGTCAATACGCCGGGACGGAATGCGACCGCAGTCGCGGAATTCACGATCGGTGCGATCCTTGCCGAGACGCGCAAGATCCGAGAGGGTCACGAGGCGCTGCGCGCCGGCACATGGCGCGGGGACCTCTACCGTGCCGATGTAACGGGCCGCGAGTTGAGCGAAATGACCGTGGGCGTGATCGGTTACGGAAACATTGGCGCTAATGTCGTCCGACTCCTTCGTGCCTTCGGCTGCCGAATTCTGGTAAACGATCCCTATGTCCAGCTTGATCCGAAAGATGCAGCGGCAGGCATTGAACTGGCCTCGTTCCACCGGCTCCTGGCAGAGAGCGATGTCGTGACGCTTCACGCCAGGGTGACTGATGAAACATGCGGCATGATGAACGCCGAGGCATTTGCGCGAATGAAGGACGGCGCTCTCTTCGTGAACACGGCGCGAGGGCCGCTCTGTGACTACGATTCACTCTACAAGGCGCTGACGGAGGGCGGCCTCGGCTCCGCGATGCTCGATACCTTCGGTGTCGAGCCGGTGGCCTCGGACTGGCCCCTGCTCAGGTTGCCGAATGTCACGCTGACACCGCATGTTGCGGGTGCCTCGTTGCGTACCCTCACCCGTGCGGCGGAACAGGCGGCCGAAGAAGTTCGCCGCTATCTCGCCGGCGAGCCGCCGTGCAACCCGTGCTGAGGTCAGGACAATGAAGGAATCGGACCTGAGAAGCGGGACGGTCTCCGCCTGCAAGTCGCTTGTAGCCGACGGGATGATCCGGGCACTTCGGGAAACGTCTCGGTCCGGACGCGTGACGACATGCTCATCACGCCGACCGCGGTCGGATATTACGTGCTCCGGCCGGAGATGATTGCGCGGATGGCGCTCGACGACGAAGCCGGCATTTGGGATGGACCGAACGCGCCCTCGACGGAGCGGAGGTTCCACCGCGACATCCTGCGCACCAGGGAGGACATAGGCGCGGTGGTGCACACGAATACCTCTTGGTGCACCGTTCCGGCCGTGGCCCGAAGGTCAATCCCGGCGATCCACTACATGTTTGCGGCCTTTGGCGGCCCCGAGAATCGCGTGGCGGAACACGCGCGCTACGGAATTTCAGAACTCAGCGACAATATCATCGAGGCGATGGAGGGACGGAACGCTTGCCTCTTGGCCAATCATGGCATGGTCGTGGTCGGGGCGTACCTGTCCCGCGCGATCTGGCTCGCCGGCGAGCTGGAGGCTCTGGCGTACCAGCACTACCGTGCGCTCGCCATCGGAAGTGGCCATGTACTGACCCCTGCCCAGGTTGCGGAGACCGCGCGCGGCTTCGAGACCTATGGCATCGAGTCGCGAGAGGTGGCGGATTGAACGCATTGGTCGACCTCTGTATTATCGGCGGCGGCATCAACGGCGCGGGCATAGCACGAGATGCCGCAGGTCGCGGGCTGTCGGTCGTGCTCTGCGAAAGGGACGATCTGGCCCAGGGCACTTCATCGCGCTCGGGCAAACTGGTGCATGGCGGACTGCGATATCTCGAATTCCGGGAGTTCCGGCTCGTCCGGGAGGCGTTGATCGAACGCGAGGTCTTGCTGAACGCCGCGCCCCATATCATCTGGCCGATGCGTTTCGTTCTTCCGCACAGTCCGGTGGACCGCCCCGCCTGGCTGATCCGGTCGGGGCTTTTCCTCTATGACCATCTCGGCGGGCGAAAGAGACTTCCGGGCACCCGGACCCTCGACCTTCGGCGCGACCTGGAGGGAGCGCCGCTTCTCGACGAGTACACGAAGGGCTTCGAGTATTCCGATTGCTGGGTGGACGACGCACGCCTCGTCGTGCTGAACGCGCTTGATGCAGCAGAACGGGGGGCGACGGTGCTGACCCGGCATGCCGCTCAAAAAGCGCAGCGTGAACATGATTGCTGGACCGTGACAGTCAGGGACAAGACAGCCAACGAGGCGCGCGACATCCGGGCAAGGGTCTTGGTCAATGCCACCGGCCCCTGGGTGAGCGACGTCGCGACCCGTGTCGCGGGCGCGACATCGCGAAGAAGCGTGCGGCTCGTGAAGGGCAGCCACATCATCACGCAAAAGTTCTGGCAAGGACCGCAAGCCTATCTTGTCCAGAACAGGGATCGACGGATCGTCTTCGTGAACCCCTATGAAGACGGAAAGGCGCTCATCGGCACGACGGACATCGCCTACGAAGGCCGTGTCGAGGATGCCACATGCACTGAGGAGGAAATTGCCTACCTGATCGAGGTCGTGAACCGCTACTTCAAGGAAAAGCTCCGGCGAGAGGATGTGCTGGCGACCTATTCGGGCGTCCGACCGCTCTTCGACGACGGCAAAGGCAATCCCGCCGCTGTGACACGCGACTATGTCTTCGACCTCGACGAGGCGGGAGGCGCGCCGCTTCTGAGCATTTTCGGCGGCAAGATCACTACGTTCCGCGGGCTTGCCGAACGAAGCATGCACATGCTTGCGAGGTTCTTTCCGGAGATGGGGAGCGACTGGACACATGACGCTTCGCTTCCGGGCGGAGAGATGGCTGGCGCGGACTACGTTTCCTTCAGCGAAAGGCTAAAGTCTGAATACCCGTGGTTGCCACGTGCAATTCGCAACCACTATGGACGACTCTACGGCGCGCGCACCCAGCGGGTTGTGGACAATGCGGCATCGTTAGCGGACCTCGGCCGTCATTTCGGGGGCCATCTCTACGAAGCCGAGGCTCGCTACCTTGTCAAGACCGAATGGGCGCAGACCGCGGAGGACATTCTTTGCCGCCGGACGAAGGAATATCTTCACATGACGGAGGGCGAGCAGGCTGGCTTTGCCGAATGGTTCGATGCCTCATTTGCCCCGATCACGTGAGAGAACGGGTGTAGGGCAAGCGTTCGGTCGTGCGGTGGCGACAGTCCGTCACTGCGAAATTGGTACAGGCAACCAGGAATCCAGCGTGCTATTTGGCTGCGAATGGAGATTCGCATCGAGGATATCGGGGCCCCACCCGTTCCTTGCGACGCTGACGACGGGCAGCTGTCGGAGGCGTCGGCTCTCGGTCCGGTCGACTGGAATTCCTTTGCGAGCGCTATGAGCAACCACATTAATTGAAGCAATTGGCGGTTCCCGCGTTCACGGTATTTTGGGATACACGAAACGATTGCGCAGTCGGCGCGGCGCGCGCTCCGGACAACCGTTCACGGCAGCGTCCAGGGCATCGGCGGCAGTCGGACAAAACGGATCGTCACTGCTGGACCGAACGCTTACGGGGTAAGTCTCAAATGGTAAAGTGTTAACCTATTGATATTGCACGACAATTTATTCGTTTTCAATGTTCTAGATTGGGCGGAAAAGGCGGCGAGGCGACAAGCTTCCGAGACTTTGTCAGCTTCCGGCACGGCTGCGCCGCCGCTCGGAAAAAGAAAGACGCACTCCTTCCCGCAATATGCGGTATAGTGAATTTATCCACATACCAGATAAGGAGCGTGTCATGTCGATTTTTCAATTGCTGAACGGTAGTGCAACCGATTTGCGCGATCTGCCGTCCGAATTTTAAGAATGGGTTGAAAAATGGCGCCGGGCCGCGCGACGCAGCCGCGTCACCCGCCTAATAAAGGGCATTGCGCACTCAACTACGTGCAAGCCTACCATGAGGAAGACTTTGCGGAATGTCCGGAATGCCGAAGAGAAAGACCGCTTCATGCTGAAAATTCGAATAGGCGAGAAAAACGTATTCGTTCCAATGGTTAGGATCCGGACCGTACTTCATTAAATGAAAGTAGGCGTCATCCATCCGGCGCGGTACCCGCGTCGCCGTCATCCGCGCGAGCTCGCGCTTTAAATATTCGGAAAAGTCCAATTCGGAAAAGTCTCGGATGACGTAGGGCGTGTTGAACACGACATGGTGACGGCACAAGTGGTGGAACGGCGGAAGCACGCGCACGAACCAGATATCACCCTCGCGACCGACATAGCCGGACGCAACTTCGCAGGACAAGATCTTCAGCGTTCCGACTTCGCGCAGCAGAGCCACTTTGCCCTCGCTGCCGCAATGCACGTAAAATCCCATCCTCGACTGCTGCATCCGCTCGACAACGTCCGTCAACCAGGACGGGCAGTCGTATTCGGTCGCGACGCGAAGCATGCAGGTCCCCATAGTGTCCCGGCTGCTTCCGAACCGAATGTCGAACATCGCCCACATACAGAAAAAGCTGGTGGTCAACGGGCTCATCGGCGGCTCGGACGGCCGATAATCCTCCTTGGCATCATCGTAGGTCCTGACAAAACCCTTGGCTTCTCTCATCGGGTAAATGTCCCCCGCAATGTACGAGACGAAATTATGCCCCAATACGTACAGCTTGTGGCATGGGAAGGGCATCGCGGATTTGTCGAGAGGAAAACCATCTTCGCCGAAACCTAATTCGAGAGCTATCTTCCTCCATTCCAGCCAGACCGCCAGACCGCGATCCTTCGAGCGGCGGGGCGAAATGAATTTCTTCGCGATCTTGTCGGCAACTGAACCCATGATGCTCTCTCAGTCGTTTTCGCTCGCAGGGCCCCCGTACGAACCAGAATATGGCGGCGCCAGCCCCGCGGGGCGAGGCTAAAATTTCTTGATCACGCCGCCGGCCGCCACGCTAATCGGTCCCAGATTCGATTGTTCAGCTTGCAACTTCGCATCGCAAGCAATGCAGGCTGGATCGGCGAAAGACGTTGAATCCCCAAATTCTTCGTGCCTGCCCGCCTCGGCCTCGAGATCGATAATCACCTGCGATGCCTTTCCTTTTTTGACTAGCAGCTTCGCCTCAACGCCCTTGCAATTTTCGCGAAGCGGCTCCAATTTCGATGTTATCTTCGTCCGGCGCAAATCGCATTACAAAAAAGAGGCGGAGTCGGCAATCCCAGACGAAAAATGACAAAATTTACAATAAACCTGAACCGCGCCCTCACACCGGCTTGTCCACTCTAGCTTGTTTACACCGAGCAATTTGAGGAAAAATGCGCGGCGTTCATTCTCCCTCGATCCGTGGTCCAAGCAGTCGTCGATCTTGATTATCGCTTTCACAAAGCGACGATGTACTTCCGGGCCGATGCGCGAGGAATCCGAGACATATCTTAGGGGATTATATACTTGCCTGAAATCCGGCCTCGTCGGTCTCCGGCTCCGACTTAGCTTCCCGCGGTCCCCGGTCAACGTCTCGGCGCAAGATCGCACGGGCCGCCATCTCCGGCGTCCCGCCAGCATAACGCGGGTTGTTGATGATTTCAGGATCCGGCCGTTTGGATTCTGTGGTCAATTCATATCTTCCATAAGATGCAGGGACGGCGGATCGGTCGGCCGTGCGGCATCAACCAACTCGAACCATCTCGTCATCCGGTTTTCACGCGTGCAGCTTTCGCCCCAGTATTCGACAAATAGTGCGTCATCCAATTCGGCAGCAGCCTTGCGGATGGCTTTCATGTTGTTCTTGACGGATCGCAGAATGTAATCGCCGCCTCGTTCGGGACCAGAAACACTGCCGGCACTAAACATGTCTCGCACATTGGATGCCAATACGCCGTGCTGCGTCAGCAAGTAAACGGCGATACCGTCATACTTGCTCCGCTTCCTAGACCCTTGGAATATCTCCGGGCACATCAAGGCCGCTTCCGCACGAAGTGCTGACTGTACCGATGATTCTAGATTCCTGTATAATCTGACGTTGACCGGAATCGTGTGGTCTTGCTCGTTACCAAACCACCACAGCTTTTCGCCCGCTTTCAATCGTTTCTGAACGTCGCCTTTGACAAGAACCATCTTGTCTTTCATGTCTAGGTCCTTGAATTCATCCAATGTCAAATTCAGATTCCGAAAAAAATTGCCGCCACCGTCCATGTCAATCATGTAGCGCGGCGAATGCGATATTCTGATGCCCTTTATGCACTCTTCGTATTTGCTCCAACGCGCTTCGGGAATGTCCGATCGGAAGTATATAAGGTACACACGACTAGCAGCGTCGTCCCGCATTCCCTCGAATATGCTGTTTCCCGTTCCGTGCCATGAAGACCGGGAAGTGAATTTCACCTCGACTCCAAATCCGTTGATGACAATGTCTGGAAATGCGCTGTCGTGGAATGTCGGATTGGCGCCACCAATGCCTTCACAGGAAACCCGCAGTTGTGCCAGTACGGTCTTCTCCAAATAGTCTGCGTCCGAGTATCCAGGCATTCCGGCGCTGGCTTGCTGGTTCATGGCCTGAATTGCCTTTTCGAGACACGCCTCGAACACTTCAGGCGTCATGCGAATACCTGGGACTCAATGGCATTCGCGATGTGCCATGCAAGAACCGGGGGGACGGCATTACCGATTTGTCTTTCCGTCTCTCTCATGCCGCAGGGGAATTTGAAGCAATCCGGGAAAGACTGAAACCGCGCTTGTTCGCGCAGAGAAATACGGCGCGGAAGGGAATAGTGCCATTGTACGTTTCCGTGGTGTTCGGCCCGCATTGTTGTGGCAGGTGCATCCGCTTTCAATTTCCGAGAACCTTGTTCCGGCGACCGTTTGGCCCGGCTCCACACATGCTTGATGTTCGGATCCTCTGTCGCGTCCTCTAAGTCCGATATGGCCGCGCTTGCCGTAATCGGGACATTGACAGACGGATCAGGAAACTTGAACGGCACATCGCCTTTCGCCCCGACAATGAACAGGCGTTCGCGATTTTGCGGAACACCAAAAGACGATGCCAACAGAACCGCCACCGACACTGCATAGCCGGGAAGATGAAAGTCCGAAAGAACCTGATCGCCGAATTCGCAGGACAACAGACCTCGAACGTTTTCAGCCACGAAAACCGCAGGTCGAGTTCGTTCAATGGCCTCGATCATCTTGCAATACAGAACCGTTCGTTGTCCCTGTGCAGCTTGTCGCTTCCCATTTAACGATACGTCTTGGCACGGGAAGCCGCCGAGCAAAATGTCACAACGCTTTGGAAGGTTCGCCATAGCCTCGTCAATGTCCGTCGCGTGAATGTCGTGACCTATGTTGTCACGATATGTTTGACACGCCGCCTTGGATATATCGTTCGCAAACACGATGCGATTGGCCAAAGGCTCGTAAGATTTGCCAAGAAACTCGAACCCCCCAATAAACCCAAGGTCCATACCACCGCATCCGGAAAACAGGCTTGCCAACGACCGCTTCGGACTCGATTCGAAGTGCGGTGCAAATCGCGAATTCGGAACCGGGGCGTTCACGGCCCCGCTCCGGCATTGCCAACCAATTCCTGATACATGATCCGCTTTCCGATCATGCGGGTTACGACCGCTTCCATCTGCTCCATTGTGTCTGCCTCCCTTATGTCACGGCATCCTGCACACTCGCCCAGGTAGCGGTCAAGATGCTTCGCGCCAATGTGATGATAGACGCCCTGACAGCCTCCTCTCTCGAGCATTGCCCGGAACCACTCCATCCCGTTCGTATGCGCCATTTCCCTGACATACTTGCCTACCGAGTGACTGACCGACTCATGGTCCGTGTCAAGGCCCACGTAGGCTTTGGCATCGTCAGTGTAGCCCCCCCCTTTTGGCAGTCTCTTTCGTGATGCCTTCCACGAAGCCTTGCAGCGTCGGTGCGTCGGTTGACTAGAAAACCTTTGCGGCGACCTGAATTGTCTCACGGTCCTTCGCAACTACAACTGCGGACTTGCCTACCGCTCCGCGCCCGTCATTTTCTCGCGCTTTGACTTGGGCATGTTCTTCCGCTCCCCGCCTACATAGGTCTCGTCAACTTCAACCGGACCTTCGATCTCTCAAGCGCGGTCCCGATCCTGACCGAAAACGGCTTCCGGCAGCCTGTGCAGCAATAGGGCAGCCCGGAGGTCTTGGCGGCAACGGCGGTGTCTGTGCAGCCGCAACGCGGGCAATGCCGGCCCTTCGGCCAAACCAGATTCTCGAACCACGCGGTTGCGGCAGCTTCATCCGGGAACATGTCGCCTAGTTCCATGATGGAAATGCCTTCGCGGTAGGACTTTCCGGGTGCGTTTGCCTTGCCAATCTCCCTTGATGATTCGTAGATTAGCGCAGTTCGCCATTTCAGTCAAGCATTAATTCCTATAATGTTTCTATAATCGAATATATGTTCACAAAATAATTCTCTTACGCAAGGTGGTAATCAGGTAAGCTTTTGACGGTGGGCCTGCGCTGAGCGTGGTCGTGGTTCGCCCGTAGCGCGGCGCTGAAAGCGGCGTCGCTTGGAGGCTTTGGCGTCAGGGAGCATAAAATTACGTCCGCTTTACTGCCGGTTCGTCAAGTCGCTGCGTTACACCGGGTTTAGGGTGATATCCGGCTCGTTCTTCCGGGCCGGACCGCAGGCGCCTTCAAGATCTAAAAAATTCCTCCCGCCAACCAGGCCGGGAGGGCCGGTTAAGCAGCCGTTATGGTCAACGCCCACCCAAAGCTGTATTAGCAATCAATTAAGAGAAACGACGTGATTGACATTGTGGCAATACCAAATCTGGAAAGCTATTTCGAATTAGAGCATGCCCCGGAGACTGTCGAGCGTCTTGAGACTCCGGTGCCTGTCATCGACCTTGATGTCGTAGAGAAAAATCTTTGGAAATGGCAGAAGCGCTGCGACAGCGCGGGCATGGCCAATCGGCCCCATGTCAAGACGCACAAGCAAATCGCATTTGCCAAGGCGCAGATGGACATCGGCGCACAGGGAATTACGGTCCAAAAACTCGGCGAAGCCGAGATCATGGCGAAAGCCGGTATTTGCGATATACTTCTAACCTACAATGTCGTCGGACGCCTCAAGCTAGAACGGCTGGCGCGTCTCGTCAAAAATACTCCGATCCAAACGGTCGCAGACAGCAAAAGCGTTGTTGAAGGACTCGCCGCAACCGGATCCTCAATCGGACGCGACCTGGAAGTTATGGTTGAATGCGACACTGGCGGCGGTCGAAACGGCGTCCAAAGCCCGGATGCCGCCATCGAACTCGCCAAATTCATAGACAGCGCTCCGGGCGTCGCCTATCGAGGCCTAATGACGTTTCCAGCAGTCGGAGCCCGGAAGCAATCCGGAGAATTTCTAGCCGAGGCGAAACACCGCGCCGAAAAAAGCGGTTTGCCGACTGTTTGCGTTTCCACTGGCGGCACGCCGGACATGTGGATTGATGACGGCTTGGAATCCGTTACGGAATATAGAGCAGGAACCTATATCTTCAATGACCGGTCGCAGCTTCAGCCCGAAATTTGCCAGGCTTCCGATTGTGCGCTCTACGTTCTTGCAACGGTGGTTAGCCGCCCGACGCGCGATCGCGCAATAATCGATGCCGGAAGCAAGTCGCTGACCAGCGACCTAATGGGATGCAGCGGCTTCGGCATCGATCGGAACAGCGGCTGCGTCCTTTCGGCGCTGACCGAGGAGCACGGGATCCTTGACACGCGCGGCAGCGAACGGCCGCCGCGCTTCGGCGAGCAAGTGCGGGTCATACCGAATCACGTCTGCCCGGTCGTAAACCTTTTCGACAAGGTCGCGATATCGCGCGGCGAAGTCGTCCGGGGCTTCGCTAAAGTCGATGCCCGCGGGGCCGTTCAATAGCGGCGGGATTCAAAGCTGCGCGAAATCGCTCCCGCCCGTGAAAACGCAGCGTCTGCCGACGGTCGTCGAATGCTATTCGACGACTTCGTCGACCCGAACAAGGCGGCGCTCGGCGATGGAACGGTACGCGGCTTCAGCCAGAAGAAGCGCTCTGCGACCGTCCTCGAAACCGGGTGAAGGAGTATTCCCGCTTTCGATGCAATTGGCGAACTCGGACAGCTCCGCCGCGAATGCTTCGGTATAGCGCTCTATAAAGAAGTACAGATAGGGTTCCGACGATTCGGTCCGGTTTCCCGAAAAACGCTGAAGCTCGTGGGGCTTGCGGTTGCCGCTAATCACCATGCCGCCGGAGCCGACGAGTTCGACCCTCTGATCGTATCCGTAGGTAGCCAGGCGAAAATTGTTTATATGGCACTGTTTGCCATCTTCCGTGCGCATGATTATCATGGCGGTGTCGTGGTCATCCAGCTCGTTCATGAAATCCGGGTCGATTAGGCGGCCGCCGATTGCGAAAACCTCGACAGGCTCGTCCACGAGGAAGAATCGAGCCAAATCGAAATCGTGAATCGTCATGTCCCGCAGCAGCCCGCCAGCCGAGAAATAATAGGCTTCTGGAGGCATTTCCGGGTCTCGGGAAGTAATGAATACCTGGCGCAATTCGCCTATTTCGCCCGAGCGCGCGGCATTCGACGCAGCGGCGTGCCCGGGGTCGAATCTGCGGTTGAAGCCGATTTGCACGGGAACATCGCTGCCGGAGATGTTTTTAGCGCATTGGTTAACTCGCGCGATGTCCAGATCAATCGGCTTTTCGCAGAGTACGGGCTTGCCCGCCGCAACGGAACGTTCGATATATTCCGTATGCGTGTCGGTTGTCGATGCCACGAGCACGGCCTTGATCGCGCTATCCGAAAAAATTTCTTCCGCTTCGGCGCACGACCGGACTTCGAAATCAGAAGCGATCTTCTCCGCGGAGGGGCCATGAGCGTCGTGCACCGCGGCCAGCTTTAGCTTAGGATGGGATGCAATGTTTTCCGCATGCATCCGCCCGATTCTGCCGCAACCGATCAGGGCAACAGGAATTTCAACCATATTCTTCTCCCTCTGAATTGAATGTCACTTCACATAAGAGTGCTAGGCGATTGTCAATCGCCCGACATGACTTTTTTGCCGCAATGCGGAATGGATTCGATGCCGGCCGCAAGATTGATTCGGACGGAATCCAGATGCCGAGTTCTCGAAAAATTGGCGTCGCCAGCAATTTTTAGCGATTTCGCATGTTTGCGACACTGGTTTCGGCCGATTACTGGTTGACGCGTTCGAATTCCGGCGCATCAGTCAATTCGCAGAGTCGCCATGCGATCAGTTCGCGACGGAACAGAAATCAATGCCTTCGCAGTTGCAAATTTCAAGGGACCTCGCGGGAATTTTTTGCGCGCTTGCCGCTTCCGTGGGATTTTCGATCACCGATGTGAGTATCAAGTTTTTGAGCGACGGCTATCCGCTGCACCAAATCATATTCATTCGTTCGCTAATTGCGCTCGCTTTGACGCTGACGATCATTATTCCGCTTGAAGGCGGATTCGCCAACCTGAAGACTCGGCGACCCGTTGCGCATTTGATCCGAGGACTTTGCCTAGTGCTAGCCAACCTTATGTTTTTTGCCAGCCTAGCAGTACTGCCGCTGGGCGATGCCGTGGCAATATTTTTTGTGGCTCCGATCATGACCATTACGCTGTCCGTCATTATTCTTCGCGAGCAGGTCGGAGTAAAGCGGTGGTCGGCCGTGGCACTGGGACTGGCAGGCGTCATGCTCCTCGTAAAGCCGGGGATGCAGGGGTTTCAGCCTGCGACGCTGCTTCCCGTAGGCGCAGCTTTCTTCTATTCCGTTATGCAAATTGTAACTCGAAAAATCGGCCTGACGGAGCGCGCGTCGACGATGGCATTTTACATTCATCTGGTATTTGCCGCAGCGAGCATCATTTTCGGCATAGGATTCTACGGGTTCGAATCGGAGTCGAGCCATCCGTCGGTTGAATTTATCACTCGGCCCTGGACGTGGCCCGGGCAACTAGATTTCGCTATTATGGTCGGCGTCGGCCTTGCGAGCGCTTTTAGCGGTTACTTCATATCGCAAGCCTACCGCATGGCGCAGGTAAGCTCTATAGCGCCTATTGAATACACCGTTCTCGTTTTGGCTGTATTCTGGGGCGTCGTCGTCTGGGCGGATTGGCCGCCAATCTCGTCATGGGTCGGCATTGTTCTTATTTTGGCTTCGGGAATGATCGTTGCGTTTCGCGAAAAGCGCGCCGGCGCACCTATAGCGTCCAAGCGGGTATACAGCCGCAGGTAAATTCGACTTGTCCAAGGTATCATCGCCAGCGATGCGGTTGATACTGTCGGTCTCGTCGATAGAAAGCGAATAATCGAATGCAGTGATATTCGCGGCTGGCGGACGCGGTTCTTCCTGCGGTTTTGGCTACCGCTCCGTTCAAGCTCTTCCGTCGCCGGGGATAATTTACAGCGCTCGCGGCAGCCGCCCGGTGCGCTAATTCGAATGCTCATAGCGTATATTTGGAAATTCGTCTGATGCTCCCGAATAAATCCACCTTTTTCAAATTGACAATATTCGCTAGCAGCCGACATTCCGAGACTTTATTGCTGGCCGGGTTTCCAGTCGCCGGAAACGATCACGATTTGCTCTGACGACATCGCCAGCTAGCGGACATCGATATTTGTCGACGGCTGTGTAGAAGGATTGTCATTGCGCGCGATTATGCTACCGGAGGCGCACGCCACGTCGGCATTGCGTACGGCATTGCGAAGCCGCCCGAAGCTTTCAACTCGGCACTTGAAACAGGGCTTCGCTCTGTCAGCTTGTTGGTTGCGGCCTATCCTCGATCATTTGACTTGCAGCGACTAGTGGTATTCGATCATCTCGTGGTCCACACTGGAGACATCGGCGGGCCGACGAGCCTACATGCTGCAGTCCCGATGCGTACAGCAGAGCTTTTGGTGCGACGCGAGTTGGTCGAACGCGGCTTGCTATTAATGGCCAGAAAGGGGCTGGCCGATAGGGGGGTTGAAGAATCCGGCATCGTGTATGGAGCAGGTGAAATCGCCGAAACATTCCTATCGAGTCTGACGAGCCAGTACATCCGCACGCTGGCTGCGCGTGCTGAGTGGGTCGTGCAGGAATTTGGCGATTTGACCGAAGGCCAGTTGAAGGCGAGGGTCGGCGAATATTTCGAACAGGGGATAGAACAATTTCAGGTTCCGCAGAATAGTATGGCGGATGACCAATGACTGTAAATCGCCTCATAATTCGACATTTAACCTTCTCGGGCCCCAAGAGAGAGAATGCTCAACTCACTTTCGATTCCGGTCTAAACGTAATTCATGGTGCATCGGAGACAGGAAAGTCATTTCTTGGTGAAGCTATCGACTTCATGCTCGGTTCGAGCAAGCAACTACGCGACATTCCCGAGCGTGTTGGTTACGAGACAATTTTTCTTGGAATCGAAGAAAGTGACGGCACTCTCTTTACGCTAGAAAGAGCAACTGCCGGCGGAGGATTCAGGTGTTACGAGGGATTGCATCAAGTCCGACCTCAAGACTTGGAGGCAAAGTCTCTTGGCGCGAAACACAACCGAAATAACCAAGAAAATGTCTCCATGTTCTTGCTGGAAAAGATCGGATTGGCTGGTAAACGAGTTCGAAAGAATGCGAGGGGAGAGACGAATTCGTTGAGTTTCCGAAATTTGGCGCACCTGTGTTTGATTTCGGAGAGCGACGTCCGGAAACAGGGATCGCCGATTGAGACCGGACAATACCTAAGCCGCGCGGCAGAACTCTCTACCTTCAAACTTCTTCTGACAGGAATTGACGATAGTGCGGTCGAGCCCGAGGAGGCGCAGCGAACCAAACGGCTATCCCGAACAGCCAAAATTGAAGTCATTGACGACCTGATTTTCGAAAACAGAGAGCGACTGGCTGGCTTGACCGGCGAGGATGATGACGAGAACGACCTTCTTGAACTGGTGCAACGCCTGAATCAGAAATTGGATCGTGAAAAGGCTGCACTCGATCAGTCCGAAGAAGTGTATCGCGCTTTCGCTCTTCGGCGGAACGAGGCGAGACGGGCTTTGGAAGAAGCGCGTGAACGCCAAGCCGAAATTTCTGAGCTTCTAAAGAGGTTTCAACTTCTCGATGATCACTATCAGTCTGACCTCGTCCGCCTTGAGGGTA
Source organism: Albidovulum sp. bin36 (assembly GCA_002238565.1). Taxonomy (GTDB): domain Bacteria; phylum Pseudomonadota; class Alphaproteobacteria; order Rhodobacterales; family Rhodobacteraceae; genus JAPPFL01. The sequence continues at coordinate 76,196 of MPMP01000009.1, forward strand.
TTCGAGAGAGCGGGGCTTTGGTCTCGGCGTTAAACGGTCAGACATGCCCGCTTTGCGGCTCCAAACCGAACGAACAGCACTTGGATGGCAATTGTGATGGAAACGTTGAGGCCGTAATCCAGGCTGCGGACGCTGAAGTTGGAAAGATCAAGAAGCTCAGGGTTGAGCTAGCAGACACGGTCTCCCAGTTGAGTGAAGAGGCGCACGAATGTGATTCGCTAGCTCCGAGGCTGGGCGAGCAATTAGAACTTGCGGTTGGGGAGCTTCAGGGGATCAATCCGGAGTTAAATTCCCAGAGGGCGGCCTATACGGAATTGCTGAATAGTCGATCTTCAGTCGAATCTGCATTGCGTATCCTATCGACCATTTCTGAGTTGGAAGTACGGAGAACCGAGCTTGAGGCATCGCCTGAGACAACAACATTACAAAACGAACCGGCGCTTGACCTTTCCCTAAGTACACTTAATTCATTCTCAAAGGTCTACGAGGAAGAGCTCAAGAGTTGGAACTTGCCCGATGCCGATAGGGTCTACTTCGCGCAGCCTTTACGTGATTTCGTTATTTCAGGCAAGGCGCGCGGCGCTCGTGGCAAAGGTATGCGCGCGCTTTCGTACGCTGCGTTTACGGTTTCATTGTTGGAGTTCACGAAGCGCAACGAACTATCGCATCCTGGTTTTGCTGTGATCGATACGCCCTTGCTCGCGTATAGGGAACCAGACGGCGATGACGACGACCTGACAGGCACTGACGTCCATCGGCGCTTCTATGAGCAGCTTAACGCGATGTCGGACCGGCAGATCATAATCCTTGAGAACGTTGACCCCCCGAGGGACATTCAGAGCGGTGGACAGTGCACATTCTTCAGCAAGAACCCAAACAGTGGCCGCTATGGATTGCTTCCAATTTAAAACGTTGTGCGGTCTGGGAAACCAATAGCTTCCGGGTCGAATCTGGTAGACCTCATCGAGAGTTGGCATCATTTCGATCGCGCGCTCGCATTTCCAGAGCCAGTCCGCAATCTGATCCCGGGTAAACCTGCCCAGCGCCATCAGCGCCGCCTGTTCCTCATCGGTCAGCGCAGCGAGCCTGCCTTTGGCCTGCGCGCAGGATGCCGGATCGAAATCTCTTGCGGCATCGGCGGACGACCTTATCCGCAACGCTCCGCTAATGGTGCCATGCGCCTCAATGTCGTTTTCCCACGCCGCCTAGGCCATGCTGATATCCTCGACAGTTGCACGGGATATTGCCGGCAGCGGATCGCGTTTCGTTTCAGTGCTCATGGCAGCCCGTCAACGCATGATCTACCGGAGGAAAGCCAGACCGCAGTTGGCGGAGGCCGGACTATCGGATAGTATTTGGATCATGGGCAATCTCAATATACATTCCGTTCGCAGTCCATTCGATGAGCCGAAGCTTGCATCCGCGGCTATCGCGGCACTGAGCCGCGCCGACGCTATGGGTCTGCTGTCTCGACAGATTACCTGCCTTGACGACGCTGCCATGCAGAAACTTCAAACGGGTATGGCCGAAGCCGGCATCGGCCATACATTCCTTGCCGAGCTCAACCGCCTGCCGTGCTCCGACTCAAGCCAGCTTTCCGTGCTGTTGGAAAAGATTAGCGAGGCTCTGGACCAATCGCCCGCCCCCGAGCACGAGTGGCGTATCTTGCAGGACGTCCTGGGACTGGACCTGCTGACCCGTCTCCTAGGTATCTCCCAATCCAGTGCGCGACGTTACTTGTCAGGCAGCCGCTCCACGCCCGACACGCTGGCGAGCCGTCTTCATTTCCTTACCTTCGTGGTCGGCGATCTCTCCGGAGCGTACTACGACATCGGAGTCCGGCGCTGGTTCGAGCGACGGCGCGAGCGGCTGGAAGGCAGTACTCCTGCCCAGGCATTGGGCGAGCACTGGTCGCCGGATGATGATGGGCCTCTTCGAGTGCGGAACCTCGCCAGGGCCCTCAGGACATCGCCAGCCATGTGATCGCGTTCCGGCATGCCGATCCCCGCTTTTCCCATTTGCGGGAGGATTCATCGCAGTCCGCCGGACGATGGAATGCTGCCGGCGAACTGACCCACTATTTCTGCGATACCCCCGACGGGCCTGGGCTGAGTTTCTCCGGCATGAGGAAATTACCGATCCGGAGGATCTTCTCACCATTCGCCGTGCATTGTGGGCCGTTGACATCGGCGAACCTCCATCCCTTCAACCCGATCTCCCTCAAGAGATCCTAACGGGCGGGCCCGAAGATTGGCCGGCATTCCGAGACTTCGCCCAAGCCAATCGAACGGCAGTAGACGGCATCACGGCGCCCTCCGCCGCGCTGCGTCCGGGAGGTGCCCACGGATGGCGCGTAGACAGCGGCCTCCAACCTGGACCTAAGCGAGACGGCAAGGTTTTTGTCCTCTTCGGGCTCCGTCCTGACCTTGTTGGCTGGCCTGCAACCATCGAGGGGCGACCGAGTGAAGAGTTGCTTGTTCATGTGCGCCATTTTTGACGACGGAAGATCGACCTAGCGTTTGTTTCGGAGCATTGCAGCGCCAAATCAACTCGATGTTCGCCGCTACCGCACCCTGCACATTGCCCATTATAGCTCTAGACACGTTTGATTTTGTCGGCTATACCGACTCCATGACAGCGAACACACTGATTCGCCGCGAGCTGCTTTCCGACCAAGG
>MPMP01000010.1 GCA_002238565.1 Albidovulum sp. bin36
GAGATGAAGCCGCGAGAGCCGCTGATCGCGCGTCCAGCCGATCCAGGCGTCGCGCGCGCCGACCTTGAATGCCCCCGCCTGCCAGCCGATCAGAGCAACCCAGGCCTCCCCGCTTAACGCCACGTGGCGAAGCGCGCGGCCGTAGAACTTTTTGAAGGAAAGATAGTGGTGGCGCGCGGCAAGGGCGTCCCATCGCTGCTGCTCGGCGTAGCCTCGCACCGGCGGCACCGTCACGCCGCGCGTAAAAATGTCGCCTCTTTTCGAATCGGAAACTTGCATGCCAAGGCGCGTATCAAATCAAATGTTGCGTTGTCAGAGAAAAATTTATTATTGAAACAAAAATATGAAAAAAGTTACTTTTGCGTGGTCCCGCCGCGGCAAACCCCGCCCTTTCAACATCCCGCACTCATATAGTATAAACAAATCGGCTATAGTGGGCCATGCAAGTTGGCCTAAGAGTTTGATTCATAAGTCATTGTTATTAAACTCTTTTTAATCGAGGACTTCTTTCTCGGGCCACCCGCCGCATGAGGAACCGGCACGCCGCCAGCTGCGCCCATGCTAGCGAACTTGCCACGGTGCGCTCGAAATCCTTCGCCAACCGCCGGCAGCGCCCCATCCAGGCAAAGGTCCGTTCCACCACCCATCGACGGAAGAGCACCGCAAATCCCTTGAATTCCCTAGGCTTTTCAACAATCCCGATCAGGCTCGACTCTCCCAACTCCTCGAGCGCGGCACCCAGCATGGGACCCGCGTAACCGCCGTCGGCGAATAGCCTGGAGACCTCGGGGGGCTTCCTCAGCAGTTCGACGATGACATCGACCGCTCCGTCGCGGTCCTGGATATCGGCGCCGTGGACCCGGATGACGATCGGCGATCCGTCCGCGTCCGCCGTCGGCTTGCATAAGGGAGAAGCCCCGGTCCGTGCCGGAGTCGATCCAGGTCGCGCAGCCGGGACGCGGCGGCCAAACTCTTTCAATGCCATAGGAAGTATTCCGGCGAAAACGAGCTACCGTCCTCTATAATTAGTCGAAGGGCGAAGGCGGCTTGAAAGGATCCGGGATTTCGAACGGACCTGGGTTGCCGCCGTCATCGGCGGGCTGTCCCGGCGTTTCCGGCTGCGTTTCCGGCGCGGTCGTCGGCACCGGCTCCCCATGGGGCGGATAGTAGACGCCCTTGCTGGTCACCCCGCCATTGCCGTGACGAAAATGAGTGCGCCCTTCAAGTATGCTCCGAGCGCGGACGACTGCGGCGTTGCAGCGGGCCGTCGCAAGGTCGCCGAGATAGTTCGAGAAGGCGGGCAAATCGCCCGCGTCGGCGACTTCGAGGGCGCCGATGTAGTCGAACTTGGCCTCTGTCGAAATAATAGGAACGAACTCGCCGGCCTTGATGAATGGATAGGCCATTAGCAGCCTCGATATCCGGCCGTTGCCGTCCTGGAACGGGTGGATGCGCACGAACTCATGGTGCAGCCACGCCGCTTCGAGCTCGGGCGTCAGTTTCAGCTCCCGATGACTTTCGTGGAAGCGAAGAAAATTGTCGATCTCGCTTTGCACCTGTTCGGGCGGGCAGTATTCGTGCACGAAACCGTCGGCGCGGCGCGGATTGTTCGGCCTGATCTTCCAGTCGCCGCGGCGCAGCGGAATTTCCACGCGGTTGCCGAAAGGATCGATGCCGGTCGCGGACGCCTGGTGCCTTGTCATCAGCGCATGCCATTCCTTGAGCGCTGAGGAAGCCAGCGGCCGCTCGTCCCTTATATGGGCAAATAGCATCTCCAGCGCCGCCTCCTGGTCCTGCAGCAGCCCTTTGAGAGTGTCGTCGTCGACGCTCGTAGCCGAATGCGCGCCGCGCACTCCCTCGAAGCCCTCGGCTATCAGAGTCTCGGTGACGCCGCGGCGCAGCAGATAGAGTCCTTCGATCTGCCCTGTCTCGATGGCGAAGGCCCGCTTCTGGGAAAGCATCCAGAGATCCATCGAGCTTCGGTCGATTTCGGGGTTCTCGAGCGCGCCGCGGATCTCGCGCCAGCGCGCCGCCGCCTGGCGGGCGCCGGGATGGCTGAAGCCGCGCAGCGACGGATGAAGATCGCGTACGGGGCGCCAGACGGCACCGACGGGCTTGACGTCCTCCGGGTTGCTGCCGTTGCTCATTCTCCGGCCTCCTCGATGAATGGCTCGCGCGAGACTGCGCTTGGCATTTGCGATGAAAGACAATCCTTCGTGACAGTTCGATCGCCTCCTTCAGGTACCTGATGCGGATCGCGCCCGCGGCGCCGGTCGGAAATTCCAGGTAGGAGCGGTGGCTCGAACTCGACAAGAAAGTCCGCGTCGCTCGCTTCCGGATCGAAATCCGTCCACTAGGCCGCCGAATCGAATACCTCGAGTCGCGACAACCGGAAGCGCCCGCAGACTCTGGCAATCTCGTCCTTTCTATCGGCGATCTCGGCATGCACGATAATTTCTCCTTGATAGGGCAGTTGCCGCCCTACCTCAAATATAGACACTTGGGCCAGAAAATTCCATGCCGGACAGGCAAGACCGGTTGTGGACCCTGCGGATTATCTTCCATCGGAACGCCTTTGGCAATTCCGCAGCGGTCGGCGGGCAGGGCAAATTTTTTTTCGATGCTGGGTTCAATCCCGTCTTGATCTTCACGAAAAGACTGGACTCCTTCCTCTCCGCCGCGTAGATTGGCCGCCGGATGGAGTTGCGAATCATGGATGCCTTTTGAGCAGGCCTGGCGAGGCCCCAGACCCGGAAGGCGGTGATCGCGTCGAAGGCGAGGCACTTCTTCAAGTCGTCGGCATGGTCGAGGCGACGGTCCTTGATGCGGGTTCCGTTCTTGAGCGCGTCGAAGTAGCGCTCGATCCGCCATCTGAGCTCGAACCAGCGCAGCACCGTCGCCGCCGTCCCGGCGCCGGGCTCGCCTTCGGTCGCCGGCAGCAGCCAGTGCAGCGCCTCCTTTTTGGCTTCCACCTCCTTCGCCGGCCTCTCCTCCCTGGCCGACACCGCGACCATGCGCATGGTCTCGCCGCCGACCTCCACCGGGGGCACTAGGTCGACGGCCTCGCAGCGGACGGTCAGCCGGGCGGTTCGCGCCCTGCGCCTGAACGGGCCGCCGCGCTCGGGCACCTCGACCGTCCGCGCGCACGGTCGTCCACATGGACGAGATCAAAATTCTGGCCGTTCACATGTCCAAGCCGAACTACCGGAGGCAGCGAGGCCCGCCCGACCCGAACCAGACGATCGCGAGCTTCGCGGTCAACACGATCCGCCGCGCCGGATTCACCCCCGGGTAGAGGCAGCCGCTACAGGGAACCAAAAAACTCTGGGAGGGCTACATGCTGCCATCATTGTTCGTCGAAGAATTCAGAGCTTGGCGAGACTACGGCATGATATGAGTGAACTGCGTCGGGATGAAAGGTCGATTATCCGGGATGCAGCTTCGACCATTGATCAATTCATAGAGATCGGGTCGACAGGAATTGCGCACTCCGATCGTTCGTTCAAGACCTGTGGGGCAATCAGCGGTGGATTGCATATCACGCGAGGCGCTCGCCGCTTGTTTTTTCGAAGAAGTGGAAGTCGGTAGGTTCGGCGAATAACACTCGAGTATCGCCCACGGAAAATTCCTGCCGGTCCCTGTCCAGAAAAACGAACGTTTCATCGTGCACCGAAGTCGACAGCAGGGTTTCGGACCCCATCGGCTCGACAACGCGAATCCGGGCTTCGCCAATGGGAATTCCCTGCCGCCGCGTATTGATATTCTCGGGCCTTATGCCCAGCACGACATCCTTATCGCCGCCCGAACGCGGCGACGCATCGCCAAAGTTTATCTCGGCGCCGCGACTGAATCGAAACAGTCCGTTCGCCGACAGTTTGCCCTCCACCGTGTTCATGGCGGGTGAACCAATAAACGAAGCCACGAACAGGGTCTGAGGACGATAGTATAGCTCCATGGGCAAGCCGACCTGTTCGATGTTGCCTTCGTTCATCACCACGATCCGATCCGCCATGGTCATGGCTTCGACCTGATCATGCGTCACATAAATGATCGTCGTCTTGAGCCTCTGATGCATCTCCTTGATCTCGGCCCGCATTTGCACGCGCAACTTGGCATCCAGATTCGATAGCGGCTCGTCGAAAAGAAACAGCTTCGGATTTCGTACAATGGCGCGCCCCATCGCAACGCGCTGCCTCTGCCCACCCGAAAGCTGCGCCGGCTTGCGTTCAAGGAGATGCTCAAGGTCGAGAACTTCCGCGGCAATAGCGACCTTCTCGGCGATTTCGGCCCGGTCCTTGCCGGCAAGTTTCAGAGAAAATGCCATGTTCCTCCGCACGGTCATGTGCGGATAAAGAGCATAGGACTGGAAAACCATCGCTATGTTGCGTTCTCGCGGCGGAAGTTTGTTGATGATTACATCGTCCACGATCACGTCGCCGGCAGTTATGTTTTCCAGCCCGGCAATCATGCGCAGCAGGGTGGATTTGCCGCATCCCGACGGACCGACCAGAATGACAAACTCACCGTCTGAAATGTTCAGCGAAACACCGTGAACCACTTCCAAGGATCCGAACGATTTCCTCAGGTTTCGAATCTTGACCGACGACATTTTCTTGACGGCCCCCCTTCTGCCTGCCGAGTCGGCGGGCGACTACGCCCCGGCTCCCACAATCTCGGCAACGCCGTCAAAAAATCGCTTCTTTTCGGGAGTGTTGATATGCCAGTTGACCGGCGGCGACTGGTATCCGTCCCGGTAATTGTTGTCCCCCTGGTCATAGTATCCCCAGGGAGCGTAGACCTCGACCGCGGCAAACAGGTTGGCGACCGAAATGGAGTCCTCGTTGATGACAACCGGCATCGGGCGCTCTTTGTATGCGGCCATCTGGCGTACAGCCTCGACGACCTGACGGGTTCCGAGCGTATCGTGCCGGTTGGTGTGGACAAGCGCGTAGTCCGACAATTCCAGCGCTGCCTCCGTGGGAATTCCCTTTGCAATGCTTCCGTGGAACGATCCGCCTGTAAAAGATGTGGAAACGATCAACCGCCGACCGTCCTTTTCCTCGTTGCGGGCCAAGTCGACCAGTTCATGCACGCGGGCCGGCTTCAGAATGTCGTGCACATAGAGAGGAACATCGCTCTCGTTGTTGATCTCGATCAGGATGTTTTCCAATCCGGTCTCGAGCAGCCATCGGCTCGCATTGATTGTTCCGCGCTTGACTGCTTCTTCGTCGGTTACGAACTTGTCCTGGCCAAAATAGTAGTAGCCGACGATAACGATCATCCCAAGATCATCGGCCGCCTTAAGAAGGCGCAGAAGCCGGTCCATATAAGCCGGCTTCAGTTCGCCGTCGGGATCGATCGCGGTATTGACCCAAGGCTGAGCTCTCTCGGTCTTGGTAATCGGCATGCCGCCTTGAAGATTGACGGTAATCGCCGTGCAGCCATGCGCCAGGTACTCTGGCAATTCTGCAATGAGTTCATTGACGTTGCGCTCCGGATCCCATTTTCCGGTATCTGGATACGCCCAGTTTCCCAGCGTCTCGGGATTTTCGTCGTCGAAGATCGCCTGCACCATTCTGCAATTGAACAGCAGCCCGTCGACCGGATTTCCTTTGTAGCTGCGACCTTGATGTATCGGCACGCCATCGATCAGGAACTTCTGACCGTCAATCGAGATTCTTGTCATGTTTTCAACTCCTGTTTGGATTCAAGCCTTCACCGCGCCGGCCGTCAATCCTCCGACGAGCCAGCGCTGAACAAAGAAGAAGAGGATGAGCGCAGGCAGCGTCGAGACCACGCATGCAGCCATGAAAGCGTTCTGATACTCCGTCGAACCGCCTTCGGTCGAGAATTCGCCTATGCCGACCTGTATGGTTTTCATTTCGCCGGAACTCAGCAAAAGGCTCGCCCAAAGAAAGTCGTTCCAGGCATTCAGGAACGTGAAGATGGTCACCGCGGCAATTCCGGGGAGGGAAACAGGCAGGATGACCCTCCAGAATGCGCTGAAGTAGGTGCAGCCGTCCATCAGCGCGGCCTCCTCCAGTTCCGGCGGGCAGCTTGTCTGGAAGTAGCCGCGCAACAGCAAAACCGCGAAGGGCACCGAGAACCCGACATATGCGAATATCAACCCGGAATAGGTGTTCAGCATCCCGAAGCTCTGAATCAGAAAATAAACTGGAAACACTCGCGTAATGGGCGGAACGAGTTGCGTAATCAGTATCAGCGCCAGGATCAGAGTTGCTCCCGGAAATCGGAATCTGGCGAGCACATAGGCGGCGGTGCAGGAAATCCCGCTCGCTATAAATGCCGTCATTGCCGAGACAAAGAGCGAATTGTAGATGTAGCGCCACATCGGGATCAGGAGGCCGGCATTCTCGTAGGGTTTCAATGTGGGATCGGCGGGTAGCCACAGCGGCGGAATCCGCTGAATCTCGAAGTTGGACTGAAACGAACTCTTGATCATCCAGTAAACGGGCAGAAGCAGATAAACCAGCATCATGGCGAGGGCGATGTAGATCACCGCCTTGGTAAGGGCGTCGCCCGCCCTGGTCCGAGACTTGGCGACCGGGAATGCGGTAGCCGAAGTCACCGCAGGTTGTCCCTGGATTGCGCCCACATGTAGAAGACGCAGATCACGCTGGACATCATGAGAATGACGCCGCTCGCCGCTGCCGCCTGGTCGAATTTGAAGAAGAGAAATCCCTGGTTGTACGCGTAGACCGCCATGACGTTGGTCAGGTTTCTGGGACCGCCTCCAGTCATGATGAAGTTCATTTCAAAGTGGCCAATTCCGCCCATGAACAAGAGCGCAAGCAGGATGAGCAGGACCGGCTTGAGCATAGGCAGGGTCACATGGATAAACTTCTGAACAATGTTTGCGCCGTCAATTTCCGCGGCCTCGTAGTAATCCTTTGGAACGGATTGCAGGCCGGCCAATAAGAAGATGATGATGAACGGCAGGCCGTTCCAAACCCGCACGGCGACAATCGCCAGCATGGGAATGCTGATCGGCCCCCAAGTGCTCGAATCCGTCAAGAACCGAATATTTCTGGTTGTCCAGCCCATATCCCGCAACAGCGAGTTTATAGGGCTAAGGTCCGTATTGAGCAGCCATATCCAGATCACGGATGCGATCGCGGGAGGCACGAACCAGGGAACCAGAATCAATGTACGCAGAACAGCGAGTCCCCTGAATCGGGCATTGATTATCTGAGCCAGAAAAAGCCCCATCGCAACAGAAATCCCTACGGCCAACACGGTGAAGAGAATGGTCTGTATAACCGTCTGGACAAATCTTTCGTCCGCAAAAACCGTGTAGTAATTCCGCAAACCGACCCAGTGGGACCCCCTTTCCTGAACGTTGAGGAGATCGTAGGTGCGGAAACTGATGAACATGGAGGCGAACATCGGATAGATGCCGAGCAGCATGGTAATGATCAGCGCCGGCGCCACCATAATGTAGCAAAAGATATTTTTTTCATTCATGCGGCTGCGGCCCCGTTTGGGGATGGCTTGTCGCCAGCGGTAGTTACACGTACGTGGGGGAGCCGGTGACGCCCCCCCAATTGTGGCTTGGCGATGAGACGATGGCTATCGAGTCAATTCAGCCTGCATGCGTTCCTGCGCCTTTGCGATCGCGGCATCCATGTCCTTCTGCAGGATTATAGTATCATACATCAGATCGAAAAGTACAGCGCCGGGCTTCGGCGTGGCGATGCTGCTCCAGGCCGGAGCTGGATGCTGCGAGGTGTGCGCATCTTCAAGCGCTTGCCCCACGATCACCTTCCACGGTCGATCCGACCAGAAATCCGATCCCATAACCGCCGGTTTCGTGCCGACCGCGCCCGAAGCCTTCGATAACCTCAACATGTTCTCGTCGCGACTAAGGAACTTCATCCATTCCACGCATTCCTTGGCATTTTCCGAGCCGCGCAGAACGCCGATATAGCCCGCGCCGCTAAAGCTGGAACGGTTGTCGGGACCCATGGCGCTTCGTGCCATGGCCCAGGTTCCATCTATCTCGGGATACTCCCGGTCAAGACGCACGCCCCATGCCTGGTGGGCGCTTCCAATGATGCCGATCTTGCCATTCACGAATAGCGGAAGGGCGTCGAAGCCCTGTTCCATGCTGTCCTCGTTGACGACCTCGTGCTCCCAGATCAGGTCGCGCATGAAGCTCAGCGCAGCCCGCATGGCATCGTTGTCTATGGTCGCGGTCTTGCCGTCCTCGGTCATCATCTCGCCCCCGGCCTGCCAATAGTACGGCAGCAGCCAAGAAACGACATTGGAGGCGGAACCGAATGCGAAGCCCCACCGTTCAATGTTGCCGTTTTCATCGCGCTTGGTCATTTTCTTCGCGTATTCGATGATTTCGTCCCATGTCTCGGGAGGACCGGCTATGCCAACTTCGGCCGCGACGTCCGTGCGGTAAATCATCGCGCGAATATCGCCGCGCCAGGGAATGCCGTAGAAATCCTCTTGCCAAATCACGTCTCTCAACGCGCCGGAATAGAAGTCCTGTTCCAGTGTCGGGAATTCGTCGCGATACTCGTTAATAGGCATCGGACCGTACTGGTCTCCGCCGATGGCGGAAAACGAGTGCAGCCAGTACATGTCTGCGCAGTCCGGATGGGCGCCGCCTCTGGCGACTGTCAACCAAGTCTGAAACGCCGCGCTCCAAGGTACGACTTCGTGATTCACCTGAATGCCGCTTTCGGCTTCAAAGTCCTCGATCAACTCGGCGATTGCTGCATTCCAATTCAATTTATCGGCATAGTGCTGGGTCCAGAACTCAATGGTCTGGGAATTCGCCGCTCCGGCGAATGCAAGGCCCGCCACCAGCGCCGCTACCGATGCCGCACATCTAGATTTCTTCATTAGAGCTTCCTCCTTCTTGTGTTGACCCGCGCCGGAGTATTTTAGGTAGCCGACGCGGAGCCCGGTTAAGCCTGCGATTCGTTCTCGGCCTTTTTCTGCAGCAATGCGATGGTCTTGCGGATGTGATTGATCATGGCGCGCTCCGCCTCGTCGGAGTCGCGGGCTTCCAGGGCATCAATGATTGCCAAGTGTTCGGGGTGCGTTTCCGCAGGCGAGCGCAGGATGCCCTGGGAAAGGGACATGCGCATGATCGTATGAACCGGTTCAAGCAATCGGCCGAGATTTCCTCCCGGAATCAGACTTGTCAGGTACGTGTGGAACTCGACATCGGCTTCGCGGTATATTGCATCGTCACCTGCCGCCACCGCATCCGCAACCGACGCCATGAGGGATCGGAGATAGATCGTGTGCTTGAGTTCGATCTTCGGGGCCAGCAACCGGCAAATCAGCCCTTCCAGTACAGCGCGGATTTCGAAAAGCTCCGCGATCTGCCGCAGTCCGAACTCGGATACGGAGGCCTCGCCGCGCGACGAAATTCGGACGAAGTTCTCGCTGTTCAGTCTTGAGATCGCCGTCCGCAGCGGGGTGCGGCTTACTCCCAATCGCGCCGACAAATCTTCCTGCACCAGCTTTTCCCCGGACACCAATTCACCCGACAGGATCATTTCGCGGAGCCGATAGTAAACATTTTCTTCGAGATGCGTCGACATTCCATCCGACTTCATTGGAGATTGGCTGAAATTCAGTGTATTCACTGTACACAATAAATCCAATAACTCGCAAACACAAGGCTTTTAGTCGAATTTGATCGATGCTCCCTTGCGTGACCGGCGGGCCTGCCACCCTTGAAATCACAGGTGGAGTTCGCGGCGGGCAAAGGCAACGCTCTGCTCTAGCCATCCGTGCTCTCGTCGGCGCACCGCATCCATGTCCGAGCATCTTGGCAGCCATTGCTCCAGTATCACGCTCATGTCGGCGGGATACGGCGCGGCGTTCAGTATCGCCTGAAAATCCGTCCGCCCCTGCCCGAGAGGGCAGCCGTGAATTGCAAATCCAACGCCATAGGCGTCCGGCACGATGACGTAATCTTTCAGATGCAAATTAATTGCGTGAGGGGCCAGGATGCCGACCGTTTCCATAGGCCATTCACCGGCGCAAATCGAGTTTGCGACATCTAGGCAGATCGCGACCTGGTCATCATCGATGGCTGCGAGCAAGTCAACCAGCCGCCTGGACGGGAAGTTGAAGTGATTCTCGACAGCTATGCGTATTCCCGCGTCCTTGGCCATCGGCAGTAGCTGAGCGAATTCAGCGGCGAGCTCGTCGATCGGCCTAGCGGCGTCCGGTCCATCCAGGGCGACCCGGAGAATCCTTGCGTCGAGGCGCTTGCCTATCGCAATGTAGCGGGCGACGTTAGCCACGCCGAACGGCTGCGTCCCTACCTCCAATGCAATGCCGGAATCGCGAGCCCGCTGCGCGAGACCATCCAAGTCTGCGTCCGACAACTGATGAAGCGGCAGATTGTCTGCGTATTGCATCACGCAAAGTCCGTGCCGCGATGCGATGTCCAGCAAATCAAATGCCGTCATCGGGTTGGCCGGTACAATCCCCTTGTGCCCGATCGACCAACGAAACGTATAGGATCCCAGACCAAGTTTCACAGCAATGACTTTACAAGTTCTCGATAGCCCTGCGCCGGCACGCCGCCCTGGATGACCTTTTCCAGCGTTGCAGCCCCGATTTTGTCGAGAAGTTTATCCAGATCCTCCATGATCTCGAATGTCGCGGAAATTGCTTCGGCGTTGTCGCCCGACCGGGTAAAGACATCATAAGCCACCCAGCCATCATAGCCCAACCGACGCAAATAGTAGAGAGTCTCAAGCGTCTGCCAAAGGTGGACGGATGCGGGCAGCATATCCCAGTCCGCGCCGCGGTCGTTGTCATTGAAGTGCACATAGAAGAGGCGCCCGGCCTCGTGCGCCGCGACGACCTCCGCCGCCGGGCACTCGCCGGCAATCAACGCGTGGCCGACATCCATGGTGATGCCGATGTTCTTTGCCCCGACTCGATCGCAAAAGTGCAGGGTCTTGCCCATTGACGGCAGTAAAATGTGATTTCGGGACTCGAATGCCTTGTACTCTATGCTCACCTTGATGTCGTCGCGGTAGGACGCAGCCTGGCTGAATGCATCGATCGCCCACTTCCACTGATGAACGTAGTCGACTTGAAATGCATAGTCCCAACCGTCGATCAGTGGACATACAGTAATCATGCCGGAGCCTAGTTCGGCCGCAAAATCCATTGCGGTCTTGATGTACTGGACCGCTTCCGACCTGATGCCGGAATCTGGATTGGTTACGGACCCATTGCGAAACTTGGCCTCTGTCTTGATATTCACGTTTACCGCGGAAACCGCGAGACCGCTGTCCTTCAATGCGGCTACGCCTGACCCGTTGGCGCCCAGGTCCTGGGGATAGACGGGCTCCACGCCATCCGTGCGCGGAATTGTCTTCGCGATTTCCAGCCGTTGTTCGAATGAGCGCTTGACTTGATACTGGTGAAATCGATCTCTGTAGGCACCGATCGTCCCAAGCAAAATCGAGTTTTTGTAGGTCATGATTTTTGCCTTGCTTCTCCTGAACTCAAGCTGGGCCGGCGGGCAAATGGATGCCTGACGACTTTGAACGCGACAACAATATGGATATCATCGGCGATTCCAGCAGAAAAATACAGATTGCGTATTCTTTGTATACATTGTACGCAAATCTTGTTCAAGCAACGATTATTGGAATTTACGGGAGCGCTTATTTGCATGGGGCTGTCGTGCAAGAGCAATAGATTCCGCGTTGTTTTTGAATGGCCGGCCCTACCGCCTCCTCAAGCCCGGCACAGCTGAAGATGCATCTATCGAGGATAGGCTCGATTGCGTAGCGTCGGGCGCCTGCTTCTCCGCGATTTCCCCTAGGAGACCTGCGCGGGTACTTGCGGGCGGCCATGGGATGAGAGGGTTTATTCACCATTTCCGTTTTGACATCCGCGCGGCGCCATGCCGGTCGTTCGAACTACATGTACAAAGCGCTGAAGTTCTCCCATCTCGTTTTGGGTTTCGTGATCACGGCCGATTTGCCTATGTCTTGTATTTGGGCGTCTGGCGGAATCCTGAGATTTGGCGATGGCTGCGTAAAAGTGCGGAATCCAGGCGGTTCGCCGCGTTTTTGCAGGATTGTTCTTTTTCCCAATTGACTGGCTTCTATAGTCTTCATGGCCTTGTTCCGACATTTCCGCCTTTTGGCCGCGACCCGTCGGAGTTCCTCCCGTCCGCGTCCGTCGCGCTTCGGATGCCGGTCGCCCGGATGAATTCGAGGCTCCGGGCGGTCGGTTTCCGAAAGCCCGCTTCAAGTCCGACCATGGCGGCCGCCGAGCCGCGGTCCTTTCAATAAATCGAATTTAACTCATTCATATTCATTTTCCTTATCCATTTTCTTTGGACTTGTACTGTCTTAACGCAGTGCCAGAGGATTTTTAGTCGCCGCCAGCGCAGCGCCTCCTTCCTGGCCATCACCGGGTGAATCAAGTCGACGGCCTCGCAGCGGACGGCAAGCCCGGGAAGAAGCATTTGCGTCGATGCGCAGCAGAGCTTGCCGCCGGAGCCGCGTCAGGCATCCTTGAACCACACCGCAGTTTCCGAGGAAATTTGACGCAGGCCAATTTGCATGGACGGGTGATTCGCACAAAATTTCAGGGGCGTTATGACGGAGTTTCGATAGTTTTCGCGCCGCTCCGTTTCGTTATGCGACCACGTCCCGATCTCCGTTTCACAGCGCCTGCCGCGACCGGACTTTACTTCTTGCGTCGATCAGGGCGCCGGGCGGGCACCGAAGCGCCACGATCGAAAACGATCGAGTCGCCTGCAGAAGCACCTCATACTTGCGTTATGCAAGCAATTCCCGGCGAATGTCCTCGGCAATCTCTTCGACTTCCCTGGCCACTCGCGGCTCCAACCCGAGTTCCCTTTCCAGCGCCGTCCTCAGCGGAAGCAGAATATCGCCTGCGGGCGACGACTTGATCAGGTCGCACATCCGCTCCGGCCCAACGCCCTCCGAGAGATCGGCCAGGGCCACCAGAACGTCCCTCGGCAAAATGTTCAATTCGGGAAGGATCGACAATGCCGCCTCGACATCCTTGGCGCATGCTTCGTCATTACCTTCCTCCGAGCGAGCCCGGGCCCGGATTAAATGGGCCCGCATTCTGCTGTCCGGAATTCCCGCCCGCGCCTGCAAAAGCGCGCGGTCGAGAAACCCGACAGCCTCCCTTGTCCAGCCCTCGTTCAATGCGTGCTCCGCCCGCCCGCGCAGCGCCGACTCCGCCGCGTCGCGCAGCGCCGGCAGATCGCTCGCCTCGAATCGCCGGACGGCCTGGTCCCACGTCGCGAGCGCCTCCTCTGTCCGGTCGAGAGCGACCAGAAGCGCACCCTTCCCGACGAGAGCATTTGCGACTGCCGCAAGAGCGTGGGGATCGTCGCCGCTTCCGAATCGCCGGAGCGCTTCATCGCAGGCCTCCAGCGCCTCGTCGGGGCGGTTTAACGAGCTCAGCGCCACCATGCTGTTGAGGAGAGCCGTCGCAATTTCCTCGTGATACGGGGATGCGTCGCCCTCCCCGAACCGGCGTACGACATCACGCCAAAATCCGACCGCGTCCTCCTCCCGGTTCATGCGGGCGAGCGTCGTGCCCTTGCAGACGAGGGCCGAGGCAACGCGCTTCGAAATTCCCGGCTCTTCGCGGTTTCCGAAACGCCTTGCGATCTCTTCCCAGACTGCCAGCGCCTCCTCGTTCCTCTTCGCGGCATCGAGCACGATTCCCTTGTTCAGGAAAATTCCCGCGACTGTCTCAAGAACCGCCCGTGCGGAGCATTGCCCGAACAGGTCAATCGCCCGGTCGCAGGTCGCGAGCGCCTCTTCCGGCCGGTTCATGTCGAACAGGTCGGCGCAACTGTGCTGAAAGGCGCTTGCAACCAGCGCGGCCCATTCCGGCCTATCGCTGGTTCCGAAGCGGTCTTCGACCTGCTGCCAGACCGCGAGAGCCTCTTCGAAACGGCCCGACTCTTCCAGCGAAGCACCCCTGTTCGTCAGGGCATCCGCAACCATGGCGAGGATCCCGGGCCGGTCGTCGGAGGAGAATCGATCCACCACGGCGCCCCACAGCTCCCGCGCTTCATCCGGCCTTCCCGCTTTGTACAGCAAAGCCGCCTTGTTCATCAGAGCATCGCAAAACGGTTCTGCCGCCTCCGGCATACCGCCCGCCTCGAAGCGCCTGATCGCTTCTTCCCAGGACGAGAGCGCCTCCGTTTCCCGCTTCAGCGCCGCCAGCACATTCCCTCTGATGGCGAAACTGCGCGCCACCATCTCCCGAAGAATTGGCGCATCGCTTCCCTTGTAGCTCTGCACAACCCCGTCGAACGCGGTCAACGCCTCCTCCAATCGGCCCGACTGGAAGAGCGCCGCGCCTATATTCGCAAGCGCCGAGGCCACCTGTTCGATAATTTTGGGAGTCTCGCTCTCCCCGAAACGATCCACCACGGCGCGCCAGGCGTTTATCGCCTCGTTGGCGCGGTTAAGCGCAAAGAGCGCGTTCCCCTGTCCGACCATGGCCGCCGCCACCTCGCCGCGAAGCCCCGGCGAACCGTTCTTGCCGTAGCGCTCCAGCATTTCATCGCAGGCCGCCAGAGCTTCCCGGGGTCGGCTCAAAGTATTCAGCGCGACCCCCATCCCGAGCAGCGCGTTGGCCACCAGCGTCTGAAGCTCCGGCGCAGGGCTCCCGCGGAAGCGTCGCGCGACCTCCTCCCAGGCCGCCAGGGCTTCGGTGTAGCGGTCCAGGTCGTTCAGCATTCCGCCCTTGCTAGCGAGCGCCGTCGCCACCGCCATAGGGTGACACTCCCCGTCATCCGCCCCGAAACGCCGCACCACGTCATCCCACGCTGCCGAGGCCTCTTCCGCTCTCCCCATCCGGCACAACGCCCTTCCCTTGTTGACGAGCGCCATCGACACCTGTTCGCGATCCGCCGGTGCATCGCTCTCCCCGAAACGCCGGACGACCTCATCCCAGGCCGCCGCGGCATCCTGCAACCGGCCACTTTCCGCCAGCGTGAGCGCTCTGCTCATGAGCTTCGTCGCGGCCAACGGCGCCTGGGATACCGCAGAAAACTCATTTGGCGCATACGCAAAGGCGGGCGACGCAAGCGAAAGCAGCTCCTCGCGATGCGCTTCGAGGGACGGCAGTCCGACAAGACGCTCGAATGCCATCCGGCAAATCGCCAACGCGCCGCCGTCGAACCCCAGCGCTTCCCGCGCCATGCGGGCACCGAATGCACTCAACTCGTCGGTGGAGTAGTAGGCCTCCATGAAGCGGATCAGCGCATCGACCAACGGTGCCGGTCCGCGCGCCCTGCGCATCTGGTAGTATATGTTGTAGAGCCGCTCGGTCAGGTAATAGAGCTTGCGCCGCGCGCTGCCGCCGCTCACCTCGACCGCGCCCTTGTCGACCAAACGGGCGAGCTGGGCGCTACACTTGCTGGTTCCGAGCCTTGCGCGGTCCGCGATCTCTCGCGCCGACGCAGGCTTCCAGAGATCGGCAAGGGCGAGATACACCCTTCGCTCCTGCGCCGGGAGCGCATCGAGGTGACTCTTGAAATATTCGGTATGGTCGTCGACCAAATCAAGGAGATCCGCCATCAGTTCGCGGAATGACAGATCGGCGCCGAACCGGGCCACGATGGTCAGCAGCCGCGGGCTGCCGCCTGTGAGAATCCGCAGCGCTTGGATCGTCTGCGGTGCCCGCGCCCGCCCCGACACGGTCTGCCACAGGGTCGCGCAGCCTTCCGTGTCCAGAGGATGCAACCAAATTACTCGAAAGAGCTCGTAGAGCGCCTCCTTCGGGTCGTTCATCTGGTCGAAACTGCTGGTCGCGCTTGCCAGCAGAACGATCCTCGGTTCGGTTTGCAGTACCTTCCGCAGCCGCCAACCAGCATTATCGTCGCCCATGTCCCTGAACAGCATGTTCAGGTTCTCGGCAATCAGTACGAGGCGCTTCCTTTCCCGGTCGGCGAAGTCCTGCAGCGTCCCGAGGCACCGATCTTCCAGCGTCCGGTCGTCTTGGACTGTACGCAAATCCTCGAAGGTGCGGTGCAGGTCGCTATCTCCGTCCCGGCGCGGCGCCTGGTCGGCAAGCCGGGACACGCATTCGAGCCAGAACTCGCCGGCGGTGGAGACTTCGTAGCTTTCTTCCGCCAAGACGATCGGGAAAAAGCGCGCCGAAAGATCGGCATCGCGCAACACCTCCGCCGCGACACGCAGCAGGAGGCTCGTCTTTCCGCTGCCGCGCGGCCCGATCACGATTTGATGAGTATTGGCGCTGCCCGAGCACTCGCGCAGCGCCTCAATCAGGGATTCGTATTCCGCCATCCGAACGCAGAATGTCGCGACCAGTTCGTCGATCGAGAGAAATCCCGGATTGTATTTCCTGACGGTCACAGCCATCGGCCCGCCCCCCGTTCTCAGCCCTGCCGATCGAGCACGGGCACGAAATTCTGTCCGTAGCGCCCGAGCCACCAATCCTTCAGAAGCCCGGAAACGAACCGATAACCGCCGTCCTTGGGTTCCAGGTAGCCGTCGTGCTGCAGCACGTGCAGCACATGATCGGCCGCGAGCGCCCCGTCGCCGTCCTGCGCGTCTCGCGTCGAGAACCAGCTGCGGTACCGGTCGACCGTCTTGGCGGCGAATTCGCCATCGACCGCCGTTGCCGTCAGGATCTCCAGCGCGACCGTGTATCCCGCTCGCCCGAGAACCATCTCCAGTCGGCCCTCGTAATGCTGCAGGTCGACCTGACCCCGGACGCCCAGCATCTCCTGCACATAGACCCGCTCGACATCGTCCAGCGCGGCGTCTCTCCGCCCGGTGTGCCGCAGATGTTCCTGCATCCTGTCGAAGAACATCTGAACATGGTGCGGGATGCAGCAACGCAGCTTGCGGCACATGTGCCGGCGGACCTCAGGCGCAAGACCGAGTTCATAGGATTCGGCCAGTGCCTCCAGGCAGGAATCTGCCGTTTCCTTGCTCCACGGTTTCAGGTCGTAGGGAGAAAAAATGTTGACCTGGGCGCTGAGCCCGGCCTCCTTAAGCAGCGGCTCGAGCCTCACGCTGCCCGACAAAATCAGCGTGACCCTGTCGCGATGAGCTTGCCCCAACTTGCGCAGCCAGCTCAGGAACGCGTCCGCCTCCCGCTTCCCGTCCGGCGTCATGCGCCCCGTCTCGTCCTTCAGCAGCCGGTTTACGAGTATCGGCAACTCGTCGATCGCGAGCACGACACGCCGGTCGCTGTCCGCTAGGGCGGCAAAGATCGCGTCTCCCCTTTGCGGCCAATTGCCTGCATCGATCCCGGCGCGTAGCTTCACCTTCAAATCCGCCACCGACAATTCCTCGATCCGGCCGAAGGAGTTTCCCAAAATGTTGGCGAAGTCGGTTATAATCCGGTTCCACGCCGTGCGCACGGGCTTAACCTGGATCCCGATTTCGGCAATCGCATCGGCCGGATCTGCGGCTGCCTCCAGATCGACGAAAACGACCTCGAATTCTCCCGTTCCGGAAAGACTGCGCTGCAGTTCCCGCACCAGGCTCGTCTTGCCCATGCGCCGCTGCGCGGTCAGCAAGGTATGGGTTCCTTCCCGCACCCGCTCTTCCAACGCTTCCAACTCCGTCTCTCGGTCGAAGAAGTTCTCTCCGTCGACCCAGTTGCTGCCGCCTTTTCGAATCATGGCTAAATCCCAACGATGCTGTTGGCAACAATATCGTTGGCAAAATTATCGTTGTCAACCCCCAGTTGCGACGTAAGAATTCCGAGAATGCCGACCGCAATCATCATGGGCCTGCCCGATTCGAAGATCGAGGCCAAGATGGTCCCCTCAACGCGTGTCAAGCGGCTTCCAAAATTGATCCGTCTTGTGCCATCTTTCCTTCCCGGTAGCCTTTTCCTGGTAGTCCGCCCGGCGGGCGGCGTTTTCGGGAGAAGGAAAGATGGAATGGAAGTCGGATCACGGATTTCGGCGGCTGGCTGACGAGGTGAGGTCCAGGCCGCTGACCGAGGTGGCGCCGCTACTTGGATACGAGCGGGACGGGACCGACCGCTGCCGCTGGCGGCGGGACGGTTCGGTGATCAGCATCAATGCGTCATCGATCTCGACAAGGGCTTCATCCCGCGGCTTGAGCGGCAGATAGGTCAGGTCGATATCAACGGAGAACCTGGGCAGATCTTTGATGAACAGATTAATGGCCGTCCACCCTTCAATGCGAAGATCGGCTCTGCAGCAACAGATGGAAGTGTTCGGACCAGAAGGTCGACTTGTTGGCGGTAGCGCTCCTCAATGGGAATCAAGCGCCTCCGGAACGGTTATTTGGTACTTCGTGTCTAGCCGCCCGCCCTTCGCGATTACGCGCTTGCCGCTCCCCAAATCTATGGCGGATTGGTCTAGATGTTTCAGCCAGGCATGCTGATTCCGCTCGGCAAACCACATGAAGAGCCTTTTGACTTTGACACTTTTGCACTGCTGCAACAGCTGTTGCAGACGGCGCGGGCTCAGGTTTGAAAGCCCCGTGAACAGATCGGCCCCATGCTGAAACGATTGCTGGTCGGGAAGTTCATCCAGAAACTCCAGAATGGCGCGTTCCGGTGTTGAGATCAGCATCTGCCATTCACGTTCGCCCCAGCTGTAGTGTGTTAAACCTCCTGCCACGCTCCTTGATCTTTCAGACGGAGGGGTGAGGGCATCATGACTCGGGAGATCTTTTACCGCTCTGGTGATGAAGGGCTCCGCGAAGAGCTTGTTGGCATTGCGGAGCTCAAATCTCACTAGCGGCTCGATCTCATTCACCCACTTGGCGAGTCGCGCCTCTGAATAGAGGAAGACACGCTGCTCACTCCCCATGCGAACATAGTGTCCGTATCTCTGCAGCTCGAGCGCCGAAAGGCCGCCAATCGCAACCGGCTGATGCATAAGGGATTGCAGGGATATGATCAGATGCTGCCACTTGGTTTTTGCGCCGGGTCTTGAATAGGCTCCGCGGGCAGGCTGATTTAGCCAGCTATTAGCAACATATTTGCTGCATAGCGCACTCGAGTAGCCTCTTTCTCTTAGCCGTGCCGCGCTCGCCACCATACCTTCGGGAAGCAGATGTTGAAGCAGATTTAGCTTTTGACCGCGGTGCATACTCATAGTTTGTATTATTGCTGTTTGGCAAACTATGTTTGGCTTGATATCAGCCTCAATTATTAACCCGGAGTGCGCAAAAAAGCAATGTTCTAAACCTCTCGGCTTAACGAAACAGGGTGGCCCTGTAGCAAAAACGGCTCTCAGCTGTCCTTGTGAGCGAGGTAGCGGTAGATTGTGCTTTTGGAGACCCTCGCATGACCCATGACTTCAAGTGGCGGCACTTCCGGGGCGAGATCATTCTGTGGGCCGTCCGATGGTACTGCCGATATGGCGTCAACTACCGTGACCTTGAGGAAATGCTGGAAGAGCGCGTCGTCGCAGTGGACCATACCACCATCTATCGCTGGGTGCAGGCCTACTCGCCGGAAATCGAAAGGAGCCTGCGCTGTCTGTCGCGCAGACCCCGCAGCTCGGCCTTCAGGGCGGCGTTCTCCATGCGCAGGGACATGACCCTGGAGCGTTTCCGCGCGTCGACATCGGCCTCCGCGAGAAGCCTGCTCAGCCGCGCAACCTCCCTCTCCAGCGCAAGGGCCCGCTTCGCCGTCCGGCGAACCTCCCGGACCTCCTCGCGGGCGGCATTCAGCTTCGCCAGGTCACTCTTGCCAACGGCGTCCAGGCTGCTTGAGCGCCGCCGGGCCCGAACCTCCCGCCAGCGCATTTCCTCGCAGCGCGCCTCCGCGGCATCCGCGCGGGCCTCCGCGTCCTCGGCCCGGATCCGCTCGCGCTCGCCAAGGAATTTCCAGTCGACCGGACCGGGAGCCGACGCCTCCGGCAGCTGCCCGTCGTCGTCGGCGCGCGGAACCGGCGGCGTCCCGATATCCTCGATGCGAATCTCCATGCGCAGCCAAATAGCACGCCGGATCCCATGTTAAAAGTACCAATTTCGCAGACCGAAAATGATGCCGCGACGGACTGTCGCCACCGCTCGAGCGAACGCTTACAGGCCGCTCCGCACTCGCTAGACTTGCGGCTGGCGCCGACGCAATCGAGCTTGAATTGGTGGCAGCGGCGGTTTTCCTGCTACGAGACGGATTCAGCAACCCCTGGGAAGAAACGAAAAGGCGAAAGCCACATAATAAGGTGAAGTTCGTCTTGAAAGAGCGAATAACTTCTCGAATCTCTTAGCGAAATCGAAGTGCCGCATCGCTTGCAGAGACCTCGTTGAGGGCGGGGAGATGAACAAGGTTCTGCTCCTCCGCGGCATCAATGTTCGACTAAATTAAGGCTGGCAGACTGCCACCGCTACGATAATCTAGTTGAGAATTAAAGCGGCGGCAGGCCACTCCGGACATGCTTCGGAGATTAAGAGAGCGGCATTCAAACGCGGCAACGCAACCCGCTTCAGCCGTGCCGCGAATATTCGATGCCGAATTCACCGGGATCAACCGCTAACCGCCTTCTCCCAGGCGCGGCGAATTAGCTGAACCCCGGCTGCCGGTCCGTCCGGATGTCCGTGGATTCCGCCCCCGGCGGTAAAAATAAGATCGACCGAACCGAGAGCCTCGTATGTAGCCGGCACCTGCTTCGCCGTTTGCCCCGACGAAAAAACCGGCATTACCGTGCATGGCTTGGTGGCGAAAATGGGACGAAGGCAGCCTTTCGCAGACTCGATAACGCTTTGGTCCGATTCGCTGAACTTGTTGCCTAGCCCGTTGACATGGAGGTGGTCGACTCCGACAATCCGCCACAGCTTTTGCCAAGCAGCGAACGACCAGCCGAGCAGCGGATGGCGTGAAAGATAGCCCCATCCGTTTCGATGCGCGTGAATGGGCAGCCTGCAGTGCTTGCGAAATTCGATCAATCCTACTAGCCCGACGGAATTCAAGCTAACCATGACGCAGGTGCCGCCGAGTTTTTCGACCAGGTCGTGCCGACGGCGCATCTGGTCCAGATCGCCGGTTATGTTGATTGCGTACATCGGCTTGCGCCCGAAGCGTTCCGAATGCTGTTTCAGCTTGTCCAAAACCAGGCGGGCTCTTTCATCGAACGGGCATGCCGGTCCGTCCGATTGAAGCTCGTCGTCCTTGATGAAGTCGATTCCGGCATCGAACATGGATTCGGCCAATTCGGCGGTTTCGGACGGAGTCAAGCCGACATTGGGCTTGATTATCGTTCCTATCAAAGGGCGATTTTGAACTCCGGCAAGCCGGCGCGTGCCCTCGACGGCGAACCCGGGACCGGCGTAGGCGGATGCGAATTCCAACGGAATTCGCAAGTCTAGGATTCGCAATCCAGAAAGCTGCTTCAATTCAAACAGGCCGCCCGCAACAGTTGCAACCAAATTGGGTAGCGACGGCCCGATGTTTTCGAGAGGCCATGAGAGAGTCGCCTTGGCTATGCGATAGCCGTTGTTCGGCCGCATTGCTCCCGGCAGCGAAGGGATGCCGGTCTCTTCGACGATTTCGAATCTTTCAACTCGCGCCGCGACCCTGAACTTCAATTCCGGCGTTTCCGCGGGCAGTGGAACAAACGTGCCCGAAGACTGCTCGCCGGCCATGGCTTCCAGCGCGTCTCCAACATCCACCGGCGTTTCCAACAGGTAGTCGGCTTCAATTCGTTCGGGGTCGATACCCGGCATTGCTTGATCGGTCATCTCTTACTCTTCCGGAAATTGTCGAATTCTGCGTTCGCGACTCGCCGGAATTCTAAGCTCTTATCCGCGCGCGGCGCGAGCCAAGAACTGCGCATCGTTCTCTCCCGCCGCCCGGATCCAAGGCAAGCGACGATATCCATACGAAACCGGGCGCGAAATCCTGCCGAGGGCGCTGAAAGCGGTACTCTGGCGCCGTGCCGCATGCTGCGGGTTGTCATTGAGCGTCCTAGCGGCCTTCAAAGGACATCAAACGGTCAAGCCCCGAGTTCTACAAACCCCGTTTCGAATGGTTCAAGCGCTATTCGCCCGTCCGACTTCGCCAGTGATTCTCCGACCCAGTTCGGTCGGCGCACGGCATCTCCAAATGTATTGCGGCCTAGAACGCACGCTCGCGTTCCGAAGTCGGAGAATTCGGCCGTCGCCGAGATCGAGCCGAGATTGGCGACGGCGCATTTTATCTCGCCATATCGAGAAGCCGCTGCGAAAGCCACCACGCCCTGCGGCAGCCCGTTGACCGAATACCTCGCGCTTTCGCCGAGACCGGCGGCAAACCGGAACACATGGTATAGGGGTATCACTTCGGCTTCGAGCAGATCGTCCAAGTCGGGCCTCGGCATCGGCTGCTTTTCGCTTGTTAGCGAGAACGGACCCGCGGGCGAGCCCAGAGAAATCGCATTTACGGAATTGCCTTCCGTCGCCGCGAGCGCGCCGACAGCCCAGGCCGCGCCGAACAAGCTGGAATGGCGCGGATCGTGCATGGCCATTGTCTGGCGAATTCCGTCCGGATTCGGCGCGACCGAATCCCCGTAGGGGTTTGAGCGCATTCCGATCGAAACCAGGCCGAGCCTGTACGGCATTCGACCTCCCAGCGCTTTCGCGCTCCTAAATATGGACGGAAATGATTCCAGGGATTCAACTACGGACCGATCATCGGATACATGCACGATCGCCGTAATGCCGTGCGAAATGAACTCGCAGGCATCGGCATCGAGCCGGCAGCGGTTCAGTTCCGTAAAGTTCGTTAGCGCGCCGCCGCCGATTCTACAGTCCGGGAATGCTTCGCGAGCCGCCGCAACGACATCCCGCGGCGAGTTTCCCGACGGCCAGGGGCCGGATGGCTGATAGCTGTGCATGTAGGGTTCGGGAATCGCGATTACCCTCGATGGCTCGAGTCCCGCGCCGCGAGCCGATTCGGCAGCTGCAGCGAGAAATTCGCCCGCCGCGACATCGCCGGGCATCACGAGTTCCAAATCGATTTCCGCGCCAATTTGCCGTCCCAGCGCCGCGGCCTTAGCCAGAAAGCCCTCGTTGACCTCCGGTCCAAACCGGACCTGCAGGTGCGATGCGCCGCAGTCCAGAATCGCGTCGCTGCTCGATTCCGCTCCTATCCAGCCCTCTTCAACCGAAAGTCCCAGCGCCGGGAATATTTCGTCGATTTCGCTTATCCCGACGCCGGCCGCCGAATCGGAACCGACGCTTCCGGGCTGCTGGCCGGAAAGTTCAATGCTGATTCGCTGACATCGGGACTCGCCTTTCCTGATCGAGTACGTAAAAGGGTGCACCAGCGGCGGGCAATAGGTTTTGTACGACGCATCCGACCAATTCCGCTGATCTTCCATTTCAAAGACTTCGCCATGGAAATCGATCTTGACGCTGGCGGTTTCAACCTTGTGGCTCAGCCCCGCAATGTCGAACGCGGGCTGGCCGGGCGAAATTAGGTAGGGAAAAGCGGACTCCTCGACTCGACCGTCGGAGTGCACGATCGAAAGTGGCTCCCCGGCGACGCCGTTGACAGGGTGGAGAACCGTAAATCCCGCTCTGTTGGTTCGAAAATCCTCGACCGCCTTCATCTCCAATTCGGCGTGTACCGAGCCTTCGGCCTTGGCCTCGATGCGCAGGCTGCATTCCAGCAGTCCGTCGACCGCGGTGAATTCGAGAGCGTAGACGGCTGCGCCGTTCGCTTCGTCGAATGCCTCGGACTTTATCTCTTGCGGCAAGGTGATCCAGTTCGAATCCCGAACCGGCCAGGATATAGCGCGAACGACCTCGACGCCGCGCCACGTCAAAGTTCTCAAGGCGACGCTGTCTATCGCAAAGGCAAGAGCGCCGAGCCCAACTTCGCGACTGGCCGCCGGCTTTTCACGCGTTCCGAATACAATGGCTGGTTCTGCGGTGGAATCTGCGCTCATGTTCCGTCCTCTGCGGCGACATCCTAGGCTCCCGCCAATGTACCTATTGCCCACGAAACGGTCAATTCCGGCGACGGGCGAAATCTCGAGGGATGCCGGCCTTTCGCGCGCCGCGGCAAGCGCGATCCGCTCCGTCGCGCCTCGACCGCGACAACGACCAATTCGGATTGGCGGCCCCGACAGGATTCGAACCTGTGGCCTACCGCTTAGGAGGCGGTCGCTCTATCCTGCTGAGCTACGGGGCCGCGCGCGAAGCTTAAGCCATCCGAATGCGCATTTTCAACCCATGGCCGCGGAAAAATTGCGGCGCAAGCTCAAATGGGTCCGGCTCGAAAGTAGGCCCGCTGCCTTTACGCGGACGAAATCTTGTCCAAGACGGAGCGAAAGGAATAGTATCGCCCCATGAAATTCTCTCCGCAGTCGCTCGGCGAAATTCTGAAGCACGGATTCGACGAGATTCTCGATGTACGCTCTCCTTCGGAGTTCGCTGCCGACCGCGTTCCCGGATCGCTGAACCTGCCTGCGCTCGACGACAATGAACGGGCGCTTGTCGGCTGGACCTACAAGAACGTCGGCAGATTCGACGCTCAAAAAATGGGCGCCGCCATCGTCGCCCGCAACATCGCCATGCACCTTGAAAACCATTTGGCTGGAAAAGCGGGAAGCTACAGGCCGCTCGTCTATTGCTGGCGAGGCGGGCAGAGATCGGAGGCTTTCGCAACAGTGCTGACGCAGGTCGGCTGGAACGCGACGGCGCTGGCTGGCGGCTATCGAATCTATCGGCGGTTCGTCGTCGACTTGCTCTATAACCGGCCGCTCGACGCCGAGATCGTGCTTCTGGACGGAAACACGGGAGTCTCGAAGACCGAACTGCTGAGATTGCTTCCCGGCTGCGGCGTGCAAGCCGTGGATTTGGAGGACCTCGCGAACCACCGCGGATCGCTGTTCGGGGCTAGAAGCGGCGGCCAGCCATCGCAAAAGTCTTTTGAAAGCTCGTTGGCGTCGCGCCTGCTTTCGATAGACCGTGCCGCGCCCGTCGTCGTGGAAGCCGAATCAAGCCGCATCGGGAAAGTATCGATTCCGCCATCGCTTTGGGCGGCGATGCAGAGGGCCAGGCGAATTGAGATACAAGCGCCGCTGAAAGAGCGCGCCCGGTGCCTTGTGCGAAGCTTTCCCGACATTATTGAAGACCGCTCGCGGGTCGAGGGCATTTTCGGCAAAATGAGCAAGCTGCATTCGTCGGCATCCGTAAGCTACTGGAATTCGCTTTACGACTCGGGCCGCTACGAATTGTTCGCCGAGGAATTGATCAAAAACCACTACGACCTTCGATACGCCAAGCCGAAATCGCGCAACGACTCAAGGCCGTCCGCAGTATTCAGGCTGAATTCAACCGCCCCGGGCGCATTGGCCGGGGCGGCTCCCGAGCTAGCCCGCCTGATCATTGAATCGTCGGATAGCGGCCGGGCGATATTGGCAAGCGAAACGACCCGGCCGAAGGCGGGAGAATATGATTCGATGACATAGCATTCGATTTCGCAAGCTTCGCCGGCGCAGCCGGTTGCTCCGACGGAAAGCCTGCGCGAATCGAGCCCGGGCCGGCGCAAGGGAGTTCTCGGCTTTTTCGCTAGTCGACGAAAATTCTCGGAGGGCCGGCGACAATTTCACCGATAACGGCGACATCTTCTCCGATTTCCAGGAGCCGATTTAAAACCGTTTCGGATTTTTCGGCGGGAACCGCGGCTAGCAAGCCGCCTGCGGTCTGCGGGTCGAAAAGAAGCGATTCCTTTTTACGCCCCGAAAGTTTCATGCGGGCGGAGATCGCGAAATTGCTTTCCCACAACGACGAGCGGATGCCGGAATCCGATAGCGACATCGCACCTTCGCATGTTGGTACGGAGTCGAGGTCGACGCGAGCGGCGACCGCCGAAGCATCCAGAACCTCCATTAGATGGCCTGCAAGCCCGAATCCGGTCGTATCGGTCATGGCGGTCGCGAACTGCGAAAGAATTCTTGAAGCCCGGCCGGATGGCTTTTGCATCGTAGCCAGCGCCGACGCGAATTCGCGAGCGGACGCAGATCCGGACATTGCCGCCGCAAGTATGGTTCCGGAACCGATCGGCTTGGTGAGCATGAGCCTGTCGCCGGCTCCGGCGCCGCTTTTCCCGACGAATCCCGAGCGCGACAGTCCCGTTACCGAAAATCCAATGGAAAGCTCCGGTCCCTGGCTTGTATGGCCGCCTACGAGGTCGGCGCCTTCGGCGGCGAACACGCCGCTCGCAGCATGAAGAATCTCCCGC
Source organism: Albidovulum sp. bin36 (assembly GCA_002238565.1). Taxonomy (GTDB): domain Bacteria; phylum Pseudomonadota; class Alphaproteobacteria; order Rhodobacterales; family Rhodobacteraceae; genus JAPPFL01. Next base: position 26,218 of record MPMP01000010.1, read on the forward strand.
AGCAGATGCGCCTGCATTCCTTCGGGCATTCGCGGAAGAATTATCGAGGCGAGCGCCGATTGAGGATGCGCCCCCATGGCCCAAATGTCGCCGAGCGCATGCACGGCGGCGATTCGCGAATGCAGCCAGGGATCGTCGACAAAGGCCCTCAAGTGATCGATGGAAAGGGCTTGCACCCCGTCATTCAATCTTAGAACCGCCGCATCATCGCCGACCGCCGAGAGCACGTCGGAACGCAATGGCGGCGGCAAGTTCGCAAGCGCCCGGCGAAGCGCGGATTGCCCCAGCTTGGCCCCGCAGCCGCCGCAAAGCGCCAATTCGCCCTCAACGTATTCCGCAAGCCCCAAGGCCGACGACGGCGGCGGACGACGCTTCGCCTCGGGCGCGCGGCGGACAGCGAACTTGTTCATGAACCGCCTGTCGATTCGGTCCTTGAGCGCCCACACCCGGCGACCGGAGACGGACAACCCGAACTTTTCCGCGACGGCGAATTTCGACCCTGCCGATACCAGTTTCAAATAATCCCGCTGAGGCAGGAATGCCTTCAGGCGGCCGCCCGCGACAGCCGACCTAATATTGTTCCAAAGCACGGGCGCCTGGCGAACCGCGAATACTCCGGCTTTGGGTCGCGGCGACTGAAGCATGTGGCAGCAGTCGCCCGCCGCGAATATCGACGTATCCCGCGGGCAGCGGAGATGACGGTCGACATTCAGGAAGCCGTCGGTTGTTTCGAGGCCGATATCCTCGAGCCAGGGCGCCGGTCGCCCTCCCGCCGCGCCGATTGTAAAAGAAGAACGAACGAACTCGCCTCCTTCAAGCAATACGCCGTCATTGCGAACGCCGGCGGGGCGAACGCCGGTCCTGACATCGACTCCGAGTTCGCCCGCGCGCTCCAATAAAGCGGTACGGGTTCGGCGCGTCGAATCCCGAAGAACCGCGCGGCGGCTTTCGATGAGCGTCATTTCGGGCGATTTCGCGCCCTCGGATTTCAATCTCCAGGCGGCGGCCAGGGCGATCTCCATGCCGGCGACCCCGCCTCCGATTACGACCGCCCTGGCGTCCTTTCGGCCTTCAGCCGCGTCGGAGACGAAAGCGTCCCAGGATAGCGCCAGCTTGCCCAGCGGCTTCGCGGGCTGCGCGCAGTCGCCATATCCCGGCAGTCCGGGAAGCGACGACGTAACGCCGGTATCAAGCGACAGGATATCGTAGGCTATATCCGCTCGCTCGGAAAACCTGACAAGTTTCGCTTTTCGGTCGATGCCCGCCGCGGCATCGATTACAAGGCGAGCTCCCGCTCGTTTCGCAAGCCGGACAAGGTCGATTTCAAGGTCTTCCATCGCGTAGTGGCCCGCAATGAAGCCGGGAAGCATGCCTGAATAGTACGCAACCGGATCTGGGTTAATCAGAGTTAGCCGCACGCCCTCTACCGGCCTCCTGGACCAGAAAAGCAGCACGAGGGCGTGCGTATGGCCGCCGCCTACGAATACCAAGTCGCGGATTTTCGGGAATTCGGATTTCAATTCTTGGACTCGTACAATAACTTGATGGCGGCGCTATGAGGCTATCGCCTATCACAGAACTCGAACAAAATAAATTCGCCTTCGACGCGGCAATAGGCCGCCCGCGCAAAGCGAATGCGTCGCTACTCCCCGGCGGCATTGAACCGCCTGCGCTTCTCGAGGCCGCAATCGAAGAGTTGCCGCCGACGGCATCGGCCATTCGTCGATCGCTCGTGTTGCCTTTTGGCAAGACGCGCGCGCTATCGGGAATTTCGAACGTCCTCCTTGGAATTTATGTTGCCGAGCCTTTTGAGTAATGCTAATCAGCCGCCGTTGGAGCCCGTAGCTCAGTTGGTAGAGCAACTGACTTTTAATCAGTTGGCCGCAGGTTCGAATCCTGCCGGGCTCACCAAGTCATCCGACTCAGGCCGGCGAAGGCCGTAAATCGTTTCGGCGACGCGATTCGAAAGCATTCGGGCGCCGCGTCGGGAACCGGCATTTGGCAGCGAGCGGTCGGCAAGCCTTTCCCTATTCCGGGGCTTTGCGGCCGTCGTCGCCGAGAGCGCGCTCGCGCACGAGGCGGAGGACTCCTGCTACCGGCGCGAAAACTAGGAATACTCGGTTCAATTGCCTTTGCAGTTGGCCGGGTTGACCGCTAGCGGGAGAAATTTCCGGCGAATTCCGGATGCCAAGCGCCTATTCGCATTTCCGGCGACCAATCGACCCAAGGCAACCTCGCTTCGCGTCAGCACTTGTGCAGAATGCTATCGCCTCGCTGTCCTAAACTCCCGATCGATATTCGTCCGCGCCGGCCCGAATAGAATCGCCAAAAAACAGCATCGCGGCAAAGGTTCCCCCGGCGCAGCGAAGCAACCGCGCAGCGTTCGCGTTCCCGTTGCAGTCCCCGCATCCACCGCGGCCTCGTCCGTATTCCGGACCGCGCTCGAAATCCATGTTCGTCGGAGCTCGTCGCAGCGCGCGTTCCGAAACTCGCCGTATCCGGCCCTCTGCAATATGATCGCCGTGCCTATGCGGCCTGCTTCGGCGCAAAGGCCCTGGTCGCGACCGGATAATCTATCGCGCGACCTCCGTTAACGGGATCGATTCGCGGACGGCCAGGAACGACCAGATCGAGCGCGTCAAATGGTTTGCATGCTCCTTGTTCCTATGCAGCCGGATTTCCAAGTCCACTTCCCATTCTGAATCGCCCGTCCTTACCAGGATGCCGTATTCCAGATCCGGTTCGACGAGGCTGCGCGGCAGCCAGGCCAAGCCCGCGCCGTCTCTTGCGCGAATTCGAAGTGCGCCCGCCATCGAGTTTTCATAAACCGTCCGCAGCCGGGCATACAGATTTTTCGATTTCAGCAGGGGCTCGAGATGCCGGCCAATAGGCGCTTCGTCGCCGAATCGCAGATAGGGCAGTTCAAGGATGCTTGCGTCGAAACTGAACAGCGGCTCGCCGTCGGACCGCGGCTTGCAAACCGGAATTAGCCGATCTTTTCCTATAACTATTGAATTCTCGGCGATGTCGCCGATCTTGCGTCCCTGATCGCCCGCGCCAATGCCGGTACCGGCGCTATGGTAGGCAATAACGAAATCCACGTCGCCGTTCCTCAAGTCCAGCATGCAATTGGGCAGGTCGTCCGCGCGGAGGCGCGAGATGATTGGACCGTAGGCGTCTTCAAAGGATTTAAGCCACGACGGGTAGAATCTCCATCCGATCGAGTGCTGCGTTCCGAAAGTAACGACGTACTTATCCGGCAAAGACTGCGCCTCCCGGATTTGGCTGCGCTCCGTTTCCAGCCTTGCAAGGGCCTGCTGCCCGGCCTCGAGGATCTGGGACCCCGCAGGCGTCAGGCGCACCGGCTGCTTGGCGCGGTCGACCAGGCATACGCCCATCCAGGCCTCGATAGCCTGTACGCGGCGACTCAATGTCGGCTGGCTGACATTGCTCAGCTGGGCGGCTTGCGAGAAATTTCCCGTCTTCGCCAGATGGCCGAGGTCTCGAAACCAGGAATAATTCATAAATGCCCGATTATGCGAATTCTGCATAATACTACTTGAACATATCATTGGACAACAGCCCGAGATTCGGCGAGATTCCGCGGCTCGGCGAATAGGGATTGGAGCAAGCATGGCCTTGGCGGAACCGGACGCGGATCAATTTTCCGAAATTGATTTCAGCGGATTTAGCAGGGTGCCACTTTGCCATAGCCCGACTCCCATCGAGCCCATGAGCAGATTGAGCGAGCATCTCGGCGGCCCGAACCTGTACATAAAGAGGGACGACTGCACGGGACTGGCTTCCGGCGGAAACAAAACGCGAAAGCTCGAATTCCTAGTCGGCGAAGCGCTCGCCGAAAACGCGGACATGCTCGTTACGCAGGGAGCCGTGCAATCCAACCACGTGCGCCAGACCTCCGCCGCCGCTTGCCGCTTCGGCTTGAAATGCCACGCCGTTCTGGAACGGAGAGTGCCCGGACGCGACCAGCTCTATGAATCGAACGGGAACGTCTTCCTGGATTCTCTTTTTGGCGCCACGTTCGAATTTCACGCCGCCGGGCCGGACATGAATGCAGTGGCCGCCGCCGCCGCGGACAGGCTCAGGAAAGACGGGCATAGGCCGTATTTCATTCCGGGAGGGGGTTCGAATGCGACCGGAGCGCTGGGATACGCTTCCTGCGCTCAGGAAATAGCCGGCCAGAGCGCGGGAGCGGGCCTTGACTTCCAGTGGCTTGTGACGGCCACGGGCAGCGCCGGCACTCAGGCGGGCCTCGTCGCCGGTCTGACGGCGGTCGGATGCGACATTCCGGTTATGGGCATCAGCGTTCGGCAACCTCGCGAACCGCAGGTTTCCTCGGTTCGAAAATTGGCCGGGCTTACGCTGGCGAAACTGCAGGGTCCGGCAATCCCTGCGAGCAAGATACTTGTCGACGACGGCTATGTCGGGGAAGGCTACGGCATTCCGGCGGCATCGACGATCGAGGCGATTACGCTTGCGGCTAGAATGGAAGGCATTTTACTCGACCCCGTCTATTCGGGGAAGGGAATGGCCGGGCTTATCGGCCTCGTCCGCCAGAATTTCTTCAAGGCATCGGACAATGTTTTGTTTCTGCATACAGGAGGAATGTCGGCTCTGTTCGCCTACGCGCCGCAGATAGTCGAAGCTTTATCGTAAAGCTGCGAAACGCCGGAATAACCCGGCGCCACATCAGAAAAAGGAGAAATCAATGAAATCGACATTGCGTTCAATCGCCCTGGCCGCCGCTGCCGGCTTGGCCGCCGCCCCGGCGCTCGCCAGCGAAAAAGTGAACATTGGCGTGCCGTCATGGACAGGCGCGCAGGCAATCGCGCATTTGCTGGCTGCGGTCGTGGAAATGCGCATAGGAGGGGAAGCGGACCTGGTTTCAGGCAATAACGCCACGATCTTCCAGGCGATGGATCAGGGCAAGGGCGACATAGACGTGCACCCCGACGTCTGGCTTCCGAACCAGGAGAGCTTCACGAAGAAATTCGTGGACCAAGCCGGCACGGTGACGCTCTCCAGCAATCCCTACGAGGGAAACCAGGGCTTTTGCGTATCGAACGACTTTGGGGAAGCCAACAACATTACGGACATCGCCGACCTCGGTCGACCCGACGTCGCCGCTCTGATGGATAGCGACGGCAACGGGCTGGGCGAGATGTGGATCGGCGCGCCGGCTTGGGCCTCGGCCAATGTTAACGAAGTCAAGGTTCGCGACTACGGCCTGCTCGACTTTATCGAACCTATCCGGGCCGAGGAAAGCGTCAAGACGGCAAGAATCAAGGATTCCATCGCCAAGGGCGAGGGCTACGCGTTCTACTGCTACGAGCCTCACGCGGTCTGGTACATGTTCGACGTAAAAATGCTGACGGAGCCGACGTACGATCCCGAGAAGTACATCATGGTGCAGCCGTCGGATTCAGCGGATTGGTACGAAGAATCGATGGTCGCGTCCAAGGATGCGCTGAAGAACGTTCAGATCGCTTGGTCGAACTCGCTTGCCGACCGATCCCCCGCCATCGTTGAATTTTTCGAGCGGTTTTCACTGGATGCGAGCGATGTCAGCGGCTTCGCCTATGAAATATCCGGCCGAGGCCGTGCTGCGGAAGAAGTCGCCCGGGAATGGGTGGAAAACAATTCCGACCGCGTCGACGCCTGGCTGGGACTCTAGGTCTTCGGACGGAACATGAGATCGGCGGCAGCGTGTCCCCGCATGGTGCCGCCGCAGCGCGCGGGCCGCTATAGGAACTTTCGGAGAATCGCGTGACGACTTCTCAGGATTCAAGCAGCGAAATCGTCATCGAGGTTTCGAACGTCTGGAAGATTTTTGGCGGGAATGCCTCCGAAGCCCTGGCGGCGATTCGGGAAAAGGGCCTTTCCAAGGCCGAAGTGCTTGCTCAATTCAACGCCGTGGTCGGAGTGGCGGATGTCAGCCTAAACGTGAATCGCGGCGAAATTTTCTGCGTAATGGGCCTGTCCGGAAGCGGGAAGTCCACGCTCGTGCGCCACTTCAATCGCCTGCTGGAGCCTACGGCCGGCAAAATCGTGATCGATGGAACCGACGTTATGGCCCTGTCACCCGCCAGCCTCCGGAGATTCCGCAACCGAAACATTGGGATGGTGTTTCAAAATTTCGCGCTGATGCCGCACCGGTCGGTGCTGGACAATGTCGCGATGCCATTGGAAATCCGGCGGATAAATAAGAACGACCGCATGCGCCGAGCGGCGGCTATACTCGACATTGTCGAACTCGGCGCATGGGGCAGCAAGTTCGCCCATGAACTTTCGGGCGGCATGCAGCAGCGCGTAGGACTCGCCCGCGCACTGGCCGCCGACCCCGACGTTCTGCTGATGGACGAGCCTTTCAGCGCCCTGGATCCCTTGATCCGGAGGCAGCTGCAGGACGAGTTCCTCCGCCTTTCGAGCATTTTGAAGAAAACCACCGTGTTCATCACTCACGATTTGGACGAAGCCGTGCGCATAGGGGATCGAATTGCGATCATGCGCGACGGGCGAGTGGTTCAGATCGGCAGCGCCGAGGATATCGTGATGAACCCCGCAGACGACTACGTGGCGGACTTCGTAGCGGGCATTTCCCGCCTGAAGGTTGTGCGGGCCCATGCGGTCATGCAGCCGCTGGCCGAATATCTGGCCGCCAACGCGCCGCCGCCCGCGAATGCGCCAAGGGTTGACGAGAACGAGACGCTTAGCGCGCTTATTCGAATGGCCATTGACGCCGATACTCCAATTCTTGTCGAAGACGGGAACGGCGAAATCGGCGTTGTCACGAGGGAGGGCCTATTGCGCACCGTGATAGAGGGAGCAGACGTGTCATGACGGATGCTGGTCCCGACAAGCTTGAAGCGATCGATACAGCGGCAGCCGAAGAATACGCTGCGAATCGTCGAGAGAATATCCGAACCTTCGTGCGCACCAACCCCGAGTACTACATTGCGCAGTTCGACAAGATCGGCGGCAGCCAGCGATTTACGCCGACCTTGAACGTCACGGCCGGAATTCTCGGACCGATTTGGTTCGGCGCCCGCGGGCTATGGATGTGGGCCGTGCCGTTCCTAATTCTTGAAACGCTGGGCTTCGTGCAGATTGCGCGGGGGCTGTTCGGCGACCTTGCAGCCGATGCGCGGGCGCGCATCGCGTCAATCGAGGGGACGCTTGAATTGCGCCGGCAGCAGCTAGCCGCCGCGATTGAAAGCGATTCCGACAAGGTCGCCGTCTATGAACGGACGGTCAAGTCCTTGGAGGAGTCGATCGGAGGCATCAGGCTCGAAGCTCAGGAAATCGCGGACCAGGGCATATGGATAGCGCTTGCCGGGCTTGTCATCCTGTTCGCCGCGAAAGCGTCGCAAGCGATGATCGCCAACTGGACTCTGGAATCGCGGTTTTCGGAATGGCTGTCCAATCCGGGCATCCGATCGGGCATGCCGCCGCGACAGTTGATATTCACCGCGACATTCATGGTGCTGATCGTTGCCGCGGCCGTGCTTCACTACTGCTATCCCGGGCGATTCGATCCGCTGACGCACTTTCCTACCGATCCCGGAATCCGATTGACCGGCATCGCCTGGGTCGAGGCGTTCTTCACATTCTGCGTAACGAACGGTGACGCCCTATTCGATTTCATCACCTATTTCATACGCCTCATCCTAGATGCGCTTGAGCTCGTATTCGTCAATACGCCGTGGATCGTCGTGGCCAGTTTCATCATCCTGCTGACATGGCTGACGGCGGGGCTCCGCACGGCGATTTGGTCCGGCGCGTTTCTAGCCTACATGGGCCTGCTAGGATTCTGGGACAAGGCGATGACCACGCTCGCGCTTCTCGGGACGGCCGCATGCCTTTCAATCGCGATTGGCATTCCGCTAGGAATGTTTTGCGCGCGCAGGCCGCGTTTCTACGCCTTCATCCAGCCGATTATGGACTTCATGCAAACAATGCCCGCTTTTGTCTTCATGATTCCGGTTATCGCATTCTTCGGAACCGGCAAGCCCGCGGCGGTGGTTACCACAATGATATTCGGCGGCACGCCCGTCGTGCGCCTTACCGTTCTGGGATTGCGCGGCGTTCCCGCGAGCGTTCGCGAAGCGGCAATCTCCTTCGGCGCGAGCAAGTGGTACCTGTTCACCCGGGTTGACCTGCCGCTGGCCAGCCCGTCGATCCGCGCAGGCATCAACCAAACGATAATGCTGTCCCTGGCCATGGTGGTGGTCGCTTCGTTGATCGGCGCCAAGGGACTTGGCGAAGATGTTCTTGAAGCTCTTCAGTACGCCAATGTCGGGCAGGGAATTCTGGCCGGGTTCTCGATACTCTTCTGCGCTATGATACTTGACCGAATCGTTCAGGGCGCGCGCAAGTAGAGCCTGATCGCCGGCCCGGAAAACCCGGGCTGGAATCCGGCGCGCGCGAATTCAGCGAATAGTCGGTTGCTTGATATCCGAGAGGAGCGAATTAAAGGCCGAACCAAATCGCCGCGAACAATGAATCCTTCCAATGATTGCGAATTTGCCTTCGTAGCTACCGAGGATTTGGCCGATCTCGATGAGAACGTACTTAACCGCCGCTTTCGTCCGGTCTTCCTAGCCGCCGGCGGCCCGGGGTTCGGTCACAACCATGGAAAGTACTTCGCGGCCATATGGCCGGCGGCCTCGCGATCCCGATCGTTGCTGTTCCATAGATCGAGATAGGTGACGACTGGATTGGCGCAGAAGATGCCGGGAACCGACTCGACTGCATCTTCGAATAGAGTTGTATCTTTTGGAATTCGAAGGATCACGTTGGCTCCCTTTCCAGCATAGGTCAGTTGAAGCCTCTCCTGTAGTATCCGAACTCCGTGTTCATCCGCATAGAAGCAGTGCATACCGCCTCGGACGTAAGGCGCAAACCACTGGGCAGCCGAGTTTAACGCGCAGACCGCGCGCGGAGGCCTCGGTCCCGGGCTTAGGCATCGGGACAGGAGATCGCGCAGCTGGTCCCCGTGGAGAGTGGTGTATCCGCTGAAATGATGGTCGCTTGGTTGACGATAGTTTTCGCGCCAAGACTTCAATAGCGTACCCGGCCGGGCGAGGACGAGACCGTTGTCGCGCACTTCGGCCCATTCCATGTCGAGAAGTGCTTTGCGGACATTGCTCGCGTGCCCGAGGCTGGCGTTTGCAGCCTCGGCCAACTCCGTGACGCGCCATGTGCGGGCCGGGTCGCGCAAGAGAACCCGCAGGATGGCGCCGGACTTTGGAGTGAACAGCGACCGCCGAGCGCGGACTTCGGGCTTCGGTCTGTCCGGGCTGGATCGCTCGATATAGACGTTGCCGAAAGAAAGATGCGCGTTACCGTAGAGGTCGAGGTAGGCGACATTGTGATTGAGACAGATGGAGCGCGACTCCGGAGATAGGTAGGGGCTCACCAGCATCGGGATGAATTTCCGGGGGATGTCGCGGCGATCGGATCGATTCAATTGCGCGATGCAGCTCTCAAGCTTATAGGCCGCGAAACGCGTAAAGCGCGGCGCTCCGTTTGACTTGAACTCCATGAGGAGCGCATATCGGACTTCATCGTGGATGAAATCGATCCATGCATCGAGCTCGTAGTCCGGCGCGAGATGCTGCTCGCTGCGAACTTCAATGATCTGTATTCCTGCGACGCGCTCAAGCAGTATTCCAACCGCATCCACGGCGGCGATATTCGCCGGTTTTTCCGCTATGCCTAGTTTCACCATTTGGTGAAACTAGGCATTATGGTGAAATTTATCAACGGCTTTTCTGTAACGAACCAATTAAGGGACTACTTAAGAAGTCGGATATCATTGCGCTGGACGAGCTTCAAAGCGTGCTCAGGCGACTGTGGAATGGGAAGCGACCCCCAATTCAACTTCCGGGACATCATGCAAGCCGCAATGGAAGTCGCAAGCGAATCTCGGCCGCATTCGCGAAATCCGCGGTCAATGCGCTTGCCGGCAATCGTTTCTCGGAACGGCGCCAATTGCCTTGATTAAAGCTGACGAGCAACTCATGCCGCGGATTTTGCCGAGAAACATGGTTTCAAGAACTCGGCCCGATACCAATCAACAGTGGTTCGCCGTCTCGATGCGAACGATGCAATCGGCCTGGCCGACAACTGGCCTTTGTGGCAAAATCTAGAGCAATGCGATACGCCCTCGGACTTTTTGGAATCGCCGAATCGATTTGCAAGCTGGCGCATAGTCCAATTGAATTCACGGTAAATTCAGTTCGGGAGCCGCGGCTTCATAAACCTTTCGCATTACAGAGGGCAGATCAGCAGGATTGAATTCTCCCGCGGGTACGAACGCTCCCTGCTGCGGAATCGAATTCTCAGGCATCTTTCCAGTGACGACCCTAAGTTGCAATTCGAAATGGGTAAAAGCATGTTGAACTGTTCTTCCAGAGTCTTTCCAAGCGCCGGCGCATGGCGGGCGCGCCTGCTCCCCATCATTCCATTCGCAGCCCGGCCAGCCAAGCATGCCGCCAAGCAGGCCGGTTTCAGGCCTCCTTTCCAGCAGCAGCGCCCCATCCTGCCTTATGCCGACATAGACCACGCCGCGCCGAACAGGCCTCCGGGCCTTAGTCGTCTTTTCGGGAATTCGGTTCTGCAGGCCGGACGAAAACGCTTTGCAGTTCAGCCGCCATGGACAACTTTCGCACTTGGGCGACCGCGGCTTGCAGATGGTTGCGCCCAGGTCCATAACGGCCTGGGCGTAGTCGCCGGGGCGTTGCCGCGGGGTCAAGCGTTCGGCGCAGCGCCTGAGTTCCCGTTTCGCTTTCGCAATCGGCCCGGTTACGGCATGCATGCGCGACATCACGCGCTCGACGTTGCCGTCAACGACGGTTTCAGGCCGGTCGAATGCTATCGCGGCAATCGCGGAGGCCGTATACGGCCCAATTCCAGGAAGAGTCATCAAGCTTTCTTTGTCGCCCGGAAATTCGCCGTCGAATTCGCTGGCGATCATTCTGGCGCATTTCAGAAGGCTTCTTGCCCTCGCATAGTAGCCTAGACCCGCCCATGCCGCCATGACCTCGGCATCGGCGGCGGCGGCCAGATCGGATATTCGCGGCCACCGGGACAAGAATTTTGCGAAGTATTTTTCTACAGCCGCCGTTGTTGTCTGCTGAAGCATTATTTCAGACAGCCAGACTGCATAAGGGTCCGAAATCGCGCCGCCGCGCTTTTCGGCAGGCCCTATCCTCCAGGGAAATTCTCGTGCGCTGACATCGTACCAAGCCAGCAGCTTGGCGCTTAGCTCGTAATTTTCCGGCATTTCGACATCTGCTCGAATCGCTCGCCTATGCCCGGCAGCCGCCGTCGACCAAGATTGCGAATTTCCGAGTTCGGCGAATATCTCAATTCCTTCAAATAAAATTGCATTGGAATTACGCGCTTCCGATTTGCATCCCCGATATGCTAGAGACGGAGGGAAACGTGAAAGAATCAGCGGATTCCAAATTGTCGCAGCAACTAATATCGTCGGAGGAAAAAAGGCAATCGCGTGGATTCGAGCCGGTATCGAGTTTCACGCAGGACTGCCTACGCACGATTGCGCAGAAGCGCGGATTCGCCGTCACCAGGCTGCTGACGGACTGGCCGGCAATCGTAGGGCCGGATATTGCCTCGAAGACCGAACCGGAGAAAATCAACTGCGCCCGCGGTGAAATGGGGGCGACTTTGACGCTTCTAACCTCAGGAGCGCACGGGCCGATTCTCCAGATGCAAGTTCCGAAAATAATCGACCGCGTAAACGACTGCTTCGGCTTCAACGCTGTCGCGAAAATCAAATTTGTCCAGACAACTCGACGTCAGCGGCGCAGTCGAAACGCCGAATCCGTTCAGCAAGCGCCGGCGGTTTCTTTCGAAGACGAAAACAACGCGAATTTAGCCGCGGTCGGAATTGAAAACGATGAACTGCGCGGCGCTCTGGAATCGCTCGGCAGAAGAATTTTCGCGAGGCATAGACAAAGAAGGGCACGGGAATCCACGCCATGTTGAAATATTTTTTTACAGTCGCCGCTACTGCACTTTTCTCTTTCTTCAACTTTGAAGCCTCATGGGAAGCCAATGCCCAGGATGCCGGCCCGGCCTACGAACAAATGTGGCTCGGCAGCGATCAGGCAAAGGTTGCCATTGTCGAATACGCCTCTTTCACCTGCCCGCACTGCGGCACGTTTCACGAACGCGTGTTCGGAAAGCTCAAGGAAAACTACATCGACACGGGTAAAGTAAAGTTTGAATTGCGCGAGGTCTATTTTGACAGGCCGGGGCTTTGGGCCGGGATATTGGCCCGCTGCGGCGGCTCGGAAAAATACTTCGGCATCGTCGACCTGCTTTTTAAACGCCAGCAGCAATGGTCGAGAAAAGAGTCGGCTCTGGATATTGTCGCCGAGCTGATGAGAATCGGCATCGTCGCCGGAATCGAGCGAACGGAGATTGAAGCTTGCTTTCAGGATCAGGACAACGCTGAAGTGCTGTACAGCGCATACCAGGAATTCGCGAAAAGCGACGGCATCACGTCGACTCCGTCGTTTGTTATCAACGGCGAACTCTACGGCAACATTCCGTACGAAGAGTTTTCCCGAATAATCGACGAGCTGCTTCTCGACTGACGCCGGCTAATTCGCCGCGACGCCGAGAATACGGGCGGCCGGAAGTCCGCTGCGGCTCGTAGCGGGCCGGCAATGCGCACTTGCAGGAGGCGGGCCGACTTCAGCCTTCGAATTCACTAGGCGCCATGCAATTCCGGTCCCAATGGACCGGCGGGCGGCAATGCGGTCGCTCCCGCCGGCAAACTTACGGCAAGCATGAATTTATCGAGCTGAATTAAGCTTTTGAAAAGTCGCGGGAGATTCATTTGTCCGAAATCATCGATGTCTCAAAAAGAATTTCCGAATCCGGAGTCGTTCCCGTCATTCAGATCGACGACAGTTCAAAGGCGGTCGCTTTGGCGGACGCACTGCTGGAAGCCGAGCTTCCCCTGGTTGAAATCACGCTGCGCACGGAAAGCGCTTTGGAATCTCTTCGTCAAATCTCCTTGCGGCGTCCCGAAATGCTGGCAGGCGCCGGGACGGTGCTCTCGGAAACCGAGGCGATCCGGGCGATTGATTCCGGCTCGAAGTTCCTAGTTTCGCCCGGTCTGGATTTGGAACTTCTGAAACTGTCTAAAGCGAAGAGCATGGTCTTCATTCCCGGCTTCATGACGCCGAGCGAACTTGCGGCGGCGCTAAAGCATGGCTGCCGGATGGCAAAATTCTACCCGGCCTCGGCCGCTGGAGGCCCTAGCGCGCTCTCTAGCATAATCGCTCCGTTCTTACACAGGAATCCAGATATCATGCCGACCGGCGGAATAAACCTCCGCAATATGAAAAGCTGGCTTGAAACGCCGCGCGTTCTTGCCGTAGGCGGCACTTGGCTCGCAACCCGCGCCGATATCGCCGGTGGAAACTGGGCCGAAATCACTCGCAAAGCTCGAGACGCGGTCGCGCTGGCGCGCGAAACGCTTGATCGAAGCTAGGCTAGCTTGCCGGAGGATTTAGACCCCGTGCGATTCGCGAACCGTGCGCCGGATATCCTTTAGCAGGCGTATCTGCTTTACGCAGACGCCGTCGTCAAGAAAATCGCTCGAGTAAAGCCGCCGCGATTCCGACGGAGCGATTCGCGCCCGCGGGGACGTCCCCTGCGCACGAGGCCGGTTCCTTGCGCGCGGGCGCGGCGCGAATCTTCGGCTCCGGTCGAAATTCCGGACATCCTGGCCCGGGTCGATAGACCTGGCCGGAGCGGCCGGTTTCAACATGGGGAAGCGTCGAAACCTGGCAATTCCGCCATGCCGACACGACCGGTTCAAGAAAAGAAATGATCGCGGCAAGCGGCATGGAACTCTCGGGCGGCAGCAAATCCGCTGAATCAGGCGTATTGAATTTCCTTCAAGCATTGCAGTAATAACCGCATGTTCGCCGCGCGCAAATTTCCGCCAATCGTCTCATCGGTCGCGGCGAAGCAAATTTTGGAAGGAAGATTGTAAAATGAATGTGATTCAAAAGTTGACAGTAGCATGTTCAGCCGCGGTAGCCTTGGCGGCGCCCACTTTGACCAATGCCGAGGAAATCGTTGCAAAAATGGCGTTTCACTGGGCGCCCAAGCACCATAGCGCAATACACGCGCAGATGTTTGCGGACGAGGTGAACAAGCGCGCCGCGGGCCGATTGAAGATCGAGGTTTTTCCGTCCGGGCAATTGTTCGGCATTCGAGAAATTCTCGGAGCAGTGACTTCAGGCGCCGTTCAAATCGGAGGCATCGTGCCGATCGTCTCGTTTCCCCCGATCAACAAGAACTACAACGTTGCCGCGCATCCGGGTCTGTTTGCGAGCTACCAGCAGCAGCGCGATTTCTTCATGCAGGATCCTACGGGGCAGGAGATCTGGAACGACATGACAACGCGGTCGGACACAACGCTGCTCATGTACAACCCGGTTGGTCCGGTCATGACGTTTTCCAAGGAAGGGCCGCTCGATAGCGTAGGTTCAATGCAGGGTCTGAAGGCGCGAGCCCTCCTTCAGCTCGAGCGCCCGCGCTGGGACGCGCTCGAAGCGAATGCAGTCTCGCTACCGACCCGCGAAGTGTACACTTCGCTTCAGTCGGGACTGATCAACACGCTGAATACGCCTCCGGGCAGCGTCGAGGCCTATAGCTGGTGGGAGTATCTTAACCATGCTCAACTGCCCTACCAGTATTTCTCGGATGCCTACATGATGGCGAACACGACTTGGTGGAACACCGTTCCGGCCGATCTGCAGCAGATCATGCTCGATGTCGGCAAGGAGATCGGCGCAATCTCCACGGCCAAGATTCTCGAGGTCGGGGAATCAACGCTGGCAAAATTCCAGGAGCGCGGCGGCACCGTCACCGTGCTCGACGGCGAAGCGAAAGCGGAGTTCGACATGCTAATGGACGAGAAAGTCGTGCCGGCCATGGCAGATCTATTCGATGCCGAGATCCTCGTAGCGGCGCAATCATTCGTAGCGCAGAATTGAGGCTACCTTCAGGCCGCCTCGCGGCGGCCTGACCCACAATGACGTTTCTTGCGGCATTCCATTCCGCCTTGCGCGCGCTGAACAAGGTTGTCGGCGGCGCGTGCGGCGCCATAGCGATCGTCATCGTCGCGGTCATGGCGCTGGCGCTTTCCGCTTCGGCAGCCACGAGATTCACTACGGGCATCGGATACGATTGGTTGATCGAGCTGCCGCCGATGCTTACGCCGTGGCTGGTATTCCCGCTGATGGGGCCGCTATACAAATCGGGATCGCATATCACGGTGGATGTCATCGGCACCTACTTGTCATCGGGCGCCAAGCGCGCGCTTCGCATGCTGCTTGCCGTGATCGTGGTCGGCGCCTCGGCGGTCTTCGCCACGGCGGCGTCCGAAGCGGTCGCTCTGTTCATGCGACTTGGGCAGGTCGTTGAACTCGAGATCAAATTCCCGATCTGGTGGCTCTACTTCGCTTTTCCGACGGGCTTCACAATACTTGCGCTTTTCGCGGTGGAACAATTCCTCGCCGACGCGATCGGAGCGGAGCCGGAAAGGGCCTCGCCGTGAACGCGGTCGCCGCAATCTGCTCGGCAGTGCTGCTGGCCCTATCGCTTCCGATCTTTCTAGTTTTCGGTATCGGCGGCGCGTTTTCGGCAATCGTCGTGCTGGATTTGCCGTGGTCGACGCTCATCCAGGTCGCCTTCGGGTCGGTAACCAAGCACGTACTCGTGTCGGTTCCGCTATTTATTCTCGCGGGCATGCTGATGCTTCACGGCGGCCTCGCCGCGCGACTGGTTAGCTTCGCGACGGCGCTGGTGGGTCACTGGCCGGGCGGCCTGGGGGTCAGCATGGTGCTAGCCATGGGGTTCTTCGCCGCGTTCTGCGGGTCGATCCTCGCCGCGATCACCGCCGTGGGCACGATAATGATGCCGAAGATGGTCGAGCACGGATATCCCAAGCCGTTCGTAATCGTGCTCGCCGCGTCGGCGGCTTTGCTTGAATCGCTCATTCCGCCGTCCAACGCGGCGATACTTTTCAGCGCCTTGACCGAAGTGCCGGTTTCCAGAACGTTCGCGGCCGGAATCGTGCCCGGGCTGATTCTGCTGGTTTTCATGGTCGGGGTCGTGCTCTGGAAGTGCCACGGAATACCGCGTACCGCGCGCGCGTCCTGGGCGGAAAGACGGCGCACCTTCGTCGCCGCCATTCCCGGCCTCATGACTCCGGTAATAATTCTCGGCGGAATCTACGGCGGCATCATGACCCCGTCGGAAACCGCCGCAGTCGCGAGCGTCTGGGCTCTTGTCGTCGGCTTCGCCGTGCACAGGGAACTCGCGGTAGGCAAAGTGATCGCCGCGTTGCGCCACACTGCGCAAATAACGGCCGTAATCTTCGCCATAATCGCCATGGCTACCTTTCTTTCGGTAGTTCTTACCTTCAGCCAGATACCGCAAGCGATTATCAATTACTTTTCCGTGCTGAACGAAACGCCGATGCTGTTCTGGCTGGCCCTTGCGATCATCTGCCTAATACTGGGAACGTTCATGGAGATCATTCCAGTCTTCTATCTGACTGTGCCGATTTTCGCCGCGATCGTCATCTCGCTCGGACTGGATATGCTTCACCTCTACGTAGTCTTCGTTGCCTTCGCCGGGATCGGCATGATCACGCCGCCGGTCTGCGTAAGCATCTATACGTCGGCCAGCGTGCTTGACGAAAGCGCGGACAAGGCGTTTCGCGAAGTGCCTCTTTTCGTAATTGTCGGCGTGGCGTACGGAACGCTCATGGTGTTTCTGCCTGCCGCGGCAACGTGGCTGCCGGGGTTGCTTCGCTGAATTCCCTCGGCGCGACCGAGCGGGCGCGCGGACATCCGATTCCGCTTTTTCACCGAAGGGATCTCAGGAGAGCGGAATACGGCGGACGGATGCGCCGGAATCAAGCAGTATGCAAAAGACCGATTCCAATTAAGCCCCGGTCTATAGCGCTCCAGTCCGTAAGCTTCATTCTAACCGGAAGCGTAAGAACTCTGCGGCGCCATGCCGAAGCGAGGCGAACCGCGTCCTTTTCCGTTGTAACCAGCTGCGCGCCCAGCGCGGCGGCTTTCGAATTCAGCCGCTGAAGCAGAGCGTCGGGCAAGGGCTGATGATCGTCCAGCGCCTCGGTTGCGACGACATCGGCTCCTGTGCCGCGCAACGTACGGAAGAATTTCTCCGGATTGCCAATCCCTGCGAAAGCGAGCGCAGGCACTCCCTTCCAATCCATTCCCGTTTCCAGCGGAAGCAGTTCGGCATCCAATATCGGCGTAGGAATCAATCCTTCCCATTTCCGGCGAAACGAGTTTCTGTCCCTTGGATTTCCGACCGCGACCACGACATCGGCGCGTTCCAGCCCCGCCCGGATTTCTTCCCGAAGCGGCCCCGCCGGAAAGACTTTGCCGTTTCCGAATCCTTGCGCGGCATCGACGACAATGATCGAAAAATCCCTCGCTATCGAAAAATTCTGGTGCCCGTCGTCGAGCAAGATCGCTTCCGCGCCCGCCCGCATCGCCAGAGTCGCGCCGGCAAATCTATCGCGCGCAATCCAGGTCGGCGCGAATTCCGCGAGCAGGAGAGGCTCGTCGCCCACCTCGCGGGCACTATGCGCGCCCGGGTCGACTTGAACGGGCCCGGCCAAGGCTCCGCCGTACCCCCGAGATACGAAATGAATTTCGCGAGCCGATTTCGCCAGGCGCTCCGCAAGCGCGATCGCAAGCGGAGTCTTTCCGGTGCCGCCAACGGTAAGATTGCCTATGCAAACGACCGGAACGCCGACCCGCTTCATGGCCCCCCGGCGCATCCGAGATTTTGAGCCGAATTTCCAGATGCAAGAAATCGGAGCCAAGGTGCGCGCCAGGGCGCCGGGAGGTTCATACCAAAATATTGGCTGCTTCATTTCAGCTTCAAGTCGCGCGGGCCGGCCGCTTGCTCGCCTTTGCCGCCATTGATTGCCTGCATCGACCGCCCGCCGCTCCGAGAACCAAGTAAAAGCTAGGCTCCTGCTACTGTTAGACCTTCTACCAGCAAGCTAGGCACGCGAAAGGCGGCGAATTCGCGGCTGTCATTGGCCGGGACGATTGAATGCAGAATTCGCTTAAGGTTTCCAGCGATGGTCAATTCATTGACGGGCCGAACGATTTCCCCGTTTTCGACCCAGAAACCGGAAGCTCCCCGGGAATAGTCTCCCGTAGTCGGATTCACCGAGGATCCGATCATCGAAGTGATCAAAAGCCCGCTTCCCATCTCCCGCAGGAGTTGTTCCCGGCTGCATTCGCCTTCGGAAAGAACAACATTCGAAACCGAGGGACTCGGCGGTCCGGACGGACCTCTAGA
Source organism: Albidovulum sp. bin36 (assembly GCA_002238565.1). GTDB lineage: Bacteria > Pseudomonadota > Alphaproteobacteria > Rhodobacterales > Rhodobacteraceae > JAPPFL01. The sequence continues at coordinate 44,647 of MPMP01000010.1, forward strand.
CGCATTAGCCGTGCTTTCGAGGCGCAGTTTCCTAGCGGTGGCGAGATCGAGAATCCACGTTTTAAGAACACCCTGTTCAACAATAGGCTTTTCCGAAGTCGGCAAGCCCTCCGCATCGAAGGGCTTTGACGATGTCGCCCGGGGACGGCGCGGCTCTTCGCGCAGCGACAGGCCGCTCGGAAGCACGCTTGTTTCCATCGCGTCGAGCAGCCAGCTCGACCCCCTTGCAATCGCGATGCCGTTGATAGCCGAAAGCAAGTGATGAATGAGACTGTGCGAAACTCGCTCGTCGAATAAAACCGGGAAGGCGCCGGTTAATCCAAGTTTGCTCGCTCCATTCCTTGCGGCCGTTCGCTCGCCGGCGATGCGCCCGATTTCTTCCGGCGCGCTCATGTCAGAGGCGAATACCCGCGTTTCGCCGTAATAATCGGTCTCCATGCTCAGGCCTTCGCCCGTTATCGCCTGGCAGGCGCAGTTTCTCGACGTTCGCTCGTAGCCTCGCGAAAACCCGTTCGACGCGGCAACATGCACCGAGCTGCGTCCATAGCCGGCTGCCGCGGCCTCCACCTTGGTAACGCCCTCGACGGAACCGGCCGACGCCTCGGCGCGCAAAGCGTCGCCCTCGAGCTGCGAGGGATCAGGCTCCGGAGCGGGATCAATTAATTCGAGCTGCTCGAATCCCGGATTCGCCGCTAGCTGGCTTGCGGAAGCCAGGCCGACCGAAGGATCTTCCGGCGCTACCTTGGCCATGGCAACGGCTCTTTCCGCCAGGTCGCGAAAAATTTCGGGGCGGAAGTCGCGACTTGCGACGCACGCCTGCTTTTTGCCGATTATTACGCGCAGCCCGGCTTCCATCCCTTCGGAACGCTCGGCGTGCTCAAGCTCGCCGTTGCGAACATCGACTGAAATCGAACTGCTCTCCGCCACGATCGCGTCGGCTTCCTCCGCCCCGGCCTTTCGCGCTTCGTCAAGCAATCTCTCGGCTGCTTCCGAAATTTTTCTCAAATTCCATCCTTTGTTTCAGTTGGCGCGATTCGATTTATCGCCATGCATTCTCTAATCGCAAAGCCGGAAGCAAGCAATATGCCATGATTGGCGCGCTTTGGTTTTCGAGCATCAATTGCCGCGGATCCGGGTTGGAAACTCAGGCATGCGACATATGGATGACGGCGGATCGGGCGCTAACTTTCCCGCCTGGCGCGAATTTCGCCTACAGTTCGCGTTTTCGGCAATCTGAAATTCGGCTTCCGGACGGGAAGCTCGATTCCGCCGCCGACGCGATTTCACCGCCTGCGTCGCTTGGACGGGGCCTTTCTATGCCGAGCGCGCAGGCATATCGCATATCTGATCCCGATGGCCCCCGGGAGGCGAACCTTCGCCCGAGCTACAGCCCTTCATCGAGCCATTGCGCCGCGGCGGCGCTCCATGCCGCGCTGGCAACGCATTTACGCCTAGGTGAATTCGGCGAGCATCGGCCGCCAGCATTTCAACGCGCGCGCCGAGACCTTCGCGATGAAAGATGAATCCTTTGTCGGCGTCCCGCGAAAATTAGGCGACGACGACTCGGCGCCTGCGGCACTAAGATCATGTCGCCGTTTTGAATCTGCGCCCAATAGTCCAAAAAATGGACGCCGCGCGCTTCCATTAGCGGATCAAACGTCTGTAGGCCTCGCGCGAATGCAATCGATTTACAAGAGCGACGACATTCGATTCCACGATTTTGAAATTGGCCAATTCGGCCCATCGGGCGCAATGGCCCAGGATGATGTCCGGGACCGTCATGTGCGACCCTGCGATATAGGGGCCGGTTCCGAGCTTTTCCCCCAGTATTCGAATGGAGTTTTCGAATTCCCAGCGAAGCGTCGGTTTCAAGGCGGGCACTCGCCTCTCTTCGGGCAATACGAAGCTGTGCCGCGCCGCCGCCCAGAGGCAGGCATCCAGTTCGTCGAGAACAAAGTGCGTCCAACTGTCCTGCTGCGCGCGCTTCCGGGTGCCTGCGGGAAAGGTAAAACGGCGGCTTCGGTCGGCGAGAAAATGGAGAATCGCCGAACTATCCGTTATCACCTCGCCATCGGCGATCAGAACCGGTATCTTTCCTGAAGGGTTCAAGACCTTTACGTTTTTTGATCCGGGCATGGCGGGAATATGCACGTAATCCTCGCCGAGCTCTTCGAGCAGCCAAAGCACCCGGAAGGTTCTGCTTCGCGCGTTCCCGAATACTTCCAGCATCTATCGCCGACCCAAGTAAGCAATTCTTATCAAAACCCTTTCGATTAATTCGCGTCCGGGCAAAGGGCCTCCGGAGCGCAACACCAGATCGGCTTCTACAAGATGCATCAAGGCCGCCTCCGTCCGGGCGAATCCCCATTGCTGCGCCCGCCGCTCCAGGGCTAGCCGGCGATGCTTCCCGAAAACGGGCGGCTTAAGCTTGGCGAATGCCGCCTGCGGGCCTTCGGGGTCGCTCGCGACTCTGTGCATATTTTGGAAATACCGTTTCGCCGCAGTGCAGATGCCGGCCGGCGCATGCCCCTGCCCGGCGAGTCGCGTGACGGCTTCGCCCGCCCGCCCGACCTGCCCGTCCGCTATCAGGTCGAGCGCGCCGTTAAGGGTAGTGTCCGTCGATGCGGGAGCGCACGCCTCGATATCCTCCGAGGAAACCGGAGCGTCGTCGCCGATCTTGAATAGCGCCAGCTTTTCGAGAAATTGCTTCAATGCCATCGGATCGAGGCTGCGTCCCAGCGCTTCTATATCGCGCCGGCAGTCCGCCGAGATGCCGCCTAGCCCGGCCTCCTCGATCAGAGTCTCCGCAACGACCTGATCTTCCGCGTCGGCGAATATCGGGGCGGCGCAAGCGCTCTTGTGCCTTTCGAACAAGAGCCTAAGCTTCGAGTTCGGAGAAAGCGTTCCAGCTTGCGCGACGATGTACGCATCGCCCGGATTCCATTCTTTCAGAGCCGGCGAAATCAATTTCGCGCTTCCGTCGGTCGCCTCCTCGACCAGAACGACCCGCCTTCCCTCGAAGAAGCCCTGCGCCTTTACGGCAAGCCCGATCCAATCGGGGTCGCGCTGAAGGTCCCGGCCGGCAATCCGGTCGATGCGCATCTCCTTCGCTCCTCCGTCTCCAAGAAGGGACTCGACCGCAAGCCCGAGGCAGTACGAAACTCGCAAATTGTCGGCGCCGTAGATAAGCATTCCGGGGCTCTTTAGGTTCGGCTTCCGGATATATCGGCTCGCGTCTCTTCCGAAAAGCTTCATTTCAGCCAGCTTTCGGAGGTCGCTTCCAATCTCCTCGCAATGCGTTCCGCAAGCTGAAGCGCCAGCCGGCGGCGCGCATCGCGCCGCGCGGTCAAAGTATGAAAGGTTTCGCGCGTCGAACTGTAGGATACCGATCCGTCCACGACTCCGCTGTACAATGCCCTGCCCCCGTCGACCTCGGCCACTTCGAATTCCGCCGCGCCGTCCAATCTGGATCTTTGGAATCCGTCCATCCATCCCGCCGCCACTTCGCTTTCGGCGACGCTTGCGCGCACCTGGACGCGAAATCTCGCCGCGGACGGGCTTCCGAACCGTTTCGCTAGCGCAGTCTCGACCTCGTAGCCGATTCCGCCGCCCGCCGCTTCGACCAGGACGGAATTCCTAAGCTGCGGGGCGGCGGAGGTTTCCGTATAAAGCGGTTCAAACCCGCAACCCGCGGAAACCAGCAGGAGAAATCCCAGCGCGGCCGCCTTCGGCCTAGACCACGACATTGACAATTCGACCGGGGACGACGACGGTTCTTTTCGGCGGCTTTCCGTTCAAGTATTTTTGAACCGCGGCATCCGCCAGCGCGAGTCGTTCGACTTCGGCCTTGTCCAGATCCTTGCCCACCACGATTTCCGAGCGCCTTTTGCCGTTGACCTGGATGGGAAGAGTGACTTTGTCATCCGAAAGAAGCGATTCGTCGGCCTCCGGCCAGGACGATGCGGACACGAGCCCCTCGCCGCCGAGCATGCTCCAGATTTCTTCCGCGAGGTGGGGGACCATCGGGCACATTAGCCTTGCCATGGTTCGCATGGCCTCCGACTTGGCGTCGGAACCCGCGCCGGATCGGAACAAGGCATTCGCGAACTCGTAAATGCCGGCAACCGACTTGTTGAACGCGAAATTCTCGATGCCGCGGGTCACGTCGGCAATCGCTCTATGCGTTTGCCGCCGCAATTCGCCGTCCGACTTCGACTCGCCCTCGCGGCGCGTTTCGGCTAGTTCGGCCGCCTCGCGCCACAGGCGCCGGAGAAATTTCGATGAAGCTTCGACGCCGGCGGTCGTCCACTCGACGTCTCTTTCCGGCGGCGAATCGGAAAGGATGAACCATCTCGCCGTATCGGCGCCGAATTTCGAAATAATGTCCTCGGGGTTTACGACGTTTTTCTTCGATTTCGACATTTTCGCGGACGGCAACACCTCTACGGCTTCGCCGCTCGCGCGGAGCTTCGCCCCCGACTCCGTCATTTCGACATCGCCGGGCAGGTGATACGCGGCGCGGCCCTTGCCGTCGCGCGTCGAATAGATTTCATGGGTAACCATGCCCTGCGTGAACAAGGCGTCGAACGGCTCGATGGACTTGGCCGGCAGGTGACCGGTCCGGTGCATCGCGCGGGCGAAAAATCTCGAATACAGCAAATGCAGAATCGCGTGTTCAATGCCGCCGATATACTGGTCCACGTTCATCCAGTAGTCGGCTTCCCCGGATTCGGTGGGCGTCAATGCTCGCGCCGACGTGAATCTGGCGAAATACCAGGAGCTGTCGACGAAAGTGTCCATTGTATCGGTTTCGCGCAGCGCGGGGCCGCCGCAAGCGGGGCAGGTCGCGTTCCGCCACTCCGAATGCCTGTCGAGAGGATTGCCGGGCCTGTCGAAGCTTACGTCGTCGGGCAATACGACCGGCAAATTCCCCTTGTCCTCCGGAACGACTCCGCAGGCTTCGCAATGGAGCACCGGAATCGGGCAGCCCCAGTAGCGCTGGCGGCTGATTCCCCAGTCGCGCAGGCGATAGCGCACGACTCCGCGTCCCACGCCCATTGATTCGCAGTGCGAAATTGCCGCCGCGATGGCTTCGTCGCCGGTCTGGAATTCAGATCCGGCGACCGGCCTGAGATACCGCACTCTTTCGGATTTCGCCGGAATGAACGCCTCCAGTTCCACGGGGGATCCGGAGAGTTCCGATTCGAACACGTCGATCACCTGCAAACCGTACTTCCTCGCAAAATCCAGGTCCCGCTGGTCGTGCGCCGGGCATCCGAATACAGCGCCGGTGCCGTAGTCCATTAGGATGAAGTTCGCGATCCAGACCGGAAGCAGCACATCCGGGTCCAGCGGATGCCTGACCTGGACGCCGGTGTCGATGCCGATCTTTTCGGCCGTTTCGATGTCGGCTTCCGCATAGCGGCTCCGGCTGCATTCCTCGATGAATTCGACCGCGCGGCGATTGCCGGCCGCAACCGATTTCGCCAGCGGATGGTCGGGGGAAACCGCGGCGAAAGCGGCGCCGTGGAGCGTATCGGGCCGGGTCGTAAATACGCTGAGCGTGTCGTGTCCGTCCGGAGCGCCGACCGTTTCGAAATCGAATTCGAGGCCGGCGGAGCGTCCGATCCAGTTTCTTTGCATGATTCGGACTTTTTCGGGCCAGCCGTCCAGACCGTCTATGGCTTCAAGCAGCTCGTCGGCGCAATCGGTTATGCGAAGGAACCATTGCGTCAGCTCTTTTTTTTCCACCGGCGCCCCGGATCGCCAGCCCTTGCCGTCGATGACCTGCTCATTGGCCAGCACCGTCATGTCGACCGGGTCCCAGTTCACGACGGCGCTCTTCCGGTATGCCAGCCCGGCATTCATCATGTCGATGAACATCGCCTGCTGGTGCCCGTAGTAGTCCGGATCGCATGTCGCAATTTCCCGCGACCAGTCGATTGAAAGCCCGAGGGGCTCCATCTGCGACTTCATGTCGGCGATGTTTCGCCGAGTCCAGTCCCCGGGGTGATCGCCTTTTTCGAAGGCCGCGTTCTCGGCGGGCATGCCGAAGGCGTCCCATCCCATGGGATGCAGCACGTTGAACCCCTTCGCCATGCGGAAGCGGGCCACGACGTCGCCCATGGTGTAGTTTCGGACATGCCCCATGTGGATTTTCCCGGACGGGTAGGGAAACATTTCCAGGACGTAGTATTTTTTCCGATCGCCGTCGCGGCGGGATTTGAACAGCGAGGCCTTTCGCCATTCATCCTGCCACTTCGACTCGGTCGCCGAAGCGTCGTAACGCTGCATCTTCGCCTCTCTCGGACCTCGGTCGCTTCCGACGCGGAAGCTATAAATCCTTGTCTCTGATTCGCAATTGCCTTGCGCGCGTGAATATCGCGTCTTCGATCTGCCTGACCGTATCCGGGTCCGCAAGTCCGGTTCGAGTGCGAAGCACGAGCCGCAGAGCTCTGGAATCCAATGCCGGGTCCTGGACGTAGACGTTCGCCTGGTAGCTTTCGCTGCTGCCGGGAGGCGAACCCCAGCCGGTCACGATAACTCCCGAGAAGGGGTCGAGAGTTTCGATCGGGAGAAAGTCCAGAATTTCCAGCGAAGCGTTCCAAATGTACTTGTTGACTTCCAGCGTTACATTCGGGTTGTCCTGATCACCGAACAAGTCCCAAATGTTTTCTCCGGTGTCTTCTTCCTCGGGCACGGCGAGACTAAATCCTTCGCCATTCGTATCGTCGTTGCTGCCGCCGCCGAACGGCAGGGGCAAGCCGCTGCACGATGCCAGCGAAACCGCCAGCAGCGAGGGCAGGCCAATGCGAATTATTGTCATGGGCAACATCTGAATTCGGCTCCAATTTAGGAATTCAACAAGTCAATGTAAGCAAACGGGCTTGCAATGAAAAGAGCAATCGCCCATTTCCAGTAGAGAGCCGGCGTCCCGGCGCAGCGCGGCGGCTTAAACTTTTCGCGAAGGGATTCGGCGTCGCCGCGATTTCAGGAAGAGGCCCGTCCATGCCGATCGAGAACATACGCGAACGAATAGCCAGAGCGGAATCCGATGCGGGCCGGAGGATAGGCGCGACTCGCATCGTGGCCGTTTCCAAACTCCAGCCCCGAGAGAGAATCGAAGCGGCGCTGAAACGCGGGCATAGGCTGTTCGGCGAAAACCGGGTGCAGGAGGCGGCCGGAAAGTGGCCGGAGTTCATGGAGCGATATACCGATGCGGAATTGCATCTCGTCGGCCCGCTCCAGACAAACAAGGCGCGCCAGGCCATGGACATGTTCCAGGCGATTCATTCGGTGGATCGCATCAGGCTCGCGAGGAGGATGGCGTCGCTAGCGCAGGAATTGGGGCGCTGCCCCGAATTGTTCGCGCAGGTCAACACGGGCGAAGAGCCGCAAAAAGCCGGAATCGCTCCGCTGGAAGCGGACGGGTTTATCGAGGAACTCCGCTCCCTCGATTTGCCTCTGAACGGGCTGATGTGCATCCCGCCCCTGGACGAGGAGCCTGCGCTTCACTTCGGACTGCTTGCCGCGATCGCGAAGCGAAACGGCCTGAAGTATTTGAGCATGGGAATGAGCGGCGATTTCGAGACCGCCGTCAGGCTCGGCGCCACTCACGTGCGAATCGGCACCTCGATTTTCGGAGAGCGGGGCGCCTAGCCGGAAATCCCCGCGGCCCCGTTCAGACCGGCGTTATTCTAATGCGCCCCCCGGAGCCGATTCTGTTCGCGATCCAGACGAGGTCGGGAAGCGCGAAGGCCACGCACCCCGCCGTCGGATGCCGGGGCTTCCTCCAAACATGAAGCAGAATCGCCGATCCTCGTCCGGGCTGGCGGCGGGAATTGTAGCCGACAGGCACGACGAGGTCGTACTGGCGGTCGGCGCGGCGCATGCGCTCGTGGCTGAACGGATGGCCGAATCCTCTGCGGATCAAGCTGTTGTACCGCGGGTCGTCCGGAGCATCGGACCAAATCCAGTCAAGCCCGATCGGCTGCGCGCAGGGAGGCAGAATCGTCCTCGGCAACCTGTCGGGGCGGTACAGCGCGCCGGAAAGCGAAAACTCGCCGGCGGGCGTGGCCCCGTCGCCTTCCCGCTTGTCGAATCGAATGCCCCCACGCCCGATCGAGCATGGAAACTTCCTGCCCAGCAACCGAGCTCCCGTCGGCGCAACGATAAGAATGGAATTGCCGGATTTCAAAGAACATGACCGCTTCTGCGGGCCTTCACGGCGAGATAGTCGGCATTGTAGGGGTTCTCGGGAGCCTTGATCGGTATCATTTCGGCGACTTCGATTCCGAATGCGCCCATCATCTCCGCCTTCGCGGGGTTGTTGGTCATCAGGCGCACCGACTTGAATCCCAGCTTTCCGAGGATTTCGGACCCGAGGCGGAAGTCGCGCTCGTCGTCTTCAAAGCCAAGCCTATGGTTGGCGTCGACGGTGTCGAACCCCTGGTCCTGCAGCGAATACGCCCTGATCTTGTTGGACAGGCCGATCCCCCGGCCCTCCTGATTGAGATAGAGCAGCACGCCTTTCCCTTCGGCGCTTATTCTTGCCAGCGCGGTATTCAATTGATGCCCGCAGTCGCACTTCAGGGAGCCCAGCGCGTCGCCGGTAAAGCACGCTGAATGAATTCTCGCCAGCACCGGCTCGGAGCGCGGCGGCTCCCCGATTTCGACCGCGCAGTGCTCTTCGGAGCCTTCGTCGGGCCTGAATACGCGAATTCGCGCATTCGACGCCGCATTCAAGGGCAAAATCGCGCTTGTAATCTGCCTGACCGAGCCTAGGCGCGTCAGCCTTGAAATTGCCGGCAGGTCGAGGCAAAGCAGCCCGCGAGAGGATGCGAAGCTCGACGGCTCGGAAATCCCGGCGGTCAATACAGCGGGCAGAAGCCTGGCGCGCCGCGCAAGCTCCACCGCCGCCCTATGGGTTGCGGCATCGCCGCCGCGCTCCGTCCGGAAGGGTCCTTTCAACGGATTCTGCAGATCGAGGGACGGATCGGCAACCGCCTGCAGCCATCGCGGGGTCGCGTCGCCCGGCACCCGTATCCTTGCGATGTCGCCGTCATAGACTCTCGCTTTCAAAGTTTCCGCGCGCCTTTCGGTAACGGCGATTGTCAGCGGCTTCCCGCATTCGAGGAACCATCGGAGCCGCTCGGGCGAAGCTGCTTCCAATGCCAGCGCCACGACGGATTCATCTCTCCGAATCACGACCGGCAAGCCCATGCGCAAGTCGAACTTCGCGCGCGCGACCTGTTCGCTGAATTCAGGAGCAAGATTCATTTCGCATTCCGCAGCCGGTTCGGGATCGGTCGGGCCGTCGGCTTTCGCGCAAAGCCGCCAATTGATCGCCGTATCCTCTAGTATTCAACCGAGCGATGCGCAAGCGATCGCAATAACGCCGGCGAGAGTTTCCGCGACTCGCCGCTCAGCTGCGCGAGTGTCGAAATTGGGTAGTGTCTCAGTTTGAAATTTTACCTGAACGGCCAAAGTTTGCAAAACTGCGAATCGGGTGTTAGGTATAACTTACCGTCAACACCGCGAACACCTACCGGAGGGTATCCATGAAATACGCCGCACCAATCAGGGAGGCGCTGCACATAGATTCGGCACGCTCCGGATCCATGCCCAAAGGACCGAACGGAGAACGGCGACCGGCCGATGTGATCGGGTGTGCAGTTAGTGTTGCGCGAATCGCAACAGGTGAAATAGAGGATTCTGGCTACAGGCAACCTGCTAAACGCAAAGGTGGTTTGGCAGGGGCGAAGGCACGCGAATTGGCAACGACGAACGAGGAGCGCCGCGCAATTGGTAAACTGGCGGCTGAGAAACGTTGGAAGCAATAAACGTCAGCCAGCTGAGTAACAGTTTCTTACTGCAGCTGAATAGAGACCTTGCCAAGGAAATGAAGGGCGATGTCGTCTTTATCAAGTGTGCGTTATATCCACCCTTGGATGATGAGTTTCGGGTCGTGACCGAGGAGATGAAAAGGGGAAGAAAAAGAAAAAAGGACGAGTTGATAGTGATTTTGGAAACAATGGGCGGAATCATGGAAACAGTCGAACGACTTGTCGCCGTTATGCGTGCGTATTATAGGCATGTCTCTTTTGTCATCCCAAATTATGCCTACTCTGCTGGTACGGTTCTTGCGCTTTCCGGCGACAAAATCCTCATGGACTACTATTCTGTTTTGGGGCCAATTGATCCACAATATCGTGAAAGTGACGGTAATAGTGTTCCTGGTTACGGTTACTTGGCCAAGTACAAAGAAATCACACTAACGATAAATGAAAGCGACGACTTGTCAAAGTGCAGGGCTGAGTTGGCTTACTTGGTCAAACGATTTGACCCAGCATTGTTGTTTCACATTGAGCAAGGAATCGAACATGGAATTACCCTGATTTCTGAGTGGCTACCGAAATACAAATTCAAAGACTGGAAAGTCACAAAGTCTACAGGGCGAAAAGTCACGGCAAAAATGAAGAAAGAAAGGGCAACAGTCATTGCAAAAACACTTGGGAATGCTGCGAAATGGCATTCGCATGGCAGGGGAATTTCCATGAGAGATTTAAGGGGGAGTGAGATAAAGCTGTTAATTGATGACTTTGGCAGTGATCCTAATCTGAGCATCAAAATAAAAAACTACCATGGCCTAGCAGTGGATTTTTTTTCATCCACACGTGGCTACATCCATTCAAGACTCGGCATAAGGAGGGTCCTATGATGGCTCAAACGAAAGGAGAAGAGAATGTTAACAGGCATGAAAAAATCATTGAAGGGGCAAAGGAAAAGGCTTCGGAAATGAGAATTCTTGATATCTTGGATGGTTTGCTTGACACACCCCAGAACAATGAAGAAATTCCATTCCCTTATGGAATTTCGGGACCTAAACCCCATGGCTGGAATCAAAATGAACATAATGCTTGACAAGTAGGTATTCAGCCCTGCGTGCGGCTCAAATTTCTTGCAGTCGACGAAATGGCGTTTCGACGCCGCAAGCTGAACAACCGAAACCCGAACATTTTTTTTAGTGGCGAGCGGCAGCTTGATTACGGAATTTGGTAGGCAACCGGCATCGGCAATACCGGACGGCAAGATTTTCAAGAAATTTGAGCCGCACCCTTCAGCCCTTAAATTAAGGGCATGAACAAGTTACCTACTGCCAAGCGCGTAATGATCCTGAACATGCTCGTAGAGGGCATGTCGATGCGTTCTATTTCCCGGACGGCTGGGGTTTCTATCAACACGGTTTCCAAGTTGCTGGTCGAGGCCGGAGAGGCTTGCGCCGAGTATCACGACGAGATCGTTAGGGGCGTCCACGCCAGGCGTGTTCAACGCGACGAAATCTGGTCGTTTGCCTATGCCAAGGAAAAGACAGCGCAGCGCAAGAAACTGGCGGATGCCGGTAACGTGTGGACGTGGACGGCTCTGAACAGCGACAGCAAGATGATCCTGTCATGGGAGTGTTGGCGACCGGTCCGGCGCAACCGCAATCGAGTTCATGGACGGTCTGAGATCCCGTCTTGGCCATCGCGTCCAGTTGGCCACGGACGGCCACAAGGCATATCTGGAAGCGGTCGAAGGTGCCTTTGGCGGCGTCATCGACTACGCGCAATTGATCAAGCTGCACGGTAATGAAAACGACGATCGGAGCTCATGAGCGCAAATACTCACCAGCCGAGTGCGCCGGGATCCGGACGCGCAAGATCGAAGGAAAACCCAAAGATCGCGACATCAGCACGTCACACGTCGAGCGTCACAATCTGACAATGCGCATGGGTATGCATCGGTTCACGCGGTTGACCAATGCATTCTCAAAGAAGATTGAGAACCACATTCACATGCTCAGCCTGCATTTCGCGCATTACAACTTCGTTCGCATCCACCAGACATTGAAGGTCACTCCTGAAATGGAAGCCGGTGTTTCTGATACTTTGTACGATATAGAATGGATCGCTAGCCTGATCGATGCGCGGGCTGAGAAACCAAGCCGGCTAAAGACCTATTGCAAGCGAATTTCAAACTGAGACACTACCCGAAATTACGAACGGCCGCCCGGCGCCCGCCATGGTTCGAACTATTGAACGAGCGGCGAATCGGCGGATGCGATGTCGAATCCGGAAATGTCGGCGCTCCCGGCGAGGAGCTGAACATATTGCCTGAATGCTCGCCGCCAGGAGGCTTCCTTCAGATAGCCGGACACTCTTTCGGCCACGGCCTCGTAGGGCAGTTCCCGTCCCGGCACGCGCTTGTCCACGCGAACGACATGAATGCCGTATCGTGTCTTGACCGGAATCGGCGAAAGCTGCCCTTCTTCGAGGTTGAACAGAAAGGTGTCCATCTCCGGAACGGAGTCGCCGCGCGACAGCTGCCCGAGGCGTCCGTCGTTCCGCTTCGAGTCGCAGTCCGATTCCGCGCGGGCGAATTCGCCGAATCGCTCCGGCGCGGCCTGCAGCGATTCAATGAGCGTTCGCGCCCGGGCTTCCGCGCCTTCCCGTCGCGGCTTGTCGTCCGGAGCCGAGGCGAGGAGTATATGGGCGGCCTCCACCAGATCCGAACTGCGAAAGCGGGACCGGTTGCCGTCGTAGTAGCGGCGGCATTCGGCCTCGGTCGGATCGGGAATGTCGACCTCTCTTTCGATTACCGCCTCGACAGCCGCCGCTTCATCGGCGGCGTCGATGCCGATGGCGCGGGCGCGGTCCAGCAGCAGAGCGCGGATCACCAGCCAGCGAGCGGCGGATTCGCGGGCGGCGGCGGCCGATTCGGCCGGGTGATACTGCATTTCGCGCAGGATGTCGTCTTCGTCGATGCCTCGGCCGTTGATGCGAATCTCGGGCATGATCGGAAAGCGGCGCGCCGGGTCAGCTTCGCGCGCGCACGATCTGGTAGCCGCGCCGTCCAAGATAGCCTACCGGCGCGCTCCAAATGTGAACTAGGCGGCTGAACGGGAAAATCAGGAAGATGGTAACGCCGAGAATGATGTGCGCCTTGTAGATCCAGTGCACGTCGAGCGCGTAGGCTGCCGCGTCGGCCTGGAACGTGACGATTTTCTGCGCCCAAAGGGAAAGCGAGACCATGACTTCGCCGTGTTCGCGATGCTCCCACGAGAACGGGGTCGTCGCCAGGCCGAGTACAAGCTGCAGCCAAAGAATAGCGAGAATCGCGATATCCATCGCGCTGGAGGTTTTGCGGATGCGCGGGTCGAAAAGCCTCCGGTGGAGCAGCATGCTCAGGCCGATGAAGCACGCGATTCCGAAGATCCCGCCCGCGACGACCGCCAGCACCTGCTTGGTCCCGGAGCTCAAGCCCACCGCATGGTAGATCTCCTTCGGCGTCAGCAAGCCGACGAAGTGCCCGAGGAAAAGGCAAAGAATGCCGACATGGAAGAGAACGCTGCCCGCCATCAGCTGGCGCCGCCTCAGAAGCTGGCTGGAGCCGCTCCGCCATGTGTATTGCTCGCGATCGAATCGTATCAGGCTGCCGACCAGGAAAACTGTCGCCGCAAGATAGGGATAGTAGCCGAATGCGAGGATATGAAGCCATTCTTGCATGATCATGCTCCCTCATGTCCGCCCGGGCGGGCACCGCCGGAAAGCTCCGCCATGCGGAGGAGCGTTTCCCGGGCCGCGGAGCAGCCGCCATCAGCCGGGCTTCCGAATGCCGGCGCCTCCTCCCACTCCTTGTCCAATTCCGCCGCCTCCGCTTCGGGCGACCTGTCGTTCCGCAAAAGGCCCTCGACCAGGGACCTGTCGGGCTTTCGCGCCGCGAGATCGCGCAGCGCCTGGAAAACCCCGGCGTAGAGGCTGCCGCGCCGTTCCAGCCGCATGCGGATCGCCTCCAGTATGTGGGCGACGTCCGAAAGCAGTTCGCCGGCCTCCGTCGGCTCGACAAGCGACAGGAATTCCAGAAACAGCGGCAGAAAATCCGGCAATTCGTTGGCGCTGATGCAGTAGCCGCGCGACTCGTAGTGCGCCGCGAGGTTGACCATCGCCTGACCTCGGTCGCGGGATTCGCCGTGGATGTGCTCGAAGAGATGCAGCGAAAGGCTGCGCGACCTGTCGAACAGCTCGACGTAGGCCTCCTGCGCTTCCAGCAGGTCCTGGCCCGCCAGCCTCGCGACGAGCCGGGCGACTTCGGACCTGGCGGGTTTCGAAATCCGGGGTTCGGCTTCGACCACGGCCGTAATCTCGTTCGCTGCCGCAGCCAGTTCGAATGTCGGATACTGCAGCAGGGCGCCCAGGGCCCTGTAGATTTTCATCTTTCCGAGACCGGTTTGCCGGAGCGTCCCCCTGCGGTCGGCCCCACTCGCACGTCCTGGCTGAACAGGTCCAGCTTGCCGCCGCCGCCGCTGCAGCCGTTGCCGAAGCTGAATCCGCACTCGCCGCGAAGGTCGAAAGCCTCTTCCGCATATTCGCGATGCGTGGTCGGAATGACGAAGCGATCCTCGTAGTTCGCGATCGCCATCGTGCGGTACATGTCCTCCATTTCGGCTTCCGTCATCCCGACCTGTTCAAGCGCCCGCAAATCCTTCCGCCCGTCGACATGCTTGGCGCGCATGTAGATTCGCATCGCCAGCATTCGCTCGAGCCCGCGCTTGACCGGCGCCTCGTCCCCGGCGGTCAGCATGTTCGCCAGGTACTTCATCGGAATGCGCAGCTGCGACACGTCGGGAATTATTCCGTTTTGGCCCAGCGAACCGGCCTCCGCGGCCGACTGGATGGGAGACAGCGGCGGCACGTACCATACCATCGGCAAGGTTCGGTATTCCGGATGCAGAGGAAACGCCACCTTCCAATCCATGGCCATGCGGTAGACCGGCGACAGCTTCGCCGCGTCGATCCATGCCTGCGGCACGCCGTCCTTCAGCGCCTGCCGGGCGACCGACGGATCGAACGGATCGAGAAATATGTCCAGCTGAGCCTGATATAGATCCTTGGGATCCGCCGCCGAGGCCGCTTCTTCGATACGGTCGGCGTCGTACAGCAGCACGCCGAGATAGCGGATGCGCCCGACGCAGGTCTCCGAACAGACCGTCGGCTGCCCGGCTTCGATCCGCGGGTAGCAAAAAATGCACTTCTCGGATTTCCCGGTGCGCCAGTTGTAGTATATCTTCTTGTAGGGGCACGCCGAAACGCACATGCGCCAGCCCCGGCACTTGTCCTGGTCGATCAAGACGATGCCGTCCTCCTCCCGCTTGTAAATCGCGCCCGAAGGGCATGCCGCCACGCAGCTAGGATTCAGGCAGTGCTCGCACAGGCGCGGCAAATACATCATGAAGGTGTTCTCGAACTGGCCGTAGATCTCCTTTTCTACATCCTCGAAATTGACATCCTTGCTGCGCGCGGAGAATTCGCCGCCAAGAATCTCCTCCCAGTTGGGTCCCCATTCGATCTTCTCCATGCGCTCGCCGCTAATCAGCGAACGGGCGCGCGCCGTCGGAACGGCCCGCGACTCCGGCGCCGTCTGAAGATGCTCGTAGTCGAAGGTGAAAGGCTCGTAGTAGTCGTCGATCTGAGGCATGTCCGGGTTGGCGAATATTTTTGCCAAAATCCTCAGCTTGCCGCCCATTTTCGGGACGATGCGCCCGTTTTTCTTGCGCACCCAGCCGCCGTTCCAAATTTCCTGGTTCTCCCATTCCTTGGGATAGCCGATGCCCGGCTTCGTCTCGACATTGTTGAACCATGCGTATTCCATGCCCTCGCGGCTCGTCCACACGTTCTTGCACGTGACGGAGCAGGTGTGGCAGCCGATGCATTTGTCCAGGTTGAGAACTTTGCCGATCTGCGCGCGAATCTTCATTTTGCCGCCTCCGATTCAAAGGTCCTCATGGGGCCTTCCAGCCAATCCAAATTCCGCAATTTGCGGACGATTACGAATTCGTCGCGATTCGACCCGATCGTTCCGTAGTAGTTGAAGCCGTACGACAGCTGCGCGTAGCCGCCAATCATGTGCGTCGGCTTGACCGTCGTTCTCGTAACGGAATTGTGAAGCCCGCCGCGCTTTCCGGTTACTTCGCTGCCCGGAATGTTCACGATCTTCTCCTGAGCGTGGTACATCATGGTCATGCCCTCGGGAATCCGCTGGCTGACCACGGCCCGCGCCACGAGCGCGCCGTTCAAATTGAAGGCTTCGACCCAGTCGTTGTCGGCCAAGCCGATCCTCCCGGCGTCGGTTTCGCTGACCCAGATGATCGCTCCGCCGCGAGACAGAGTCAGCATCAGCAAATTATCCGAGAAGGTGCTGTGGATGCCCCACTTCTGATGTGGCGTGATGAAGTTCAGAACGACCTGCGGGCTTCCGCCGCTCGCTTCGCCGAATAGCGGCTTGATCGTCCCGGTATCCACGGGCGGCTTGTAGACGCAAAGCTGCTCGCCGAATACGCGCATCCAGAGATGGTCCTGGTAGAGCTGCTGGCGGCCGCTGAGCGTACGCCAGGGAATTAGCTCGTGCACGTTGGTATATCCGGCCGAGTAGGCGACATTCTCGGACTCTACCCCCGACCACGTCGGCGACGAGATAATCTTGCGGGGCTGCGCCTGGAGATCTCGGAAGCGCAGCTTGTCCTCTTCGCGCGCCGCCGCCAAATGCTCGTGCCGGCGACCCGTCACGGCGCTCAGCGCCGACCACGCCTTTG
Source organism: Albidovulum sp. bin36 (assembly GCA_002238565.1). GTDB lineage: Bacteria > Pseudomonadota > Alphaproteobacteria > Rhodobacterales > Rhodobacteraceae > JAPPFL01. The sequence goes on from MPMP01000010.1 coordinate 61,277, forward strand.
CGGCGACGCGGCCGTTCGTTTCCGGAGCAAGCGCGAGCACGACTTCGGTCGCGTCGATATCGGTTTCGATCCGCGGCAGCCCTTGCGACACTCCGTCCTCGCGAACCTTGCCGTTTAGCCTCCCGAGAAACTCGACCTCCTCGCGCGTGTCCCACGAGATCCCCTTGCCGCCGTTGCCCAATTTCGACAGCAGAGGGCCGAGAGCCGTGAATTTCTTGTAGGTGCTGGGATAGTCGCGCTCGACCACGGTCATATTCGGCATCGTCCTGCCGAGCACGGGCTCGCATTGCCCCCTCTTCCAGTCCTTGACTTCGGTCGCCTGCGCCAGCTCGGCCGGGGTATCGTGAAGTATCGGGGTCAGAACGAGATCGCGCTCGACGCCGAGCGCGCCCTCGGACATCTCCGAAAACTTTTTCGCGACACCCTTGAAAATCTCCCAGTCGCTGCGGGATTCCCAGACCGGGTCGATCGCGGCGGACAGCGGGTGGATGAAGGGGTGCATGTCCGTCGTGTTGAGGTCGTTCTTTTCGTACCAGGTCGCCGTAGGCAGCACGATGTCCGAATAGAGGCACGTGGTCGACATGCGGAAGTCGAGCGTTACTAGAAGATCGAGCTTTCCTTCCGGCGCAGGGTCGCGCCACTTCGCTTCGCGAGGTTTCGCGCCGCCCGCTTCGCCGAGATCCTTGCCCTGCACGCCGTTCTGCGTCCCGAGAAGGTGCTTGAGGAAATACTCGTGGCCCTTCGCGCTCGCGCCCAGGAGATTCGATCGCCAGACAAAAAGGTTGCGCGGCCAGTTTTTCGGATTGTCGGGATCTTCGCACGACAGCTGCAGCGAGCCGTCCCTTAGCGCGGCGACAGCCAAATCGACCGGATTCCCGTCGCCCGCGGATCTCGCGAATTCCAGCGGATTCGTAGCGAGCTGAGGCGCCGAGGGAAGCCATCCCATGCGCTCCGCGCGCACGTTGTAGTCGATCAGGCTCAGCCGCTCCCAGTCGCCTTCGGGAGCCAGCGGCGAAACGCTCTCGTTCGCCGCCAGCTTTTCGTATCTCCATTGGTCGGTGTGGCTGTACCAGAAGGACGTGCTGTTCATCTGCCGCGGCGGTCGGTGCCAGTCGAGCGCGAAGGCAAGCGGAAGCCAGCCGGTCTGCGGCCGCAGCTTCTCCTGCCCGACATAATGGGACCACCCGCCGCCGGATTTTCCCACGCAGCCGCACATGACCAGCATGTTGATGATGCCGCGATAGATCATGTCCGTGTGGTACCAGTGATTGAGGCCGGCCCCGACGATCGCCATGGAACGGCCTTCCGTCTTGTGGGCGGTGTCCGCGAACTGACGCGCAACCGCGATCGCCTTGTCGCGGGGCACGCCGGTAATGCGTTCCTGCCAGGCCGGGGTGTAGGGCGTATCGTCGTCGTACGACGCCGATACGTTGCCGCCGCCCAGCCCGCGGTCCAGCCCGTAATTGGCTACGAGAAGGTCGTAGACCGTGGCGACCGCCGTTGCGCCGTCATTCGACTGGAGCATCTTGACCGGAACGTTGCGCCAGAGGACTTCGTCATGATCCGTACCAGCGAAATACTCGTGGCTGGTTTTTCCGAAATACGGGAAGCCGACCGAGACGACATCGTCGCGAATGTCGATAAGGCTCAGGCGAATCCGGGTTTCGTCGCCGCCGCCGCTCTTTTCTTCGATATTCCACTTGCCGGCCTCGCCCCAGCGGAATCCTATGGATCCGGCCGGGCATACCGGCGCGTCGCCGCTCAATTCGTCGAAGGCGACGGTCTTCCACTCCGGGTTGTTGGTTTGATCGAGCGCTCCGGGAAGGTCCGAGGCGCGCAGCATGCGGTCGGGCACGTACCCGCCGTCGGTTTTCCGAAGCGAAACCAGGAGCGGCATGTCGGTATAGCGGCGGCAGTAGTCCTCGAAGTACGCGCTTCTGCCCGCAAGATGCCATTCCTTCAGAATCACATGGCCCATCGCCAGCGCGAGAGCGGCATCCGTGCCTTGCTTGGGACTTAGCCAGATGTCGGCGAACTTGGACGCTTCGCTGTAGTCGGGCGAAACCGTTACCGTCGTCGTGCCCTTGTAGCGCGCCTCGGTCATGAAATGAGCGTCGGGCGTTCGCGTCTGCGGCACGTTCGACCCCCACATCAAAAGGAAGTTCGAGTTGTACCAGTCCGCGCTTTCGGGCACGTCCGTCTGCTCGCCCCACGTTTGCGGGCTCGAGGGCGGCAAGTCGCAATACCAGTCGTAGAAGCTCATGCACACGCCGCCGATGAGCGAAAGATAGCGCGTGCCCGCCGCGTAGGACACCATCGACATGGCGGGAATCGGCGAAAAGCCCAGGATTCGATCCGGCCCGTGCTTTTTAATCGTATGGACGTTGGCCGCGGCTATGATCTCGTTGACCTCGTTCCAGTCGGACCGCACGAAGCCGCCCAGCCCGCGAACGCGCTGGTAGTCGCTTCGCTTGGACGAATCCTCGACGATCGAAGACCATGCCTCGACGGGAGACAAAGTCTCGCGCGCCTTGCGCCAGTGCCGCACGAGCTTGCTTCGGACAAGCGGATACTTCAGCCGGCTGGCGCTGTAGATGTACCATGAAAAGCTTGCGCCTCGGGAACAGCCGCGCGGTTCGTGATTGGGCAGATCGGGGCGAGTCCTCGGATAGTCGGTCTGCTGAGTCTCCCAAGTGATGATCCCGCCCTTTACGTAGATCTTCCAGCTGCAGGAGCCCGTGCAGTTGACGCCGTGCGTCGAGCGCACGACCTTGTCGTGCTGCCAGCGCGCCCGGTAGGAATCTTCCCAGTCGCGATTCTCGGTCGTAACGATCCCGTGCCCTTCGGAAAACGTATCGGCCGGCTTTCCGAAAAATGCCAGCTTGTCCAGGAAATGGCTCATCGGTTCCTCCTCAAGGGTTTTTCACGTACGCGTTCTTGCGCAGATAGAACCACCAGTTGATGCAAACGCAAACCGCGTAGAATGCCGCGAATCCGTATAGCGCGTGCTCGGGGGTCGTGGCCTTGATCTGCTCCCCGAACACCTGGGGAATTATGAAGGCTCCGTAGGCGGCCACGGCCGAAGTCCAGCCGAGCACGGGGCCGGCCTGCACTTTGTCGAAAACGACGGCTATCGTGCGGAATGTGGATCCGTTGCCGATCCCGGTCGCGGCGAACAGGATCAGAAAGAGGATCAGAAACGGCGGGAAGAAGTCTTCCGGCGTCTGCGAGGCGTACGCCGCGGTCAGGAAATACGCGGCGCCCAGAGCGCAGGCGATCATCACGAGGGAAATGATCTGGGTAACAAGCGCCCCTCCGAAACGGTCAGAGATCATGCCGCCCAGGGGGCGGATTAGCGCTCCTATGAAAGGACCGGTCCAGGCGTACATCAGCGCGCTCGGACCGTTCGGGTTCAGAGTATCGTGCGTCATCACGCCGTCGACTTCGATATGCTGGAATCCGAATACGACCTTGATCGCGAGGCCGAAGGCGGCGGAGAAGCCGATGAATGATCCGAAGGTCATCGTATAGATGACCGTCATCGCCCAGGTGTGCTTGTTCCCGAAGATCGAATATTGCCGGATGAGGCTTTTCCGGACCGGGCCGGGGAAAAGCCGCAGGGCGTATACGGTCGCGGCTATGACGAGGGGAAGGACGATCCACTTGCTAAGCTCGAGGCCGGAACCGCCCGCATCGGCCGGCAGCAGCAGCCAGAGCCCGCCGGCCGCCGCGATGAGACCGATCATCAGCATGCCCAGTATCTTGCCGAACGCCGCAGGCGCCGAACCCAGCCCGGGCGTGACGTGCTCGGCGGTTATGTTGTTCATTCCGAGCCAGGCGGCGATCGCCAGCGGTACGAGTATGACGACCCACACGTAGCCGGCATTGTGGATATACGTCTCGGTTCCGGCCGGAATCTTCCCGATCAGCGTTCCCGAAGTGAAGGCGAGAACCAGCGCCGAGCCGCCGAAAAGTCCGACCGTCATAACCAGCGGCACAACTATCTGCATCGTGGTAACGCCGAAATTGCCCAGGCCTGCGTTCATGCCGAGCGAATAGCCCTGCACTCGCTTCGGAAAGAAAAAGGATATGTTCGACATCGACGAGGCGAAATTCCCGCCTCCGAAACCCGAAAGCAGCGCCATGGCCTGGAACTGCCAAAGCGGCGTGTCGGGATTCTGCAAAAGGTATCCGGTCCCCGCCGCCGGAATAATCAGCAGGGCCGTCGTGAACGCGATCGTGTTGCGCCCGCCCGCGATGCGAATGAAGAACGACGACGGAATCCGCAGAGTCGCCCCGCTCAGCCCCGCTATCGCGGCAAGAGTGAATAGCTCCGCTTGCGTAAAGGGAAACTTCAAATTGATCATCTGCACCGTAATGATGCCCCAGTACAGCCACACGGCGAAGCCGGCCAAAAGGCAGGGGATCGATATCCAGAGGTTGCGCGTTGCTATGCGCTTGCCGTCGGACATCCAAAATCGTTCGTCTTCGGGATTCCAAGTCTCGAGGTTTTTTGCCATCCGAATTCCCTAATTCAATCTACTACCGGTCCAAGAGGACGAGACTAATTATCTTTTAGGCGGCGGCTGCGGCTCGTCCGGTACATCGCTGAGGAATCTTTCCTCCGCGAGCGCGGGATGTCGGCGACGTTCCATCAATCGGATCGCCACGTGCATCCAAACCGTGCTGACCAGCACGATCGCAAACAGGAGCATGAAGGAACTGGTCCAGACACCTAGCCAGTCGTTGAGGATCCCGAATGCGATCGGAAGCACAAATCCGCCCAGTCCGCCGATCATGCCTACTAGACCGCCGACCGACCCGACGTGATAAGGATAATATACCGGAATATGCTTGTAGACTGCCGCCTTGCCGAGCGACATAACGAATCCGAGAACGACGGTTAGGACGGCGAATGCCTCCAAGCCGACTCCGAACGTGAATTCTACAGGCTCGTCGATGCCCTGAACAACGTATCGCGTATTCGGATAGCTCATCGCGAACAGGCAAGCCAGCGAAACGAGAAATGTTAGATACATGACGAAGCGGGCGCCCCATCTATCGGACATCCAGCCGCCGAGCGCGCGAAAAATCGAACCGGGCATGGAATAGGCCGCCGCCAGCATGCCGGCCGTGGCCAGCGGAAGGTCGTAGGCGCCGACATAGAATCGCGGCAGATAGGAAGCGAGTGCGACGAAGCCGCCGAATACAAAGAAATAGTAGGTGGCGAATCGCCAGACCTGCATGTTCCTGAGCGGCGCGAGCTGCTCGGCAGTCGATACGGGCCTGCGCCCCGTGCGCCCGCGCTGAACCTGGCTAGGATCCGGTTTCGCCAATGCATAAAAGGCTATGGCGTTAAGCGCCAGAATCGCCGCGTAAATCTGCGCCGTCTGTTCCCAGCCGAATGCCAGCATTAGGAATGGCGCGAAAAAATTTGTGATCGCGGCGCCGACGTTGCCCGCGCCGAATATGCCGAGCGCGGTTCCTTGGCGCTCCTGTTCAAACCACTGCGACGTGTAGGCGACGCCTACAATGAACGACCCGCCGGCCAAGCCTACGCCGAGCGCGGCGATCAGGAACACTTCGTACGACTGGACGGAAGAAAGCAGCCAGCAGGCGACCGCCGTGGTCAGCATCTGGAGAGTGTAAACGAGGCGACCGCCGAACTGCTCCGTCCACACGCCCAGAAATATGCGGCTGACGGAACCCGTAAGAACCGGAGTCGCGACCAGAATGCCGAATTCGGTCTCCGAGAGCCCCAGGTCCTGCTGGATCTTGACGCCGATGATCGAAAAAATCGTCCAAACCGCAAAGCAAACCGTAAATGAAAAGGTGCTTAGGCCTAAAGCTCGATACTGGTCGTTTCGCGTTACATTAGAGAGATCGTGCATGGCACCGGCCTGTTCCCCGTCCCTACTATTGGTAAAAGCAGCGCAGCTGTCAACTGTCGCAAGCAATTTTTTGCATCGAAGCAGGCGACTGTCGCAGCCGGCCGGCCTGCGGTCGGAGCGTTGCCTTTCCGAAAGATTTCGAGTTCCGGCGATTGAGTCCGTCGAAGCCGCCGGGTTCGCGCGGGCGGCGGTTTGCGGGCGATAACGACGCAGGCGCTCGCTGACGGCTCCGAATGTCGAGAAGTCCGGCCTTCGCGCGACGGAAACGGCCGCGGCAATCGTTTAGCAATTATTCGGGGGAGGTTCGCCATGCGCCACGCCATTCTAACGATTCTAAACTCGCGGTACTTCATTTGGGCGCTGCTAGCGCTTCCGTCGCTTCCGATGCTAATCGAACTGGCCGCCGCCGAGTCGGCATCGGGAGGAGGAAACGCCTACGAGCATCTGATCCACGAGTCCGGCGAATTCTCGGCCAGATTCCTCATTGTCTCGCTCGCCATCACGCCCTTGAAGATGCTTATGCCAAGGTCCGCCTTTTGGCGATGGATGCTTAGGCGCAGGCGGTATTTCGGCGTTGCGGCGTTCTGCTACGCGGCATTTCACCTGATGGTCTATCTCGTCGATACCGGCAGCCTTTCCGCAGTGCTCGGCGAAGCTCTGCAATTCGGAATCTGGACGGGCTGGCTGGCGCTCTTCGTATTCATTCCCCTTGCGATTACTTCGAACGATTTTTCGGTCCGGATGCTTGGCCCTAAATGGAAAGTCCTTCACAGAGCCGTATATGTCGCCGCCGTCGCGACGGTCCTGCACTGGGTCTTCGCAAGCAATGCGGCAGGCGGGGCCATCGTGCATTTCCTACCGCTCGCACTGCTGGAAGGGTTCCGCATTTATCGCAGGGTCGCCATGCGCAGACCGGCGTGAATGCCGGCCGGGTCATCGTTAGCCGATGCGAATTCGCCCGGCTCCGGAAATTGCATGGCGGATAGCTCCGTCCGGGATCTAGCCGACCAATTTGGTCGCAAATGCCTGGAGCGAGCAAGAATCGGCGTTCGGCTCGCCGCCCGTTGCCGTATGCTGCAGCTCCTGCAATCCTCGCCGGGCCGCGTTATGCATGGATAAACCGGCAGCGCGTCGCGCTTCGGAACGGCAGCTGCGTCAAAATTCAGTGACTCGAGTTGATGCGCCGGCTCGCGTCCACTTAATTTCGAGTCTATCGACAAGACAGGAGGCGAGCATGGCCAGAGGAATCCCCATTCGGGTCCTATTGATAGAAGACGATGCCGATTTATTAGAGAGCTTGACTCGTGAACTCGCTGAGCGCGACAGAGGATTGGGTGAATTTAGGGTTTCCTGCATTCGCGCCGCGCAGGATGCCGAAAGCGCGCTCGACATGCTGAAAGGATGGCGTCCCGACATTGCGCTGGTGGACAACCTCCTCCCCGGCATGACCGGAACGGACTTCGTAAAGAAATTGCGGGAGCTCGACATTCACATCCCGGTCTTGATCATGTCCAGCGAACTGACCGAAGAGCGGCACGCCGTAAGGGCGCTGAACACCGGAGCGAACGAGTTTGTCCGCAAGCCCTTCGGCTTTCAGGAGCTCCGCGCCAAATTGGTAGCGCATCTGCGAGAATACATGAACTCTGAATTCGTAATCCTGAGAATAGGCGACTACGAGTTTCTGCCCGGCCAATTGCGCCTAGTGTCCGGCGAGGGCAGATCCGAGCATATCACTTCCAGAGAGGCCAAAATCCTGAAATTCCTGTACATGGCGAAGGGCGAGACAGTCGACCGCGGCGAATTGCTCCGGCAAGTCTGGAACTATTCTCCGAACGTGCACACCCACACCCTGGAAACGCACATTTACAGGCTGCGCCAAAAGATTGAAGCCAACCCGAGAGACACGCGCCATATCAAGACGTCCAACGGCGGCTATCGGCTGGAAGTCTAGCGATATCCGAATGCTGGCAGCGAACGCGAGGTTGGCTGCCGCGGCAATCGCGCAACCCTCTCGAGCGCAATTCCCCTAGGCGGCCGATGCGAACAGAGTCGCGTTGCCGCCGGCGGCGGTGGTGTCGACGCAAGTGTGGCGCTCCCAGACGCACCGTTCCGCCAAGTCCTGCGAAGAAACCAGGGGAATCAGCGGCCCTGCGCGAGCGGCGAGGGCGAGTCTGGCCTTTCGCAAGTCTTCGTAGTCGCTCCAAAGCGCAACGATGTCGAAATTCCTCAATTCAGCCAGTGCGGAAAGCGGAAGCTTGCCCTGCAGAGCGTTTGCGCCCCGGGCGCCGTCCGCAACCAGTACGGCGGTGCATCCCGCGTCCGCGGCCATCTCCGCCTGCGCAGCCGCATCCTCCGGCCCCGGCCCCAGGCAAAGCACGGTCCCGCGCGGGAAAAATTTCAATTCATTCGTCTCGCCCGTGGGACCGCGCATTGTTTCGGATTTTATCGCCTCGCGGTCGCCGTGCGCCACGCGGTCCAGGAGGCTCTGGACCTCGGCCGGGTCGACTTCCGTTCCTTCGCTAGGCTTATTGAAGCGCGACACGCCGCGAGTTAGGCTTCGCAGAAATTCCGGGCCGCCCGCCTTGGGACCTGTTCCCGACAAGCCCTCGCCGCCGAACGGCTGCGAACCCACGACGGCCCCGATCTGGTTGCGATTGACGTAGATATTGCCGACCTTCAGTCGGTTCGAAACCCACTCGACCCGCTCGTCGATTCGCGAGTGCATTCCAAAGGTCAGTCCGTATCCGCTTGCGTTGACGGCTTCGATAACAGTCTCGAACTGGCTCGGCCGAAAAGTAGCGACATGCAGAACCGGCCCGAAAATCTCCTCGGCCAGATCGTCGATCCCCCGGACCTTGACAACCGCGGGTCCGATGAAGTTGCCGCCTTCGGGCGCGGCGCACTGCTTCAGCACGCGTCCTTCGGCACGAGCCGCTTCGATGTGCGCTTCCACGCCCGCTTTGGCCGATGCATCGATCAGGGGGCCGACATCGGTCGAAACATTCCAGGGGTCGTCGATGCGAAGCTCGTCCATCGCGCCGTAGAGCATTTTCAGAAACGAGCCTGCGATATCTTCCTGCAGATACAGTATTCGCAGAGCCGAGCACCGCTGGCCCGCGGACTGGAAAGCGGACACGATAATCGCCTTGATCGCCTGCTCCGGAAGCGCGGTGCTGTCGACGATCATAGCGTTTAGGCCACCGGTTTCGGCGATTAGGGGCGCGTCGGGGGCGGCCGATTTCGCCATCGCCCTCTCGATCGATCTCGCGGTTTCCGTCGACCCGGTGAAGCAGACCCCGGCAATTTTCGGACTGGAGACAAGCTTTTCGCCAAGCGAGGAACCCGGTCCCGGGAGCAGTTGCAGAACCTCCTTCGGAACGCCGGCTTCATGGAGGCATGCAACCGCGCGCCGAGCGACGAGCGGCGTTTGCCGCGCCGGCTTCGCGAGGACGCCGTTTCCGGCCGCGAGCGCTCCGGCCACCTGCCCGGTAAAGATGGCGAAAGGAAAGTTCCACGGAGAAATGCAGGCAACCAGGCCCAGAGGCGGCCGATCGCCAAGCTTTCGCCCTTCCAGCGCGTAGTAGCGCAAAAAATCGACGGCTTCCCGAAGCTCCGCGGTCGCATCGCCGAGCGTCTTGCCCGCTTCGCGGCACAGCAGCGCGAAGAATTCTTCGGCGCTCTCCTCGTAAAGTTCCGATGCGCGGATCAAAACGCGCCCGCGGTCGTAGGCGCTTGCGCCGCACCAGTCGCGCGCGGCTTCCAAAGCGAGTTCCGCGTCCTGCGCCGTCAGTTCTCGAACGGTCCCGACGATTTCCGACGAATCCGCGGGATTCACGATGTCGGCCACGGCTTCCGAAGGCGATTCCGGCGATGCGGCCCACACGGCGGCGCGATACGGCGCGCGCGCTTTCTCGATGTCGGCGAGCTGGCCCGGATTGTGCAGATCCCAGCCCTTCGAATTTCGCCGCTCCGCCCCGAATATTTCGGAAGGCGGAACGACGAATCGAATATTGCTATCCCTGGTCCCGGCCAAAGCCTCGAACGGGCAGGCGGCAATCTCGCCTTCGCCCACGGACAAGTCGGCTATCTGGTTCACGAACGAGCTGTTCGCTCCGTTTTCGAGCATGCGGCGCGCCAGATATGGCAGCAGTTCGCGATGCTCGCCTACGGGCGCGTATATCCTGCATCTTACGCCCTCCCGTTCGCGAATGATCGAATGGAGCGCTTCGCCCATGCCGTGGATTCTCTGGAATTCGAAGGATCTCCCGCTTTCGGCGAGCCGGAGTATTGACGACACCGTATGCGCGTTGTGCCCCGCAAACTGCGGATAGATCCGGTCGGTCATTCCCAGGAGCTTTTTCGCGCAGCAAATATACGAGACATCCGTAGCGGCCTTGCGAGTATAGACCGGGAAGTCCTCGATGCCCTCGACCTGAGCCCGCTTTATCTCCGTATCCCAGTACGCGCCCTTCACCAGGCGTACCATGATCTTGCGATCCAGCTCTTCGGCCAAATGGTAGAGGTAGTCAATGACATGGGGGCACGCCTTGCCGTACGCCTGAACGACGATCCCGAAGCCGTCCCAGCCGCTTAATTCCGGATCCCGAAGCACCGCCTCCATAACGTCGAGAGACAGTTCGAGCCTGTCCGCCTCCTCGGCATCGATATTGATGCCCATATTCGCTTCTTTCGCCACTTTCGACAGGACCGATACGCGCTCGACAAGCTCGGTCAGGACCCGGCCTCTCTGAGTTTGCTCATAGCGGGGGTGCAAAGCGGATAGCTTGATGGAAACGCCGTGGTTGTCGCGAAAGTCGGGCTTGTCGCATTTCGGCGCCAGGGCCGCGATCGCGGCCTTGTAGGCGTCGTAGAACGCTTGAGCGTCGGAGGCGTTAAGCGCGGCCTCGCCCAGCATGTCGTAGGAGTAGTGGAAGCCGTTCCTCTCGGCGGGAGTTGAAAGCTCCATTGCTTCGCCAATCGTGCCGCCCATCACGAAACGCCCGGCAAGCAGTTTCAGCGAGCGGCGCGCCGCCATGCGGACAACGGGCGAGCAAAGGCGCTTCGACAGCCTGCGCGCGCCCGCCGCGAAGCCGCGCTCCGACGAGCCTTTCAGGCAAGCCGACGCTGCGGCGAGGCCGAGCGTAAATGCGTTGACGGCGCGGGACGGCGATTGTCCTCTATGGCTGCTCCAGTCGGCGGAAACCAGCTTGTCGGCGATCAGCGCGTCCGCGGTCGCGTCGTCGGAAACCCGCATGAGCGCCTCGGCAAGGCGCAGCAAGGCAATCCCCTCCGTTGTACCGAGGCCGTATTCCGCCAGCATCGCCTCCACGAGTCCCGGCTTCGACGCGCCGCGAATTCCTTCGACGAGGCCTTTTGCGTCTTTGCATGCATTCAGCCTAACGGCCTCCGGCACGCCCGCCTCGGAAACGAGGCGCTCCAGCAGATCGTCCTCGCTCGTCGCCTTCGCCGACAAAATGCGTTCGCGAATCAATTCGAGTGTCCCCGACAACGATGTTCTCCTCCATGTCCCGCCATCGACTCGGTTGCCCGCCGGCCCGCGGCCGAGCCGATTCATTATTCAAAGCCGATCAATTTCCGCCGAGCGAATAGAATCCAATTGCTTTCACATGTTCAATATTTTATGAATGTTCTCGTCATTTAGGATACAGGAAGAGAAAATGAAGTTAAAGAAGATCGTCGCGGCCGGATTTGCGGTCGCAGCGTTGACCGGTCCGGTCTACGCGGACAAGCTGGACGATGTCATCGATGAGGGCTTGCTGCGGTGCGGAGTCGTCCTCGATTTCCCTCCAATCGGCTATCGTGACGAGAACAACGAGCCCGCCGGATTCGATGTCGAATACTGCAAGGATTTGGCGGCCGCCATGGATGTCGACTACGAGATCCTTCCACTGACCTGGGCGGAGCGCCTTCCTGTAATCGTAACCAACAGAGCCGATGTCGTATTCGGCGGAACCTCCGATACGCTCGAACGCGCCAAAACCGTCGGGTTCACGATTCCCTACGCGATCTACTACGCGCAGGCCATCGTGGGAAATGATAGCGGCATCGAAACGTTCGAAGATCTCCGGGGCGCTCGCGTCGCGGCGGCGGTAGGCACCGTCCCCGAAATAGAATTCCTGAAATACGCCGAGGAATGGGGAACGGAGGATTTATATCAAGGCTACCAGTCGGAGAATGAAGTCTTTCTAGCCGTAGCGCAGGGAAAGGCCGACGTCGGCATAACCACGAATACGGCGGTGAAGCCCATCGTGGAGCAATACGACACTGTCATTGCCGGCCCGCGAATGCCCTGGACAACCGACTACACTTCGGTTGTCGGCCCGCGCAAGGACGTAACCTGGCTAAATTACCTGAATCTCTTCATCACCCATCAGGTCCGCTCCGGCCGCTATCAGGAACTTTGGAGCCGATTCGTTGGCGGAGAAGCTCCTGCGCTGAGGATTCCCGGCGTCATGTACTGACGGCTCGCACTGCTAAAACCCGCCCCGGCGACTTGAAGCCGGGGCGGACAAACATCCGATCTCGCGAACTTGGACTATAATTTTCACTGGCGACCCGTATTCCGGGACCTGCCGGATCTAGTCGAGGCCGGATTTGTAACTCTTCAGGTCGCCGTTCTTTCAATGCTGATCGGCATGGCGTGCGGCATCGTTCTCGCCATCATGCGCATGCACGGAAGCGCGCCTCTGCGCTGGGTTGCCGTGTCCTGGATTGAGCTGGCGAGGAATACGCCGGCGCTTTTCCAGCTATTTTTTTTCGGTTTCGGGCTCGGCGCCTTCGGCCTCCACCTGTCGCCGTTTCTCATCGTCCTGTGCGGACTGACTTTCAACAACGCCGGATATTTGGCCGAAAATTTCCGCGGCGGATTCCAGGCCATCCCGGAAACCCAGATGCGGGCCGCGCGCAGCCTCGGCATGACGGCGGCGCAGGCGTACATTCGCATCATCATCCCCCAGGTGCTTCGACTCGTCTACCATCCGATGACCAATCAAATGGTGTGGGCCGTGCTCATGTCGTCGCTCGGGATGCTCGTGGGCTTCCGAGAACTGTCGGGCGAGACTCAGTTTTTCGCATCGCGAACGTTCCGGATTTTCGAGTATTTTGCCGTTACGGCGGTCATATACTACGTGATCGTCAAATTCATTCTAGGTTCGTCGCGCCTTCTCGCCTTTCGGCTCTTTCGTTACTGAGCGGAGGCCGGCATGGAATCATCTTTGAATTTCTTCACGGGGTTCAAGGTCCTGGACTTGCTTTTTCTCGGCGAGGCCGCTGCCCGCACCCTCCTGATCTCCGGAATCTCGATCGCGTCCGGCACCGTCCTGGGCGTGCTATTCGGATGGCTGCTGTACGAGGGCCGGATATTCGGCTCCTTGACGCTAGCTCCCGTTCTGGACGTATTCCGATCCGTTCCGCTCATAATTCAGCTGGTTCTTTTCTACAATTTCGCGCCGATCATCGGCCTATCGCTTGATCCGTTCGCCTGCGGCGCCGCCGTGCTCACGATCTACACGGCCGCGCTCGTGGCCAATGTCGCCCGCGGCGGAATCGAAGCCGTCGCCATGCCGCTCAGGCGCGCGTCGCGCAGCCTGGGAATGACATACTGGCAGGACATGATGTACGTTGTCGCGCCGATCGGCATGCGAACGGTATTTCCCGCGTGGGTCGGCGTTGCGCTCGGCGTCATGAAGGACAGCGCGCTGGTTTCCGTCCTCGGCTATATCGAATTGCTAAAGGCATCCCAAATATTGATCACGCGCACGCAGGAGCCGTTCCTGATTCTTGCGGTCGCGGGCGCATTCTACTTCGCGCTTTCCTTCCCCGTCGCTCGCTTCGCCGACCGGCTTGAGCAAAGGTGGTCGCAATGATCGAAGTCAGCGAGCTGCATAAACGCTTTAAAGATCTTCACGTGCTAAAAGGCATCAATCTCGTTGTCGAAAAGGGCGTCGTGCTGAGCATCGTCGGCGCGTCGGGCTCCGGCAAGTCCACCCTGCTCTACTGCATCAACGCCCTCGAGGCCATCGACTCCGGAACCATCACCGTCGACGGCGAGGACGTTCATGCGAAGGGAACCGACATCAACCGGCTTCGCCGGAAGCTCGGCATGGTATTCCAGCAATGGAATAGCTTTCCGCATCTAACCGCCCTTGAAAACGTCGCGCTTTCGCCTCGCATAGTACGGAAGCTCTCAAGAGCCGAATCCCGCGACATCGCCGCGAAGCAGCTTGAGCATGTCGGATTGGGCGACAAGCTCAACAGCTATCCAAGCGCGCTTTCCGGCGGCCAGCAGCAAAGGCTGGCGATCGCGCGGGCGCTGGCCATGGAGCCGAGCTATATGCTCTTCGACGAGGCGACCTCGGCGCTTGATCCCGAACTTGTCGGGGAAGTCCTCGACACTATGCGACTTCTCGCCGAAGAAGGGATGACCATGATCTGCGTTACCCACGAGATGGGATTCGCGCGTGACGTTTCGGACCGCGTTGCCTACGTTCACGACGGAACTATCGAGGAGATCGGCCCGCCCGAGCAAATTTTCGGCGATCCGCAGTCCGACAACACGCGCAGATTTCTCGCGAAAGTCCGATGATGCCGGATCCCCGGAACGAACGCCGCGGAATCGAGACCGCCAACTCAACGCTGCGGGGACCTCCGCGCGCATTAGGAGATTAGCCTTGATCATTACGGCGATTCGAGCATGGAAGGTCGATCTTCCCGTTAAGGAGGGACGATACGCCTGGTCGAACGGAAAATTCGTCGAAGTCTTCGACAGTACCGTTGTCGAAGTTCGAACCGACGAGGGAATCTCGGGATTCGGCGAATGCTGCCCGCTTGGCTCTGCCTACCTCCCCTCCTATCCGGCCGGCGTGCGAGCCGGCCTGACCGAGCTCGCGCCGCATCTGATCGGCGCCGACCCGCTAAATCTGAACGGCCTGAATGCGCTGATGGACGGCGCCATGCTCGGCCACCCCTATGCAAAAGCACCCATAGACATGGCCTGCTGGGACATTCTCGGCAAGGCGGCGAAGTTGCCCGTTGCCGTCCTGCTGGGAGGGAAGCGCCAGGAAAGGATCGCGCTCTATCGCGCAATATCGCAGGAAAGCCCCGAGGGAATGGCTGCAAGGGTCGCCGAGCACAGAGCGAGCGGATACCGCAAATTTCAGCTCAAGGTCGGAGGCGACCCCGACTTGGACATAGAACGCATCGCCAGATCGAGCGAAGCGCTCGAAAAAGGCGACATTCTCGTCGCCGACGCCAATACCGGATGGACGCGGCACGAAGCCGCGAGAGTCGCCGCGGCGGTCGGCCACCTCGACGTATACATTGAACAGCCATGCCCGTCGTACGAAGAGTGCGTTTCCATTCGAAGGCGCACGGCAAAGCCATTCGTACTCGACGAATCCATCGACGGAATCCCGGTCCTGCTGCGCGGGATTGCCGAAGATGCGATGGATGTTATCAACCTGAAGATATCCAAGGTCGGCGGGCTGACGCGCGCGCGCCTAATGCGGGACATCTGCATCGCCTCCGGGATTCCAATGACCATCGAAGACACCTGGGGAGGAGATATCGCAACCGCCGCAATCGCCCATCTCGCGTCGTCAACGCCCGAAGAATTCTGCTTTTCCGCGACAGACTTCAATTCGTACGTTTCCGTATCGATCGCGGACAACGCGCCCAGGCGGGTTGACGGAGGTTTTTCGGCTCCGTCGGGCCACGGCCTGGGCATCGAGCCGATCTGGTCCGCGTTGGGCGATCCAGTTTTCGAATGCGGGCATTGAGCGAGCGGAATGCGCAGCCGGAAAATCATCCACGTCATTTCCGCGCATGCCGAGGGCGAGGTCGGCGATGTCATTGTCGGAGGCGTAGAGCCGCCCCCCGGCGACACGCTTTGGGAGCAGAGGAATTTCATCGCCGACGACGGAGAACTGCGCAATTTCGTTTTGAACGAGCCGCGAGGCGGCGTTTTCCGGCATGTGAGCCTGCTCGTGCCTCCCAAGCACCCGGCGGCTCGGATGGGCTTCATCATCATGGAGCCGGAAGACACGCCGCCAATGTCCGGATCCAATTCCATCTGCTTCTCGACAGCGGAATAGTGCCGATGCGCGAACCGCTCACCGAGCTCGTTCTCGAGGCGCCGGGAGGCCTGGTCCGGGTCTCGGCGGAATGCCGGAACGGCAAGGCGGAACGCATAACGGTCAGGAATCTTCCTTCGTTCGTTGCGGAGGAGCGGGCGGACCTGGAAGTTTCCGGCTTTGGGACGATCGGAGTCGCCACGGCCTACGGCGGCGACAGCTTCGTCGTGGTCGATGCGGAAAGCATGGGATTCGCGATCGCCCGGGACGAAGCTCGCGATATCGCGAGAACCGGCGTCATGATAACGGATGCGGCAAATAGTCAGCTCGGTTTCAAGCATCCATGCAACCCCGAATGGAACCGGATTTCTTTCTGCCTTTTCGCCGGACAACTCGAGCGCGAGCCTGAAGGGATCAAGTCGCGCCAGGCCGTTGCGATCAAGCCAGGCAAGGTCGACAGGTCTCCCACGGGTACCGCGGTATCGGCTCGCATGGCGCTTCTGCACTCGCAGGGGCTGATTTCCGTGGGCCAGAACTATGTCGCGACGTCGATAATTGGCTCCGAATTCACAGGGCGCATTTCGGGCACCGCGAATGTCGCGGGGAAGCCGGCCATAATTCCGGAGATTTCGGGTCGCGCCTGGATCACCGGCATCCACCAGCACATGCTGGATCCCGAAGATCCATGGCCCGGGGGTTATCGGCTCAACGATACCTGGGGGCCGGCGACGGCATAGCGCGCGCGTTCGAATTCCGGTCGATTGACCCGACTGCGGCGGCGGCGGATGCGCCGTCTTCCGAAAGCCCGAATGGTGGAGCGAACGGCGAGGACGCGATATCCGAACGCAAAGAAAGCAGGAGGAGCATCCATGTCTTCTGTCAAGGCGGGATTCAGCATTTTTTGGGCGGTTTCCGAGGATCCGGTTCCGGGTTTTCCACAGTTTTCCACATCCTTGTCCACAAGCAGGCATCGTGCGCGCATGCCGGAATTGCCCGGCCACGGAGGTGTGGCCGGCCCGTCTGATTCGTTCCAGGGCCTGGCGGACCGCCGCGAGACGCAGCTCAGCGCGGGCATCAGGCGGCGTCCGCCGTCCGGTCCTCCCACATGCGACCGTCGCGCAGCAGGGCGTTCGCGGTCACGATCAACTTCCTCATGACCGCGGTCACGGCGACTTTGTGGGGCTTGCCCCTTTCCGCAAGTCGCTTGTACATGTCCTTCATGTCCGGATTGAACCGGGTTGCCGCCATAGCCGCCATGAAAAGTACGTCTCTTGGCCTGCGTCGCCCGCCGGCGACGTGGCGCCCGCCCTTCAGGGTCCCGCTGCCGCGGGCGAAGGGCGCCACGCCGATCAGGGCGGCGGCCTGGCGGTTGCCGATCGCGCCGAGCTCGCCCATCCAGGCGATCAGGGATGCCGCCGTGACGGGACCGATGCCCGGCACGGAGGTCAGGATCCTGTAGCTCTCCTCAAAATCGTCCGAGCCGGCGACCAGGTCCTCGATCCGCCGGTCGTACTCGCGGACGCCGGCGTCAAGCTCCGAGAGGACCTTCGGGAC
>MPMP01000133.1 GCA_002238565.1 Albidovulum sp. bin36
GCGGTAGCGACATTGCCGGGAATCCTCTCGCAGCGCCGCAAGCGCGAATCTCGGGCGCGGCCCCGCGTTTCGGAGGCAGCCCGGAAGCCCGGCGGCATTCGGTATCCGCTGCCGGGTCATTCCGAGAGATGCTATCGAATCTTTATGCACGGTCTATGCTTGATCCCGGCGTTCGATACAAGCGTAATTTTCCGGCGTGGGCTCGGAACGAAGTTCGTACGGATGGCGCGATGACGATTCGAGTCTGCAAGCTGGACAACCGAATCCCGTGCCTCTTCCAGTTGAGAGCGGCGGCTTGCTCGAAAACTTGATCCGCACCCTTGGCAAAGGGAATTGGCTGCAAATCAAAATCTACTTCGCAGATAAAATGGATACGCGCGCGGCGAGAATTCCGTCGTGGTCGAGGCAATGCTCCTCTAGTCTCCTGCAGCACTCGAATCTCTCCCGAAAGCATTCGCCCAGCCTAGAATGGACTGGACGGGCAGGGTTTGCGCACAAGTCGCGTTGTCCGCATGCGAGTGAATTCAGCAACTCTGGAGTTGAGACGGTACCTCCCTGGGTTGCGAAGCCGCGATGGCAGGTTGCGACATGCAATAATTCGTTGAGAGTATGGCAGTTCAGGACTTGCCTAGCTGCGGAAGCGCCAAGTTAATTGCAAACCCATGTCGCTTGGAACCAAGCAGCTCGGGCAAGAAGCCGCCCTCGTTCGTATCGACGCCATTGCGAGTGAGAGCCGGCATTGCGGAATAGTGTCTCCTGCAACGGAATTCGCGGAAATTGCCGGCCCGGCTCCGCGTCGGTCAAGCGCGTTCGGAAAATGCTCAGGCATGCGCAAGAGTCTAGTTTCCGCGGATTCCGGCACGGGTGCGAGCATCGCTGCGGTTGTCGGGGCTGACCGAATTTGAGCAACCACATTGAATGAAGCAATTGGCGGTTCCCTCGTTCACGGTTTTTCTCTGAAACTCTTTGCGGGCTTTGGGCACACTTACCCCTGGTCGCCGGCACCCGATCCATGGACCGCAGGGTACTCCGGTCCCGACAACAGCGCCACCTTACGCCATCGTCCCGGAAACCGTCAGTCCCACGCGAGTTTCATGCTCCGGGGTAAGTAAACGCAGAAAATCATGAAGGTATTAGGAAACCCCGGCACGATTGCGCAGTCCGCGCGGCGCGCGCTCCGGACAACTGTTCACGGCAGCGTCCAAGGGCGTCGGCGGCAGTCGGACAACACGGATCGTCACCGCTCGACCGAACCCTTACAAAGCAGATGGCGGCCCATTTCATTTGCAAGAATTTTTTCCATTCGTTCTTAGTCCGGGCAGCGCTAGTCGCATCGCGGGATGCGATACGACTAGACGCGCCAAACCGACCATAAAGGCGTGGATTGCCGGCGGACGCCGTACGACGCTAAGCCCCTATTATTGAGGCCCTTTCGGAGAGGTCGCTCACCTCGCGCCAGAATCGCGACTGTCGAAGGCAATTCGGGGCGCTCGCAAGCCGAGCACTTGAAGTCGACGATATGGACGGCGGAAAAGGCGGGTATGGTCCGCTGGCCGTCGGCAACCCTAAGCAGTCGCTCCTTGATGCTTGCGGCGGCGCAGCGGCCTTTGAAATTGAGCTCGATGGTCCTTCGTCGCCGGAACCATTTGAGCAAGTCGACCGCGTGGCGAGCAAGGTCGCTTCCTAGCTTCGGCCGTTCCATGGTTATCGGAAGTCGGAGCAGCGGCTTTTCGCCCTTCCCTTCTCGGTTTCCGAAGGCGCGAGCACGTCCGGCGTCTCGCGGCGCTTCGCAGTCGTCAGATTCTCGAGCGTTTTATCGGCGGCACGGATGTCGAGATATTCCTTGCTAGGCTTGCCTAGCCCGGCGCCGACGCGCACGAGCAGTCTTTCGCCGATCGCGCCAGTACTAAATCTCGTAAAGCGCCCGGTTCAGCCACCTGAGCGTTCGGCCTCGACGCAGAACCGGGAAATCGCCTCGGAACCGAATAGTCGAATGGCGACTCTCAAGGCCCAGATATAGGCGATTCACCAATCCCAATTTATTCGGACGGCAGCAAGCAAACGCAGACGCCGAACTTTACTCTCAAATTAATATATCGCAGCTGTCGGCTATTGGACGGTTGGCCGCAAAGGCATGGAAATTTAGAATCCTAGGCCGAATGCAGTCGCTTCGCCATGAACTCGCCCGCCTTTTGCAACTCATCGGGCGCAATTTCATGGCCGAAGCCGCGGGACAGGTGCATCTCGACCTCGAAGCCTGCTCGGATGAGCATCTCTCCGGAGTCCTTGAGGCTGGATGGCGGCACCAATTCGTCGCGGTCGCCGTGCGCTAGAAATATTGGCGGTCGGACTATTTTTCCTGATTTCAGCGGCGCATCGCTTATCAACCTTCCTGAGAATCCGACGACGCAGGCAACGGGTTCAGACCGAAGCGGCGTAACCGATAGCGCTAGCATCGTTCCTTGCGAAAATCCAAGCAACCCGACGTTCCTGGGCGATAGATTGCTCTGATCCAGCGCATCGTCGATAAACCCGTTCAAATCCCTATTTGATGCATCGAACGATTTGGCAAGCTCGGCCGGGTCCGAATCGTCGATCCAAGGAATCGGAAACCATTGACGCCCGAACGGGTTGGACCTGCATTGCTCAGGCGCATCGGGAGCAAGAAAGGCCGTGTCGGGCAGAATCGGCGATAGGAAGTTGGAAAGGCCGAGCAAATCGGCGCCGTCGGCTCCGTAGCCATGCAATAAAACGACCAGACTTTTAGCTGTGCCCGATTTTGGTTCGAATGAGCGGAATTTGAGCTTGCGCACTATCGAATACCTTCCTTCTTTTTTTCTATGCGATAATATGCCCAGAGAAGTCTTGCCGCGACAGCGCGCCACGGGCTCCACGGCTCAGCCAAAGTGCGCAGTTCCGACTCGCTAGGCCGATCCGTCAATCCAAAGAGCAGACGCGCCGATTCCTGAAGCGCCAAATCGCCCGCCGCGAATACATCCCGCCTCCCGAGCGCGAACATTGCATAGATTTCGGCTGTCCACCGCCCTATTCCAGTGACCTTGGTCAATAAAGCGACGACCTCGGAATCCGGCAGGCCCCGAAGCGAGTCGTAGTCGATGTCGCTCTCGGCAAGAGCGCGCGCGTAGCGAATTTTTTGCCGGGACAGGCCGCACTGGCGAAATTCCTCGTCGGTTGCGCCGCAGACGCGCTGCTGATTATTCAGACCGGCATTCAAAATTCGAGCCCAAATGGCGTCGCCCGCCGCAACGGACACTTGCTGGCTGACGATCATGTCAAGCAATGCTTCGAATCCATCTTTCCTACGGCGATGTGGCAAGGCGCCTGTCAATTTCAAAGCAAAGTCGAAGCGAGGCTCAATTTCAGCAAGATAGCGCGATCCTGCTTCCAAATCGCCTAGCGTTTCGATCGTATCATGCGGTCTGTTTTTCATTTCGCCCGAAAAGTCTCTGCAAGCCGCTTCCCTTATGCTGCCCGGCGAGCGTATTCAAGAAACAATGCCGCGTCCGAAAACGCCAATTGCAAATCGGGGGTGTAGTTCAGATTCGTTGGTTGGCATGATTTTCGTGGAGACTGCGGTTCGGCGGCTGCCGCTGGACTGTGAAAGGGGCAAACGCCATTCTGGCCGCCAAGTGCTGCATCAAATACATGCGCAGGGTAGACTCCTTGACTGGAAAGTTTGACTGGCCGCCACAGCATAAACCAACAAAATCGGATTGCACCCGCAAATCGGCCGGGAGTTGACTGTCCTTTAGCTTCCGCGGGCGCCAATCGACACTGCGTCAATTCTCACGCCTGCCAAGGTCGCGGCGCCTCTGCTGGATTGCCGCCCGTCGCCAGAATTTCCCGGGTTCAGTCGATGCCCTCCGAATTGTTCCAGGCGCCAACGGCCGGCTGGCAGCATCAAGCGAAAGGCGCATGCGCGAGAATTCCCCGCCGGTCAAAATTACTGAAGGTCTTGATCTTTTTACCTCCCGCGGGCGGACTAAAGCTCCAATTGGCGCCAGTCACGACTAGTCGCCGAAAAAGCGCAAGAAACTAGATTCGATTGGAGATTCGTACTAGTTTGTATCGCTCCCTTGATTTTCAATTGCATACCGTTGCTGGGTAAAATTGAGTCGAAACGCAGGCCGATGCCCCTTTTTTTTATTCAATTCCAATTATTGGACGGATGAACATTGTGCCCGCAGTGTTCAGACCCGGGAATTTACAAGATTTACAACCGAAGAATGACAAGGTGCCGATTATGTCGCGGCTCGCTGAATTATTATTGGGCAAGCAGCCGGGGCTTCACTCATCCGCGAGAGTTATGAGCCATGCAGTTGCGCGTCAAATCTTGCGAGCAAGTCGCCGCTAGCCACTGGGGAATAGTCCGGGATTCGGTTGCTTAGCTTTCAGCGACGAATCGCTATCGCATTCTTGCTATTGAATTTGATACGCAACCGGACCGCCCTATCAAATTGGACAAAACTCTTCGGCGGGGGCACGCTGCCGGATGGCATACCCGGGCCGACGTGAATCGTGCCCGCAACCGCAATAAGAATTGCCGGAATCACATTTCTCCAAAAGTTCATTCGTGCCATGTCCTCGGTTTGTTGAACTGCTCCGGGAACTCAATAATGCAACCGGAAACGAGATTGTCGGCATCGAGCTCCGCCACACTCCGCATTCGCCAGAAGACTGCGTGATGCCTTCATCTAGTGCACTTGCCTTTCCGCTACCGGGTCGGGATCTACTTCGCAACAACACGACGCTTTGGCCTCCCTAGTCCTCGGCGCGTCCGCGACCCGGCTGTCACTTGCGCCCCTCCAGCTCCGGGCTTCCGCATTGGCGCGCCGGTGCCGCCCTGGGCGATCGCCGGGCGCTCGGAGACTTCCGGAGCTTCCTAGGAATCCTTCCGCTAGAACCACGCCTAGTGCTTGCGGAAGCAGCCGTCCCTTGGCTTGTCGAGGTCGGGAGTTATCCGAAGCGTCCTGCAATTGAATCCCCTGTCGGATTCATCGTTCTCATGAGCGGGCCAATTGACAGGCGCGGCCGACTCGAAATGCTCTTTACGGCAGATTAGATATTAATGCTTTCCGGCATCGCATGTTAATTTCCGGCGGTGCGATTCCACGGAACTTACGCTTGAACCGGAACACTCGGTCGGCTAGGTGTAGGCGCGTGCGACTCGGCGCGCGGGCCGATATGGTATCGCTCAACATCCAAAACGGAGCCGAAACGCTCAGGTCGCGACGGAGACTCTCCTTAAGATGCAAGAAATCGACGATTCGCGAGCGAAACGCAATGTTGCGGTTCTTGTGCTCGTGCAGGCGCTGCTCGGCTCTCAGCTACCGATGATATTCATAGTCGGCGGGCTGGCCGGCATGTCTCTGTCGCCAAATCCCTGCTGGGCAACGCTGCCTATTTCTCTAATTGTTTTCGGATCCATGACCACTGCTCCCTGGCTAAGCAAAGTCATGCAGCTATACGGTCGAAAATTAGGCTTCTACATCGGTTCGGCTGGCGGGTGCGCGGGCGCGCTGATCGGGGCATACGCCTTGAGCGTTTCGTCGTTTCCGCTGTTTCTTCTGGGTTCCTGGTTCACCGGAATTTACATGTCCGCGCAAGGATTCTATCGTTTCGCCGCCGCCGACTCGGCTTCAGAGGAATTCAAGCCGAAAGCGATTTCCTACGTCATGGCGGGGGGACTCGCCGCCGCCGTCATCGGCCCGCAATTAGCGACTCTGACCTCGGAGGCTTTTGTTGTTCCGTTCATGGGAACATATTTCGCGATAATCGCGCTTAACCTAGTAGGATCCGTGTTTCTTGTCTTTCTCGACCTTCCGGTCAACCTAAAGGAACGCACGGTGAATCTTCCGCAGCGTTCCTATGCCGAAATCCTGAAAACCCCGAAAATCGTGGTGCCCATTCTTTGCGCGATGGTTTCCTATGCGCTGATGAATCTCGTTATGACCGCAACCCCGCTCGCCGTCGTCGGATGCGGATACGGACAGGCGAACGCGGCCAATGTCGTGTCTGCGCACGTATTTTTTATGTTCGCGCCTTCGTTTTTCACCGGCCATCTTATCGCTAGATTCGGAGCGGAAAAAATCGTTGCGACGGGTTTGGTTCTTTTGGCGTGCGCGGGTCTGACCGGGCTTGCCGACATAGAGCTTGTCAACTTTTTTGTTGCCCTGATGCTGCTGGGAATCGGATGGAATTTCGGATTCATCGGGGCGACGGCAATGCTTGTAAATGCGCACAAGCCGCACGAACGCGGTCGCGTACAGGGCATAAACGACGCATTCGTATTCGGCCTCGTAACCATCGGGTCGCTTGTTTCCGGAACGCTA
Source organism: Albidovulum sp. bin36 (assembly GCA_002238565.1). GTDB lineage: Bacteria > Pseudomonadota > Alphaproteobacteria > Rhodobacterales > Rhodobacteraceae > JAPPFL01. The sequence goes on from MPMP01000133.1 coordinate 6,354, forward strand.
ATGAACTGCAGCGGAAGCTCCGCCCAGGAAGGATGGTTGTCTGTTAACTACGCCATGACGCCTTTCTTGATTGTCGCGGGCTGCTCGCTTGTTTGGCTTGTCTGGCGCCAGCCGAAAGGACCCGTGGGAGCTTAAAACCGATTCGGATGCATCGAGTTCCAGCGATTTCGCCTTTGCTACCAATTTCCGGTCCAGGCGCGCCACGCTAGCGTCGCCCGCCTTCGGAACTCGGATTCCACGAGTTCGCCTCTATCGACCTTCCCGGGATCTGCCGCCGCCATTGCAAGCGCGCGCTCCGCGCGCCATCCAGCGAGCAAGGCAGCGGCTGCCAACCGCGGAATCCTTCGCCTCGACAATCTCGCCGACGCGATTTTGGCTTGAGCGGCCGCGGCGAGCTCCCGCACCAGATCCGGGCGCCGATAGAAAAGCGCTCTTCCCCGCTCAGCCAATCGCGGTTCGGCCGCAAGGAGAGAGGCCACTCCGGCGCCCCACCCGAATTCCCGCACCGCGCTTTCGCAGGAGCGCGGCGCGCCAAGCGTGAGCGCAGCCATCCACATCAGGTTCGCCGATGTCGAATCGACGTAGCTGCCGATGGCCCGCGCATCGGGCTCAAGCCCGTGGATATCGGTAAATTTTGCCTCGATGATTTTCAGCAGCGGCTTTGCAGGTAGTCCCGCCTCAACCACAGCGACGAGAAGCGACTCGCAAACTTCGTGGCCAGGTATAGATCCGCCGGCCTCGATTTTTAGAACCGCGTCGCGCCACCACTGAAGCCGGATCGCCGCGATGCCGGAGTCGGATGCCGCCCAAGGCGCGCGAGAAACTTCTAAATTGAACGCGTACAGCGACAAGAGCCCGCTCCTTAATTCTAAGGGAGCGGCCCTCGCCGACAAGTACCGATCCGGGTCGCCTCGCCGAACGAAGTCCTCGACCGCGCCGGGCATCACACGCTAGGCTGCCGGTCCCTAAGGAGTTTCCAGATAATGGCGTCCTGCAGCGCCTCGAAGGACGCATTTATAATGTTTGCCGATGCTCCGACCGTCGCCCATCGCGTGCCCGACTTGTCCTCGCAGTCGATTATGACGCGAGTAACCGCTTCCGTTCCGCCGCTAGTAATGCGAACTTTGAAATCGATAAGGCGCATGTCGTCGATGCATTTTTGATAGGGACCCAAATCCTTGGCGATTGCTTTGTACAGGGCATGCACAGGGCCGCTGTCGCGACCTGATTCCTCCAGCCCTTCGGAAACCGATAGCTTGCGTTCGCCGCCTAGGCTGAGCACGACCACGGCCTCCGATACGGAAATCGTTTCGCCATGCTTATTCCTGCGGTGCTCGACCATCACTCGATAGCGGTTGACCTTGAAGAATTCCGGCAGGATTCCGAGCTTTCGGCGCGCTAGGATTTCAAACGACGCGTCCGCCGAATCGTAGCTGTAGCCCCCTACTTCCCTTGTCTTGACTTCGTCGAGTATGATTGACAGCCTCGCGTCGTGGTCGTCGATCTCGATGCCCGCTTCCGCAAGCCGCTTGCGAAGATTCGATCGTCCCGCTTGATTCGACATCGGGATAGTCCGATGATTGCCCACGGCCCCCGGAACTATGTGCTCGTAGGACGACGGATCCTTGATTACGCCCGAAGCGTGAAGTCCGGCCTTGTGCGTGAATGCGGACGCGCCGACGTACGGCGCGGATTTGTTCGGGACTCGATTGAGAATTTCGTCGAATTGCCGGGAAAGCCGGGTCAAGGACTTCAGGCCCTTGCCGGTAATGCTCGTTTCGAATTTAGATCGGTAAGGTTCCTTGAGCATGAGCGCGGGAATTATTGAAATCAAATTCGCGTTGCCGCACCTTTCGCCGATTCCGTTGATCGTGCCCTGAATCTGCCTGGCTCCCGCATCGACGGCCGCCAGCGATGCCGCGACCGCCATGGCCGAGTCGTTGTGCGTGTGAATCCCCAGCTTGCCCGGAGGCACGACGGACCTTGCCACTTCCGATGTTATTCGACGAACATCTTCGGGGAGCGTTCCGCCGTTCGTATCGCAGAGAACAATCCACCGAGCGCCTGCGATCAAAGCCGCTTCGATGCATTTTACGGCGTATTCCCGATTGTCCTTGTAGCCGTCGAAAAAATGCTCGGCGTCGAAAATCGCCTCTCGGCCCTTGTCGGCCAGAAATTTTATCGATTTCGCGATGTTGTCCAAATTGTCCTCTAGCGAAATGTTCAAAACGGAGGTGACATGGAAATCGTGGGACTTGCCGACCAGGCAAACGGTGTCCGCTCCGGAATTTACGACTGCGGCGAGAGTGCCGTCGTTTTCGGCGGATTTTCCGGTCTGCTTGGTCATGCCGAACGCCGCTAGCCGCGATTTCTCCAGCTTCGGAGCCGAATTGAAGAATTCGCTGTCGGTCGGATTCGCTCCGGGCCATCCGCCCTCGATGTAATCGATTCCGATTTCATCGAGAGCCGACGCGATTTCTATTTTATCCGCCTTGGAAAACTGGACCCCGGCAGCCTGCTGGCCATCGCGGAGCGTCGTGTCGTAGAGGAAAACCCGTTCCCTGGTCATTCGTTCGCTCGCTGCTCGGAACCGGGGCTGGATCCGCAGTCTTTCCAATTGCCTCGATTAGTCATGTGCGGCCTCCTAGGTAGACGTGTCGATGCTGTCCAATCGTTCGCGGTTGAATCCGGAAGTTAGGCGCCATGCCGACTCTCCCGCTGAATCGTTGACCTCGACGCCGGCGGCGACCAATTCCTCCCTGATCGCGTCCGCCCGCTTGAAGTCGCGAGCGGCGCGCGCTTCGGCGCGAATCGCCAAAAGGGCCTCTATTGTCTCCGCAACAAGGCCGGATTCCGGCCCGGCGCCGATGGCCGACGGGAAATTCGTTCCAAGCAGCCCTAGGAGCATGGCCGAAGACTTCAGCTTGGACGCCGCCCTTTCGGAATAGAGCCTATGCAGCCTCGAGATGGCCAGGGGCGTATTCAAATCGTCGCACAACGAATTCAGGAATTCCTCGTCCGGAGATGCGGAGTCTTCCTCGTCGCGGACCAGTCTCCGCCACTTCTGCAGAACCGCTTCGCTTTCGTCTACGCGCGCCTGCGTCCAGTCCAGGGGCTGACGATAATGCGCGGAAAGCAGGACCATCCGCGCGACTTCGCCCGACACGCCCTGCCCCATCAATTCCCTGACCGTGTAGAAATTCCCGGCGCTTTTCGCCATCTTGCCGCCGTCGACCTGCAGCATGCCGTTGTGGAGCCAGTAACGGGCGAACGAGCTTCCGGGGTCGGCGCAGCGGCTTTGGGCGGCTTCGTTTTCATGATGGGGAAAGGCCAGGTCGATGCCGCCCGCGTGAATGTCGAAGTCGCTGCCGAGAAGCTGCTTGCTCATCGCCGAGCACTCTATGTGCCAGCCCGGCCTGCCTCGCCCCCACGGGCTAGGCCATCCGGGCGCGTCGGGAGCGGACGGTTTCCAAAGCACGAAATCCAGCGGGTTCCGCTTGTAGGGGGCGACTTCCACCCGCGCTCCCGCGCGCATTTCCGCAAGGTTTCGCCGGGATAGGGAACCGTAGTCTCCGTAGCTGTCCACGCTAAAGAGGACGTGGCCCAGAGCCTCGTAGGCGTGCCCCTTCTCGCAAAGCGATTCTATCATCGCAACCATTTGAGAAACGAATTCAGTTGCTCGCGGCTCGAGCGTAGGCATTCGAACTCCCAGCGAGTCCATGTCCTCATGGTACCAGCCGATCGTCTCGTCCGCTATGCATTTCGCCAGCTGGGCGACCGTCTCCCCTCGCCCTTCCGACTTCAGCCGCTCGGCGCGAGCGATGATCTTGTCGTCTATGTCGGTGAAATTCCTTACAAATGTAACGCTGTTCGCTCCGTAGGCGAATCTGAGCAATGAAAAGAGCACGTCGAAAACAACCGACGGGCGCGCGTTCCCGATATGCGCGCGGTCGTAAACGGTCGGCCCGCACAAATACATGCGGACATTTCCCGGATTGATCGGGCGGAATTTTTCCTTACGGCGGGTCGCGGTGTTCCACAGCGAGATTTCCAGCATAAATCCACTCTAGCCTTTTGCCTCCGGCAGCGGCGCAGTTCCAATGTTTTTTGATTGAGTACGGGCCGCCTGACGATTGTCAGCCGCAAATAATAATTCCAATTAAGCGGTTCGGCGCATCCATGCGTAGTATTATCGCCCTTTTCCCGACGGTTTTCAAGAGCCGATGCAATGGAATCTTGCCGAATTTCGATGCTTCGAATTCGCCGAGGCCCCGCGGCTTTTCGCGCCGAGTCTTTCGCGTTCGGACAAGCGCGGCTGAAGCCCGCCGGATTGACATCGCTTTCGGGTGCCGGTCGGCGGAGCATCGGCCCGGGCCGGAGCTCTCGATATCGCGCCGGCGCGTCCCTGCCTGCGGAGGCCGGCGAGCAGTCCGTTGTCTCGATTCGCTGCCGCTGAACAATCTCGGCCTCCAGCCCGGCACCTCGGCCGAACGCCGGAAAAACGGGCATGCCGCCGCCATCGTTTTTGCCGGCAATTCTTTCCGTCATCGAGAACTCGCTGTCTATTGCCCGTACTCGTCGCAACACGGACAGTCCGCGAAGGACACGGATGCCCGGCGGCAAGGCGCGCATGGGTTCGCGCCAAGTTTTCAGCCGCATGGCAAACTATCAGGCAAGGAGGCGTTCGCGAACATTCGCGGCGCACGACAAAATTCCGAAGTCTCCAAGCTTTTACCCTCCAGAGGGTGTAGCCCAATTTGTTTTCAGGCAACGATGGCCTGCCTCGCGTGCCAGTCGAGGAAGTCGGGCAGCCTGAAGTTTATGACGCGGCTTTTGAGCGCCAGCATTGCGTTGGCGCCTGTCTTCGACCAGCGGGTGCCGGGACGCTTCAGCCGGAGCCCGTACCGCTTGCAGCCACTTTCCACGACCCCCGATCCAATCTGCATGCCCTGGTCGCGGTATAGGTTGTAGCGCATCCGTTCGATGTTGTTCCGATAGTAGCGGCAGCACGCCTCCACTTGTTTGTACCTGCCGCTGAAGGGCTCGAGATCCCGGATCACCTTGGCAACCCGGCCCGCCTCGAGGTCCGCCTTGATCCCTTCGAGCCGCCGGTCCGGCTCCGCCTTGTCCGGAAAAATCGCCTTCACCGCATCGCCGGCGTATTCGAGGGCATGGAATATATCGAGCACGAAGGTGACCTTCCCGCCCCCGAACAACTCCTCGCAGGTGTTCCGTATCCATTCCGCGCCGTCCGAGATGACGACGAGGTCTTCGGCGCCGTGCAAGCCGCGGCGCAGCGCCTCGCGGTCAAGGCGCATGGCGAAATCGGAGGGGTCCCGGCTTCCCGGCGCCGCCGCCGCGCTGTCGATGAGACAACTGGACGTCTCGCCGCCCTTGTCCTTCAGTGCCGCGCCGGTCTCCAGGTCCCGCCCCTCGGCAGTGTAGATGACCGCCAGCTTGGCTTCCCGGGTCTTCGCGCTCCCGTCCTCCTGCTTGCCGGCAATGCCTTGGACATCGTCCTTTCGCATCGGCACCCCGGTCCCGTCGACGGCAAGATACATCCGTGATTCCAAGGGGGTGTCTTCCACGACCTCCTCCTGTTCGAACCGGAGAACCTCCTCGCCAAGCGCCAGGGACCAGCGCTGAAGCGAGCTTGAGGATGCGTTCACCCCGGCAAGGTTCGCGATGTGGCGGCTCGCCGCATCGAAGCTCATCATCGGCGTCGTCTCGGCCATGACGCTTAACATCCCCGGCGTGAGCGTGTCACCTTCCAAGCCCAGCGCACGGTCAAGCGGAAAGAAGCCATCGCGGCACGATCGACAATAATTTTAGCTGCGCTCGACCTCGACCCGGCCAAGCCGGGTGAGCCAGGCTTTTTTCTTCCTCGCCTGGTGAAGGCACATAAGCTTGCCGCAACTCGTGCATTCCGGCGGTGGCAGAGCCTCTTCAAGCTGTTCGAACAGAATCTTCAGCGCCGTCGCGCCGCTGCAAAGAGAACTGTCGCGGAGCACACGCTCCACGCTGTCCAGGTCCGGAGCACCCGACGCGAGGTCCGCCGCCAGCTTCGGAAGTTGCGGGCCGAACTCCGCCTGCACAGCCCCGTGCAAAGCCGGAAGCGACCCGCCGACCGGTCAGAAGCCCGCCGGAGGCAACTCGCCCTCCGTGATGTCGCAGCTCCGCACCTCGCCGCCTTCCAGCCAGTAGCGGGTGTATCCGCCCTCGTGCGGGTGCAGCATCGTCGCGCCTTCCTCCCCCAGGCCTTCCAGATACGCCACCGTGTTTGGATGTGTCTGTGCCCGCGATTCCCTTTGACCTTCGCCATCATCAGCGCTCCCTGCCTCGTTGCCAATGCAAGCGCGCCACCCGCCGGTTCTCCCGGCCGTATTCGGACACGCAGCAAAGCCAGCATTGCAAATGCGAATCGCAATTGTAAATTAATTGGGTTGCACCCGCCCGGTATTCGGGACTTGCAACCCGAAGTCGGCTAGTCTATCAGGTCATCGATGTGCATCCGGTTGGCCCGACTGCCCGAGTTCCGGGGCGGGAGTTTCGGCGAATGCTTGAACGCTAAGCCGAGGAGTCCGACCCGCGCCCCTTTCCC
>MPMP01000134.1 GCA_002238565.1 Albidovulum sp. bin36
AGGACACGGCCCGGACCCGCTCGGGGACCCCGGACCGCGCCCCGCCGGAGGCGGCCCTCCTCTCTTCGCGATGTGCCGGGACGGGCCCGCAGCTTGCCGCCGCCCGGTGGGAGCGCACCCATGGATCCGGCACCGGTGTCGAACGCAACGCCGGGCAGGAGGCGCTCGGCGAGAGGCTCTTCCTCGATTGTCGGGTGTTGTTCGGCGCGCGTGTTGGACGCCGATCGGCGTAGCAAGGCATTGATTCGTGTTGATTGAGCGGGGTCGAACGACGATGTCGAACAACACTCCGATCGGCGACATCGAGGTTCTCCACGTCGAGCGCAGTATCTTCTTCACCGTCCGGCGGTCGATGCCGAACCGCCGGCCCGCTTCCCTGTGGCTCAGACCCTCCTCGACAACCGCAAGCCGAACCGCCGCAAAAGCTCCACGCCGTACATTCCCCGCCCCTCGCCACAACCGACAAGGGACCATAGGTGGCGCAATTTTGCGCCGCCGCGACCGGACCGACCGGCCGCCCCGCGTGGACCATTATTCCGCCGCCGTTAACAGCCATGATGGAGAGCTTCATGAAGACCCTGAAGGTCGAGGGCGTCTACCCCATGGCCTTCGAGAGCACCGAGGACGTCGCGGAACACCTGCCGCGCTTCATCGACAGCTACAACGAAAGGCGCCTACACTCGGCGCCCGGCTACCTGAGCCCCAACCGCTACGAAGAGGAACAGCGCCGCACCCCGGTCAAAACCGCCGCCTGAAACTGTCCGACCCCAGGGGCCCACTCCATATCGGCGTGCAATATTGACCCCCCTGAGTGGCACGGCGGAGGTTGTCCCGGTAGTCAACAGGGGGCGCTGGCGAGCCCGGGAAATTTTCTGAAGACGGTTCGCGACATTCGCATCGCCGTTGCCGAACTGCGCTGCACCTACGGTGATACGTGCGTCTCCCCCCAGTCCCTGGGGCTTCCCTCCTCTCTCCGCTGAGATAGAAATCGCCGCTGATCGGCCTTCGGGGCTACTCATGTAGACCACCAGTCCAAGTTGTCCGCATATCGCGCCAAACTGAAACCAATCCGTAATCAAAGTGTCATGCCTGACTCGCCAAACTGTCATGGCCCAGGGGTTAAATGTCGATAAATCATGATCGCAAAACCAATGGGGGCCGTGTTGCATGCCTGCTATCCAGGTCGCTGGCCTAAATAAGACATTCAATCGCACCAACCGTGCGCTGGTTGACATTCATTTGACGGTCGAGGCCGGTGAGATGGTTGCTCTGATCGGCGCGTCGGGTTCAGGAAAGTCAACGCTTATCCGTCACATTGCCGGCTTGGTTGCCGCGGACCGCGGAAACGCCGGGGGCCGGATACTCATCGACGGCGTACCGATCCAGCAAGGTGGCCAGGTCTCTCCCGGCGCGCGCAAGGTGCGGGCAACACTGGGGGTCGTATTCCAACAGTTCAACCTGGTCGAGCGAATGAGCGTCATGACCAACGTCCTGACGGGGTTTCTCGGGCAGATTACGGCCATTCGCGGCACGCTTGGTTTGTTCAGCAAGGCGGAGAAACTCGCGGCGCTGGAAGCCCTCGACCGCGTGGGCATTGCCCAGACGGCGGCTCAGCGGGCTTCGACCCTGTCGGGCGGGCAACAGCAACGCGCCGCCATTGCCAGGGCATTGGTTCAGGGTGCCGAGGTGATTCTCGCCGATGAACCCATCGCGTCCCTCGACCCCGCGTCCTCCAAACGGGTTATGGACACCCTTGCCAAGATCAACTGTGAGGACGGCAAGACGGTTCTCGTCTCGCTTCATCAAGTCGATTATGCCGCCCGCTACTGTCCCCGGACGGTGGCGCTCAGAGCCGGCGAAATCGTCTACGACGGCCCGAGCACCAATTTGACGCCTGATCTGTTGCGCGATCTCTACAGCTCCGAATGCGATGAATTGCTGGCCCACCACCAGTCCGAGGAAAGCGTCGATTTGGAGGCGCAACTCGCGTCGCAAATTCCGGCAACGATGGCCGCCACGGCCTGACCCCGCCCAAGACCTCTAGACAACCAAAACCCATAGACAAGGAGATATCCACTATGTTGAAGACCATGACGAAAGGGTTCGTGTTCGCGGTGAGCATGACCTTGGCCGCCCAGGCGTCGGCCGATTTCAAGCCGTTGGAAGGCGATCCGAAGACCGTCAATTTCGGCATTATCTCGACCGAATCGACCTCGAACCTGAAAGAGCAATGGCTGCCGCTGTTGGCCGATATGGAGAAGTCCATCGGCTTGCCGGTGAAGCCGTTCTTCGCCCCCGACTACGCCGGGATCATCGAAGGCATGCGCTTCGGCAAGGTCCATGTCGCCTGGTTCGGCAACAAGTCCGGCATGGAAGCCGTCGACCGCTCCGGTGCTGAGGTCTTCGCCCAGCAGGTCGGCATTGACGGCAAGCAGGGTTACTACTCTTACGTCATCACGCACAAGGATTCGGGCCTGAAGAACCTGAAGGATCTCTTGAAGTGTGACAAATCCCTGGATTTCGGTATCGGCGATCCGAACTCCACCTCGGGCTTCCTAGTGCCCAGCTACTACGTGTTCGCCCAGAACGGCGTCGATCCGAAAACCTGCTTCAAGCCGGTCCGCAACTCAAACCATGAAACCAATTTCATGGCGACGGCCAACAAGCAGGTCGATGCGGCCGCCAACAACTCCGAGCAGTGGGTTCGCTCCCACAACAAGGTGCCGGAGCAAGCGAAGAATGTTCGGGTCATCTGGAAGTCGCCGCTGATTCCGTCCGACCCGATTACCTACCGGAAGGATCTCTCCAAGGACCTGAAAGCACGGATCCAAGGCTTCTTCCTGACCTATGGCCGCGCCGGCTCGCCGGACCAAGTCGCGAGCGCGAAGAAAATCTTGGCCGGCATGCAGTTGTCGCCGTTCGTTGCCTCCAACAACACGCAGCTCTATCCGATCCGCCAGCTGGCGCTGTTCAAGGACAAGCTGAAAGTTGAGAAGAGCAAGATGGCTGCCGCTGAAAAAGCGGAGAAGGTCAAAATGATCGAAGCCAAACTGATGACGCTGGATGTTCTTGCCAAAAACGTCAGCAAGTAACTCGATTGCGCCAGATCCAGGGCGGCTCCGAAATCAACGGAGCCGCCCTTCTTCTTTAGTCAATATCTGATTGCCGGGATATCGGCAGAATTTGCGGAGACAGCATCATGACGAGCATCGTGGACAACCGAGCACGGACATTGGAACTACCCAAGCCCGAGTTGAAGCGCTCGATCACGAATGTGTTGGCCTGGGGGCTGTTCGTCGTGATCCTCATGTGGTCCTGGGAAGGCGCCGACATGCGGCCCATGGAGCTGATCCGCGATTCCGGAAATATGGTGCAATACCTCTATGGATTCTTCCCGCCCAATTTCACCGAATGGGAAATTTATGCCCAAGAGATGCTCATCACCATCCAATTGGCGGTCTGGGGCACGGCTCTGGCCGTTGTTTGTTCCATTCCCTGCGGCATCCTGTCGGCGGAAAACATCGCACCGTGGTGGATTTGCCAACCCATGCGGCGCGCCATGGACGCCGCCCGTGCCATCAACGAAATCGTCTTTGCCATGCTGTTCGTGGTCGCCGTCGGGCTCGGGCCGTTCGCTGGAGTCCTGGCACTCTGGATCCACACCACCGGCATTTTGGCGAAGCTGTTCTCAGAGGCCGTCGAAGCCATCGACCCGAGCCCCGTGGAAGGCATCCGCGCCACGGGCGCCACGCGGCTGGAAGAAGTCGTATTCGGCGTCATTCCACAAGTACTTCCGCTCTGGATTTCCTACTCCCTTTACCGGTTCGAATCGAACGTTCGCTCCGCGACAGTGCTCGGCATTGTCGGCGCCGGCGGGATCGGCATGATCCTCTGGGAGGTGATCCGCGGCTTTCAGTACGCGGAGACCGCCGCGATCGTGATCATCATCGTCGTATCAGTCAGCATTCTCGACGTCATTTCCCAGCGACTCCGGAAGTTGGTGATTTAGACCGGCTTGGATTAACGTCTGGTCATGACTCCGCGCTACGCACTATATGCGGCTCCTCCGGGGGACACGCCGCTCGGCGCCTTCGGCACGCAATGGCTCGGAAGGGATGCGGAGTCCAGCGGGGTCGTTTCGGCCTTTGACGTTCGAGGCTTCACGAAAGCAGACATTTGGAATGTGACCGAAACGCCGCGGCGTTATGGGTTTCACGCAACGTTGAAGCCGCCTTTCCGCCTGGCCCCCGGACGCGACCTAGATGGATTAATGGATGCCGGACGGGCCAACGACTAAGATGAGGCGCCCAACGTCAGGCGGGAATCTTGGCATGGACCTGGAGCGCGACCCGCGCGAAGCTCATGAAGTAATCCAGGCTTTCGGTCCGCGCTCCGGGGTCCTTGGCCAGGTCGTCCCAACGGCGCAATTGAATGGCGTCCTTGGCAAAGGGTTGATTGACGAAGGCCGTGGCTTCGGGGCCATCAAAGGAGCCGCCCTGCAGCTCCAGGCTCCGAACCGAGCCGAACGAAAGATCGCTGAAGTACTCGGCATCGACGGCACAGAGGTAACGCTTCGCCGCCACGTGCATCCGTACGGGCTCCGTTACCTCCGGACCGAACCACTTGGCCAGATAGGCGGCGCCGATATCCTCGTGCCGGCGATCAATGCCCGCTTCCGCGGCCCCTTTCCATTTCAAATCCACCACATGCCCGATATCGTGCAGCAGGGCCGCGGTGATCAGTTCCGCCGATGCGCCTGAAGTCTCCGCCAGTGCCGCGCATTGCAGACCATGTTGAAGCTGATTGACGTCCTCGCCGTAGCGTTCGCCGCCGATTTTCAGCATGGCTTCGGTGATTTCCTCGATGGCTTGCATGTCTCGCTCCCAGGGTTCAAGCAATACGATTACCTTCGCGCCAGACATCCCTGATCAACGGATGGTGCGGCGAATGGTGAATTCTGACGAAATCGGCGCGCTTGCCGATTGCGATCTCCCCGCGGTCGTGAAGGCCGGCGGAATCGGCCGGCGCCTTGGTGACGGTGCGGATCGAGCGCGGTAGGTCGTAGCCGTCTACGTCGTAGAACAGCAAGAACGCCCCGTGCAGCATGCTGTTCGGCACGTAATCGCTGGAGACGATGTCCAGAACGCCGTTGTCGGCGAGCTCACGCGTGGAAACGTTGCCCGAGTGCGAACCACCCCGAACGAGGTTCGGCCCGCCCATCATGACGTTGAGTCCATTTCTGTGTGACGCCTTGGCGGCCTCGACGGTGGTCGGGAATTCGGCGATGGACATGCCGTCCTCGACCGCCTCGGCGACATGCTCTTCCGTGGCGTCGTCGTGACTGGCGAGGCACAAGCCCAACTCGTGCGCACGCTCAACCACGTAACGGCGTTGGCTCTCGCCGTAGCGTTTCTGGTCTCGGCAACGGTTTTCGATGAAATCCTCCATCTCCTCGTCGCTGAGGCCGAACTTGCCTTGATAATAGAATCGGTATTTTTCCTCGGATACGAACTGCCGCTGGCCGGGTGTATGGTCCATGATCGAGATCAGCCGAACCAGCCGGTTTTCGATCAGCGGATCGAGAAGCTCGTGAATGTCGGGATAGGTGATTTCGCAGCGCAGGTGAATCAGGTGATCGGCGCGCAGCAAGTCGTTTTCGACCCCGGTTTCCACGGCCGCGACCATTTCCTTCAACCGCTTGACCCGCGTTGATCCGTCCTTGACCGCGCCAACGGCAATGGCGTCGAAAACCGTGGTGATGCCAGAAACGGCAAGTTGGCTGTCATGCGCGATCAGCGCCGAGGTGGCCGGCCACTCGGTCTTCGGCCTCGGAGTCAGGTGCTTTTCCAGGTTGTCCGTGTGCAACTCCACCAGGCCTGGGATCAACAGGTCCCCTTCCAGATCCCGCGCTTCCGGGAGAGCGCAGGAGCCGGCGGAGATATCGGCGATCTTGCCGTCCTCCATTGAGATCGTGCCGTGAATCACTTCATCGGCCAGCACGATATCGGCATTGGTGAGTATCCGGTCCTTCATGCCGCGGCCCTCGTGTAGTCGGCGGTGCTGAAACTGCGGGTGGTGACGGCGTCACGGGCCTCTTGGTCGTGGAAGATGCCGACAATGGCCGCGCCGCGTGCCCGCGCCTCGTCAATGAGCGACAGCACGACCGCCCGGTTCTCCGCATCCAGGCTGGCGGTGGGCTCATCGAGCAACAGCACGGGGTAGGGATGGGCGACCCCGTGCGCGATGTTCACCCTCTGCTGTTCTCCGCCGGAAAAGGTCATTGGCGACAACGACCAAAGCCGTTCCGGCACGTTCAGGCGGGTCAGCAATTCAGCCGCCTTGTCACGCGCTGCCTCCACATCCGTGCCCAACGCACGCAACGGCTCGGCGACGATGTCGATGGCCGGTACGCGCGGCACGACGCGCAGGAACTGCGAAACGTAACCCATGGTCCGGCGGCGCACTTCCAATACCGCATGCGGATGAGCGGACGCCATATCCACCCAGTCATCACCATGGCGCACCAGGATACGACCTTCCGGCACGGTGTAGTTGGCGTAGATCATGCGCATCAATGTAGTTTTCCCGACCCCGGAGGAGCCGGTCAGCGCCACACATTCGCCCGCATCCACGGAAAGTTCCAGGTCTTCGAATACCGGGATTTCCACGCCACCTTGCACATGCAACGTGAAGGACTTTCCCACCCGTTCCAATTTCAACATTGTCGTCATGGCCGCCTCACGTTTGCAGGATCGAGGAAACAAGGAGCTGCGAGTAGGGGTGCTGCGGGTCGTCGAGCACCTGATCGGTCAGACCGCTTTCGACGACGCGCCCATCCTTCATCACCAGCAGGCGATGCGCGAGCAGCCGTACCACGGCAAGGTCATGGGTGACGATTACGGCCGAGAGCCCAAGCCGCGAAACCAATCCGCGGATGAGATCAAGGAGCCGGGCCTGAACGGACACGTCCAGTCCGCCGGTGGGTTCGTCCATGAACACCAGCCTGGGGCCGGTAACCAAATTGCGGGCGATCTGCAGGCGCTGTTGCATGCCGCCGGAAAAGGTCGCGGGCAAATCGTCGATGCGGTTGGTATCGACTTCGACACGCCCCAGCCATTCGGTCGCTTGGCCCCTGATTTCGCCGTAATGGCGCTGGCCTATAGCCATCAAGCGCTCGCCGACGTTGGCGCCGGCGGAGACGTTCATGCGCAGCCCATCACGCGGGTTCTGATGCACAAAGGCCCAGTCGGTTCGCGTCAGGAATCTTAGTTGCGCTTCGCTGATGCGATGGATATCGAGATCCTTGTCAAGACGGTCGCGATACGTCACCGTGCCCGCGTCGGGGCGGTCCTGGCCCGCGATCACCCGCAGCAGCGTCGATTTGCCCGACCCCGATTCGCCGACCACCCCCATCACTTCACCGGGATAGAGATCGAACGATACGCCCTCGCAGCCGCGATGACGGCCGTAGAAATAGCTCAGGTTTTCGACCGTCAGCAGGGGTGTTTCATCAATAAACATCACTCGGCGGCCTCCTGGTGGTCGCGCCGCTCGGCGCAGTGATCGGTGTCGGAACAGACGAACATCCGCTCGCCTTGATCATCGAGGATGATTTCATCGAGGTAGGTGTCGTCGGCGCCACAGAAGGCGCAGACGTCGTCCCAGGACGGCAATTCAAAAGGATGGTCATCGAAATCCAGGCTGGTGACCCGGGTATAGGGGGGGACGGCGTAGATGCGCTTCTCGCGGCCGGCGCCGAACAGCTGCAGGGCCGGCATGCCGTCCATCTTGGGGTTGTCGAATTTCGGTGTAGGCGACGGATCCATGACATATCGACCCGCCACCTTCACGGGATAGGCGTAGGTCGTGGCGATATGTCCATGCCGGGAGATGTCCTCGTAGAGCTTGACGTGCATGAGGCCGTAGTCCTCCAGTGCATGCATGCGCCGGGTTTCCGTCTCGCGCGGCTCGAGAAACCGCAGCGGTTCGGGGATCGGTACCTGATAGATCAGGATTTGCCCTTCTTTCAGGGATTTCTCGGGGATACGGTGCCGGGTCTGGATCAGCGTCGCCTGGGCGGTGCTTTCAGAGGTTTCGACGCCGGTGGTGCGCTCGAAGAATTTTCGGATGGAGATGGCGTTGGTGGTGTCGTCGGACCCCTGGTCGATGACTTTCAACACATCTTCGGGGCCGATGACGCTGGCGGTTACCTGGATGCCGCCGGTGCCCCAGCCGTAGGGCATGGGCATTTCGCGGCTGGCGAACGGCACCTGGTAGCCGGGGATCGCCACCGCCTTGAGAATGGCGCGGCGGATCATCCGTTTGGTCTGTTCGTCGAGAAACGCGAAGTTGTATTCGGCCTGGTGCATCCCGGCGCGATTATTCTGCGGCGACATGGTTGACCTCGTCTTCTTGTTGTTCGTCGGCCCAACGTCGCGCTTCGATCTCTTCGCGCATCTTGCGCACCAGTTCCAGTTCCGATTGGAAATCGACGTAGTGCGGCAGTTTCAGGTGCTGGACGAACCCTGACGCTTCGACATTGTCGGCATGCGCGAGCGCGAATTCCTCGTCCTGGGCCGGCGCGGTGATCTCTTCGCCCAATTCCCGGGCGCGTAGCGAGCGGTCGACCAGCGCCATGGCCATGGCCTTGCGCTCGCAAAAGCCGAAGGTCAGGCCGTAGCCGCGGGTGAACTGCGGCGGTTTGGTCTTAGAGCCGGCGAACTGATTGACCATCTCGCATTCGGTGACGGTGATCTCGCCGATGGAGACGGCGAATCCCAATTCCTTGACGAAGACCTCCACCTCGACCTCGCCCATGCGGATTTCGCCGGCGAAGGGGTGGGTGCGGCCGTAGCCGCGTTGCGTCGAATAGCCGAGCGCCAGCAGGTATCCTTCATCGCCGCGCGCCAAGGCCTGCAACCGGAGTGCCCGTTCGGCCGGGAACTCCAGCGGGTCGCGGGTCAGGTCAGGCGGCGCTTGCTCCTCCGGGTCCCGATCCTCCGTTTCGATGAGGTCTTCACTGGCAAGCAGATTGGCGACCCGTGGCGTCGCTTCCGCTTCGGCGTCAGGGTTCCTCGGCGCCGCTTCCAAGCCGCCTTCGGCGGCGAGGGCGAAATCAAGCAGCCGGTGGGTGTAATCGAAGGTCGGGCCTAGCACTTGGCCGCCCGGCAGGTCCTTATAGGTCGCCGAGATGCGCCGGCGGATGGCCATGGCGCCCGTGTCGATGGGCTGGGTTTCGGCGAGACGCGGCAGCGTGGTCCGATAGGCGCGCAACAGAAAGATCGCCTCGACCAGGTCGCCACAGGCCTGCTTGATGGCAAGTGCCGCGAGATCGCGGTCGTAAAGGGAGCCCTCGGTCATCACCCGATCCACGGCGAGCGGCATCTGCTCCCTGATCTGATCTATCGTCAGATCAGGGACATCGAGGTTCCCTCGGCGGGTTTCGGCCAGCAGCGCGTGGGCGTTTTCAATGGCACGCTCCCCGCCTTTGACGGCAACGTACATATCAGACCTCTGCTTTCGTTGTGCGCGGCAGGCATGCAATGCGGTTCTTGGCGATCAACACCACGTCAACGCCCAACGGAAAGGCCCGGCGGTTGCGTTCCAGGGCATCCCAGAACGACGATGCAACGCCATGCACGGCCAAACGGTTTTCCACCTCTATGCCGGGGCCGGTGAGACGGGTTCCCTCACCGCCGGATAGGCCATCCACCTGGCAAATCAACGTGGCGGACCTGTCGGGGTATTCCAAAGTTCCTTGCGAGAAGCCGGAGAAGTCGGAGACCCCCGCCGTGGCATCGAGGATGACGAAAGCCGCCGACCCCGCGTCCTTGGCCCAGGCGCATCCGGTGTGAAATCCGAGGTAATCCCGGGCCCCCGCGGACTCCAATGTCGGATCGACCCAAAGCGGTGTCGACATATCAAGGAGCATCAGGCCGAACGCCGCGGTTCCGACCATCAGCGGCGCCGGCGGATGTTCTTTGAGATGAACGGTGCGAACCGTTCCCGGATGCGAGAACGCGTTCAGGACCGCCCGAAAGATGCCTTGCGACTCGATGGCGGGATCGGTCAGCCCCGCCGGCATGATCATGCTGGCCATCGGTCAACTCCCGCGTTCCATGGTGAAAAACTCGACCTTGGTTGCCGCCGTCTTGGCGGCCTTCTCGCGCTTTCTGTCATCGTTGGCGGCGCTGAGACGAGGGAGTATCTTGGTGCGCAATTCGTCACCGAATGCACTATCCTGGAACAATGCGTCCAGCTTCGCTGCGTTCTCCGTCCGACTCCGGTCACGGCCGGCGATATAAGCGACTCCGTCGATTTGCTTGCCGGTGAGGCTATCGGGCATGGAAACGACGCAACGGGTCATCGAGACCTCCCCCAAATTGAAGGGCGCACCGCTGCCGCCGGTCCGGCCGCGCACCATGGCAAGGCCGGTCTCCGGCGTTTTCAGGAATTGGAAATCGGGCACCGTATCCAACTGTGTAAGGAAGTCGGACAACACATCCGGTGCCGCGTGTGCCAGTTGTGTCATCCATTGCTTCCGGAGCGCCGCATCCGGCTGATTGATCCGATGATCTGAAGTCCGCATATTATTCACTTGTCTAGACAAGTAATTCCCTAGGAAATACCCTTTCTCGGTGTCGAAGCTTTGACAGTGGCGTGAACCTTTCATGACGATCAGCCAAAGAACCATCGACCGCACGTCGCCCCTCCCGATCTGGCAACAGATCCGAGATATCCTTCTGGCGGAGATCCGTAGTGGCGCGTTGGCGGACGACGGCAAGCTGCCACCAGCCAGCCGGTTGGCGGCGCGTCTCGGCGTCAACCGCCACACCGTTCGCCAGGCCCTGATGGCGCTGGAGGAAGCCGGTGTGACCGAAACCCGCCAAGGTGCAGGCAGTTTTGTCGTCGGCCGCGTGGTCGACTATCCGATCTCATCGAAGACCCGTTTCTCCGATATCGTCCTGGCGCAAGGCATGGCGCCGTCTGGCGAGATTCTCCGAACCGTTGAGCGGCCGGGTTCGAACGAAGTGGTGAAAGCGCTTGGACTGAAGCGAGGGGATCGAGTGATCATGGTCGAGCGCGCCTGCCGGGCCGATGGGTATATCATCGGTATCGCCCGACATTATTTCCCCGCGGCGCGCTTTCGCGAACTACGCGACGCGCTCAAGCAAACCGCTAGCATCTCGGATGCACTGAACGCACTGGGGGTCGCGAACTACTTCCGGCGTTCGACGACCGTGTCGACGCGCCTGCCCTCGTCGCGAGAAGCACGATTGTTACGCCAAAGTGCCGCGCGCCCCGTCTTAGTGACGAAATCCGTCAACGTCGATGCCCATGACCGGCCCATCGAGTTCGGCACCACCTTGTTCCTGGCCGACCGCGTACAGTTGCGGTTCAGCAATTAGGCGACAACCAATCGAGCAACGTGAGATGCGTGACATGTCGGCTCACGGCACTAAGCACGAATTTGAGGCGCCGGGAAATTGCGACCAGAGCTGGAGGCATACCGGACGTCAATTCCGAACTTTTGTCGCGAGTCCAGCGACTCGGATAGGACAGAGCGGCGCTAAACCAAACTCCAGCGACATACAGGATTTGGGGACGGCAGAACCCCCCCAATCACAAACGGCACTAGCCGGATGTATTCACGGCAGGTCGATTAAATCGGTTGGTTTCGATCGCGCAGGGGACGGCCGTTCGGCGCCGCTGTGGTGCCGCTGTTCGAGGTTTTCGGTGTCGGGGTTGAGGGTTAGAGAGGCTCGGGTTGGTGGGGCACGCCGCCCCGGCGGTCAGGGTCCCGAGGTTGCGAACCGGCCCGCCCGCAGGCGGAACAGGGCGGCGTCGGGACAGGCCGAGGCGAAGTGGATGCGGATGCGGGCGGCCTTCTCCACCACCCGGGCGCCGACTTTGAGCAGGCTGCGGCGGATGGAGGCGAACTCAGACCAGGCGAGCGGCATCCTGCGTGGCACGGCATCTCGGAGCGCGAGCATCAGCCAGTAGGCGGCGGTGTGCAGCACCAGCCTGAACTGGTTGGCGAGCGGGCTCTGGCAGGAGGTGCGGTCGGAGGCGAGCTGAGCCTTGTGCAGCTTGATCGGGTTTTCCGCCTGTCCGCGGGCGCAGTAGACCCCTTCGTAGAGATGGCGCGGCTCGCCCTTGAGCGAAGTGACGATGTAGCGCGCGTCGAAGCCGCGCGCGGTGGCCTCGAGCCGGGCGACCACGCGGCGCGAGCGGTTCCACGAGCCGGCGGCGTAGCAGAAGTCGGCGAAGCCGCGGACCTTGTCGCCACCGGCTTCGGCGTGGCGCGCCCGGACCTCCTCGCCGATCTCACCGGCAAGGGCGTGCAGCACCGCATTGCCGGCCAGGCCGAAGATGTAATCGACGCCGTTTTCCTCGCACCACGCCATCGCCTCGGTCCGGCCGTAGTGGCTGTCGCCCCGGAAGGTCAGCCGGGTGCGCGGCCAGTGCCGGCGGATGCGCCGCGTCAGATGCTTGAGCATGGTGCGGACCTCGACCCCCGAAGGCGTCTTGCCGGGGCGCAGGAGAACCGCCACCGGCCTGCCGCTCTCGACATGGTAGAAGTGGACCGGGAGGAAGCAGCGGGTGTCGTAGAAGCCGTTGAACAGCGAGAGCTGCTGATGGCCATGCACCGCGTAGCAGGTCTCGTCGATGTCGAGCGTGATCGCCGCCGGCGGGGCCGGGAAGGAGCGGCAGAAGATGTCGACCAGGGCGGCCGTCATGCGACCCACCTCGCTACTGGACGGCGCGTTCTCAAGCCGGCTCATGGT
>MPMP01000135.1 GCA_002238565.1 Albidovulum sp. bin36
GGCCATCGCAGCTTCGCCAGCGCTTCGGCACACTTCACCTCCGTGCCGAAGTCCTCCAGGAACATTGTGATGCTCATTCCTTTCTGGAACTGGACTATGTTTCTCTTCGCCATGGATTTTCCCGGAGTGCTTGTTTCGCACTCTTGCTTATACTCTTAATGTTTCCGAATGGCAAGAGATGTTCTCGAAAAATTCACTGATGCAGGGTGGTAATCAGGTATACTTTTTGACCCACTGAGAGGATGCAGTAAGCCCGTCAATTGCGCCGGGCAGAAGCCTGAAGATGTCGGGTAGGAACAGGCGAATAGCCTCCAGGGCCAGAACATCGGTGAGTGCGACCCGCCCCTTCAGCCCTGCTGCAGTCGCCCGAATGGCAAGCGCATAACGCCGGATATCTCGCATGTTACGGATGAGTGGCCGGATAATTTTCTCGCAGACATCGTCCCAGACCTCGACGTTGAGTGGGTTGGGATTTTTGATGTCGGCAAGGACCTGATCTATTGCTTCAGCCAATTGTTCTTTAAGCAAGTTAATCGGGATTTCCGGCAGGCTGAATGGCCATTGAATGATCTTCTCCAAATAGTCTCTTCCGCAGAGTTTTTGCTCCGGTTCGTCAAGTGCCCGTTCAACACGATGGCGGTCGCAAAGAACAATGTAGATCAGATTGGGGAAGCCGGCCGTCAGGCGTACCAACTTGAAGACTTCACGGATTTCCTTGGAAGACAAACGATCAACATCGTCGAGGACCACGATGATCGGCTCGTTGCGACATTCAAGCGCCTTTTCCGTTTTCTTTCGCAGAGAGTTGATGCTGTCCTGTTGTAGAGCAATGTCCGCAAATTTTGTGAGGTCATCGATGATTGCCACGATTTGTGGTATTGTCAGGAGTGCTGAGGCCGCACTGACCGTTGTGCCCAATGCCTGACCATACTTTTTAAACGCCGGCGCGATTTTTCTTGACCACTGTGACTGATCCATTTCAGCTGACAGTTCCGAAAAGAACCGCGCCACAAGCTGTTCCGTACCGCTGAAGAGCCAAGGGTTGAAGTCGAGCACTGGCACCCCTTCTTGTTCAAACGATTGCCGAGCCAGATTGATGAAGGAAGTCTTGCCGGAACCCCAGGGACCGAAAACTCCGACGGTTGCCCCCCGGCTTGCATCGAGATTGAGAACTCCCTGAACCAAGTTCTCAACCGCGCTGGTGCGCTGCAGAACGTCTTCGTCGAGCTTCACAATCGGGTTGTCGCTCGGAAGTTTCCGAGAATTGCTGTCTGCGTTTACCAAAACGGCACCTTCTGGGCCGAAGCGTTTTCTTTGTACTCGAGGACAGGAAACTCCGTCACGATGCCCCTCCCGCCATTGGAACCCAAATCCGCTTCAGTGGCAGTTTGCCGCGGGTCTCATCCGACAGCTCGTCATAGGTTCGGTACAGAGCCTTCAACAGGTCTGGCATCTGCCACAGGCGCAACTTGAAGAAGTTGTTGTTCAGTTCCTTCCGGGCAGCGGCGTTCACACCGCCGATGCTGACCAGAAGTCCCGTTGTGGCCTGTGTGTTGGACACCGATCCGATCAGGCGCAGTACCACATCGTGATTGGCCGCCCCGTCTCCCGATTTAACCTGCACGCAGATGCGGTCCTCGCCAAGTCCGAGGGTTCCCCCCGCTGCCAGGATGTCAAAGCCGCCGTCGGGACCGGGAGGTGATACCTTCGTCGTGTAGCCTTCGATGCGCATGATCTCGGCCACGAGGTCTGCAAGCGCATGGCCTGCGAATTCGGAGTTGACCAGCGAGATGATCTGCTGGGCGGCGATGTCCTCAATGTCGGTTTGCGACTCCTCGGCCAAGGTTTCGTCGTCATCCGCACCGCCGGGAACTGATGACTTCGTGGTTTTCCCCTGCTGACCAAGTTGAGGGCCAGGATCGCAGCCTGTTGCGAGGACGGCCTTCACTCGTTCAAGGGCCGCGTTGCGCCTGATCTCGCAGATGGTCAAGAACGCCCCGAAGGAATAACGCAAATCCTGCTTGAACATGTCGCGGGGCAATGACTCCTCCTTCCATTCCACGGAACGGGAGTGCTTGGAATCGCTGGTTGCGTCGAACTGGTAGTTGCCCTTGGCGATACCGATGGCCACACCGTTTGTGAGCTTGCGCGGCATCACCACATAATCGTCAATCCTGATCTGGTTCACGAATTGGTTGAGTTGAGCAGCGAAGTTGAGCAGCCTCTTTTTTCCTTCGTCGGGCAGTACTTCCTGAAGGTGGGCAAAGATCGCATCACGGCTGTCGAGCTTCGTGAGATCACGCACTTCGAGGAAGCCCGGGAAGAGCTTGTTCTGGTCGATGGCCGCTAGCTCCCGCTCCCCTTGCGCCCCTGCCCTGACGATCCACAATCTGGTCATGCCTGCATTGCCTCCGTGACTTCATGCGGCCGGCGTAGCAGGTCTGCAGTGCGAACGCACGGACAACTTTTTGTACGGGAGCGCAGTGTTATCTGAGAACCAACACCCCGAGGAGATGTTTCGGTTCAAACTGTTATGGTTACGTCTCATGGACAGCGTTTCGCTTACTAGGATGGGCCGCTCAGTTGGGAGACGGAATCCTTGAAGCGCTTGCCTTGCTTCTCGCGAACCCGATGAAAAACCTCATGGGCAAGATGTTCGTGTGCAGCCGAACGAAAATCGGTGTCTGTCATCACTCTTGCGAAGATCTCTTCGTTGCCCTCCATTCGCGCGATGAACAGATCGTTTAGCATGCGATCCAGATAGGCGGAGAAGTTCGTCAGGTTATTGGCACAGGCTGCCTCCGCAATGCTCTCGTTGTTTTCCGCCGAAGTCCGAATCTGGTCGAAGAACAATTGATCCGCCTTAGTAAAACTGGTGCCGAAACGCTCGTTAAGACGATCGATCAGGCTCGAAAGTGTCACCTCCTCGTCCTTGGCGGCAGCTGTACCAACATCGGTCGGTCCCTTCAGAGGATCGGCTTCGCCATCCGAGAGGTCAATTGAGCCTTCGGTCATCTGTTGGAGTCGGAAGAACCGCAGCGCGACCTCGTTGTCCAGGTCGAAGGCCTGGCCGTCACCTGGCGGCGGAAGTTTCGCCAGAAGGTTCCTCACGAAGGCATAGAGGCGTTCGAGATCGGTGTCTTGATAGGGGATGATCTGTGACAGGAAGGCGTAAAGGTTCCGATAGGCCGTCAACTGCCCGCGAAACTCCTCCCGTTCTGTTTCCTCGCGATCCTTGAAACGCTGAACAACAACATCGAGGACGGCGTTCATTTCCCGATGATCGGTCGCCGAGTGGTCTCGTTTGCCGCGATACCAGACTACGACGAACGCAGTCACGTCTGCCTGCGTGAAGATAGCCCATTCAAGCAAGCGGTGTTGCAACTCCGACAGGCGATGCGGATCGGCATTCTCTCCGACAGGTGTTGCCTCATAGTAGGGCTTGAATGCCGTGTAGATGTCGTCTTCCTCGTTGGCAAAATCGAGGACGAAGATGCGCGATTTCCCGACCGCGATCCGATTGAGCCGTGAGAGGGTCTGAACTGCCTGAACACCGGCCAGTTTCTTCACCACATACATCGTCTGCAACAAAGGCTGATCGAATCCGGTTTGGTACTTCTCCGCGACCAGTAGAACCCGGTAATCGTCGTGCTCGAAGGCCTTCGGGAGCTCACTCTCAGCAAGGCCGTCATTCATCCCCACTTCGGTGTAGGACGATCCGGGGTCGTCCGGGTCCTCGACAGTGCCCGAGAAGGCCACAAGCGAACGGATGTTGGTGTAACCCTGCTCCTTGATGTAGCGATCAAAGGCAAGCTTGTATCTCACGGCGGCAAGGCGGGAGCCTGTGACAACCATCGCCTTTGCGCGCCCGCCGAGTTCGTGCATGACGTACAGCCGAAAGTGCTCGACGATTACGGAAACGACCTGCTCGATATTGACGGGATGAAGCTCAAGGTAGCGCGTAAGAGCCTTCGCGGCCTTTCTGCGCGGTACATCGGGATCGTCCTCGATCTGCTTGATCAGGCCGAAGAAGCGCTTGTAGGTGGTGTAGTTCTGAAGCACATCCATGATGAAGCCTTCTCCGATGGCTTGCCGCATGGTGTATTCATGGAAGGGTGACACTCCCGACGGGCCGGGCTCGTCGAACAGGGCCTTGGTCTTGAATTTCGGCGTGGCCGTGAAAGCAAAGAAACTGAGGTTTGGTTGACGGGCGCGTTGCAGCGCATCGCGCAACACCGCCACCTTCGTATCATCGGAGAGATCGCAGTCCTCTTCATCCGAGAGCTGAGCGGCAATGGCTGCTTCTATCCCTTCCTTGTTCAGCATGCCCCTGAGGGCGGCTGCAGTCTCTCCGCTCTGGGAAGAGTGTGCCTCATCGACGATAACAGCAAACCGCTTTCCCGCCGTGTCTATCTTCATGTCAGAGCCCTTCTTTTCAAGGGTCGACAGTGCCTGCGAAATGAAGGGGAATTTCTGGATGGTCGTGATGACTATGGGTGTTCCCTGGGATAGAGCCTGGGCGAGTTGCCGGGTATCCTCGTCGATCTTCTCGACGACACCGATCTTGTGTTCGAACTGGTAGATCGTCGCCTGCAACTGCTGATCGAGTACGCGACGGTCTGTCACGACGATGACGGAGTGAAACACCTTCTCGTCATGCCTGTCATGCAGGCTGGCCAGACGGTGGGCAAGCCATGCAATCGAGTTCGACTTGCCGGAGCCGGCCGAGTGCTGGATCAGGTAGTTCCGGCCGGCGCCGTTGACCTTCGCATGTGCAACGAGCCTTCGAACCGCGTCAAGCTGATGATAGCGCGGAAAGATCATCGTCTCCTTCCGCACGGTGCGCATGCCCTTGTAGGTCCGGACCTGCTTCACCTTCGTTTCGGGATGCATGAAGCGTTGCAGGATTTCCAGAAGGCTGTCGGCCTTCAGCACCTCGTCCCAGAGGTAGTGGCTCTTCCAGTTGCCCTCCACCGGTGGATTTCCCGTCCCATTGTCGTTGCCGCGGTTAAAGGGCAGGAAGTCGGTCTCCCTGCCCGCAAGCCTTGTCGCCATCCACACTTCGTCCGGATCCACCGCAAAATGGACCAGAGCACGGGTCTTGAAGGCAAAAAGCAGGTCGCGCCCGTCGCGCTCGTCCGTGTACTGGCGTATCGCATCAGTGGCTCTTTGTCCGGTCAACGGATTCTTGAGTTCGGCGGTTACGACCGGAATGCCGTTGACGGCAAGTGTGACGTCGATGATGCAACGGCGGTTCCTGCCGTCTAGTCTCTTCATGACCGAGGTGAAGGCGGCTTGGCGGGTGACGGTCAGCCGGTTCCCGGCAAAATTCTCCGCCGCCTCGGAGTTCATGGTCGTGTTCGGACGAAAATACGCCATGCGGAAGGTCTTGCCGTAGCATTTGAACCCGTGCCGCAGGACGTGCAGCGTTCCTTTGAACTTCAGTTCTTTCGAAAGTTCGTCCAGCACGGTTACGGTGGTATTTGATCCCAGGAGTGCCTCCAATGCGTTCCACTTGGCTGGTTGGGTGTCTTCCAGGAATCCGGTGACATCGGCGGGGAAGAGGGCGAGGGCTTCGTCAAATCTGTCTGGGTTTCGCTTCTCATATCCACCGGCACCGGTCAGCCCGGTTTCAATCGCTTGCTCGAAGGCAAGTTCGGTGTGGCCGGACATGGATCAGATTTCCTGCATCGAGGAGTTTTGAAGTCCGGCCAATGGCTGCCTTTGCACCTCGTCAATGTAAGGATCGGGCTTCTCGTTCTCGGCGAAAATGAACTTGCGCAGGCGGATCTTTCGCTTGTCACCGGTATAATACTCGATAGTCTGCTTTAGTGCCTTCACCCAGAACATGCCGGCCATGAGTTGGGGCACGATCTTGTTTGCGGTCAGGCTCTTCGACTTGAATTCGATGCAATCGGCATGAAAGGTTTGGCAATTGACGTAGAAAATCACGAAATCGCAGCGCTTCGACCACGGTTTCGCGTTGTTGTCCAGGAAATGAAACAGCGGTGGCTTGTTCTTTTTTCGCTGTAATTCGGCTTGATCATGATCAAGCTTGAAATCAAGCCCCGGTCCCGGCAGGAGCAGGCGTATCGCGCGGATATGGAACCTCGTAACATTTGCTGGAAAGTACTTCGCACGCAGAACGACCTCACCGCCGGTGCCGTCGTGCGCCACATAACGGTTGTTAACATAGGCCCTTAGGTGCATCAAATATGTGGGTGCATCGAGTGTCATCGCAGTTCTGCAAGTTGGCCTGTGACGGTGGTTGTGATGAGTGCTGATCTGTATTCCATTAGGTATTCAACGCTACCCAATATCCTTTCGACCGCGTCGTCGATCAGCCCCGTCTTCTCATCCAGGAACCATGCAATCCGCCGCTGCGTTTCGAGAGGCGGCAAGGGCATTATCCAATTCTTGATAAAGTTCTCATCAATTCGTTTCTGCCCACTAGCACCGTACATCTCCGACTCGCCGAGTTTTCGGAAGTCGTCAGCAATCGAGACATAAAACAGGAATCGTGGGTCTGTGTTCGGCCCCGGACGGACAATATGCAGTTCAGTCGTCCCGAACCCGACACCATTGTTGAGCCCCATGGCAAGGGCTCCCTTGCCATTTTCAAAGCACGGAGTGATCTTCGCAATACAAAGGTCGCCGTCAGCGAAGTAGGTGTAGTCCTGATAGACATCAGCCACCTCTCGTACATCGTCCAACCTTAGGCCTCCGTACTCGCCGACGGAGTCCATGGGAATGAACGAGACGAGTTCTTCAGACTCCATGTTGAGCGAAGATTTCTTGGGGTTCACATGTACGTCAAATCGAAGACGGCGGCGCGTCCAGCCATCTGGCAATTCGCCTTGAGTGGAGTTTGGTCTTTGTACGACTGCGGTCATGCCAGCAGCCCCTTCAACAGGCCCGAAAATTTCTCCTCGAGTATCGACCTCGGAGGGTTTCTTCCGTGCATCCGGGTTGAGGCCCTTGGTAACGGCTCGGGTGATCAGAGCCTGACGTTTCTCGGCCAGCCGGTCCAAGAGTTCACGCTTCTTCTTGATCAACTTTTCAATCCGTGCCGTCTTCTCATCCAGAAATTGTACAATCCGTCGCTGCGAGTCGGGCGGTGGTAGAGGTAGCAGTTGATGGCCTGCGATCGCCCAATCCACGCGTGGCATCTTCGCACCAAAAGCCTCCGCATTGATTGTGTCGATGAAGCCTTTGGATACGAGTACATAGAAAAGGAAGCGGGGTTCAACGGCATGCGATGGCCGCAAGCAAAGCAACTCTCCTGAACTCACTCCGTCGAATGCAGCGTGGTAGACCTTGGCAAGGTACGGACGGAGCTTGTTAAAAAGTACATCGTTTTTTTGAAATATTCGGCTGTTTGCTTCAGCCGGTTCTGGCTCCTCGGTCAATAGTTCTCCTGTCCATGATGCGACATCCTCGTTGGAGATGTATGGAAGCACCTCTTGTTCATCTTCGGTTGGACGCTTCGTGGATAGATCAACCGCCCACTTCAGCCATTTGCTACTCCAATTTTCCGGAATCTCCGCCGCCCATTCGGACAACTCATCGCTGCGTGCGAAGTAACTCATGCCACAAGCCCCTTCATCAGCCCCGCGATCTCCATTTCGAGCTTGGTGATGTCCGCTTCGATCTGATCGAGCGGGCGTGGAGGCTTGTAGACGTAGAAATGCCGGTTGATCGGGATTTCATAACCGACCTTGGTCTTGTCATAGTCCACCCAGGCATCAGGCACATGGGGCAGAACTTCGCGGGCCATGTAGACGTCGATGTTATCCCGGAAGGTCTCTATCAGCCGGTTGTTGGGTTTGTTCGGCCCGAAGTCCATCGGAAGCGGAAGCGCCTTGCCGGGCGGCAAGGGGATGTTCTCGGTATCCCTGAGTTCACTGTCGGGTTCTGGCCGGCCCTTGCTGTCCCGGCAAATTTCGGCATCCGGGTCGCGCTCGCCAAGAGCTACGAAAATCGCCTTCTTGATTGGCATGAGAATTTTAAGGTCAGTTCGCTTCGCTGCCTTCATTACATCGGCCTCGAAGACCGAGCGGTCCATGTAGCGCCCATTGCCTTCGAGCGTCGCGAGAGCGGCGCGGATGGCTTCCTGCTTCTTCAATCCCTCTGCTATCTCCTGTTCGGCCACCGACAAGTCCTTCCGCTTCTTCGATGTCGCCAGATTGGCGAACTCAGTCTGCTCGTCGAGCCTTGCGATACGCTCCGGGGTCGCCTCGACGTTCATGCGCAAGGGACGTTCAACCGTGACCTTGAGGAAGCCGAATTCTCTATTCTCGAAAATTCGGGAAATGACACGGTGCTCTTTTTTGCCGTTAAACAGCACCTCGGCCGTTTCGCCGTCCTCATGGTTGCCATAGACGCGGGTCAGGTGGCGGATTTGGTCTTCGGTGATCTCGTTGCGCTTGTTGTTGAGACTTTTCTTCATCTTCCGGAAGAAACGGGTACCGTCGATGAGTTGCACCCTGCCGCGACGCTCAGGAGCCTTGCGGTTCGTCACGAGCCAGACATAAGTAAAAATGCCGGTGTTGTAGAAAAGTTGGTCAGGCAGCGCCACTATGGCATCGAGCCAGTCATTCTCAATGATCCAGCGGCGGATGTTGGACCGCCCGGTCCCAGCATCTCCGGAAAAGAGCGGCGAGCCGTTGAAGACGATGGCGATCTTCGAACCGGGCTGGTTCTCGTCTTCCTCTTCATAGGGGTGCATCTTCGAAATCATGTGCTGAAGAAAGAGCAACGAGCCGTCATCGATGGCCGGAAGTCCTGCACCAAACCGGCCCGAAAAACCCACGGTCTTGTGCTCGCGCTTGACCACATCCTCTTGGTCCTTCCATTTGACGCCGAAGGGCGGGTTGGCCATAAGGAAGTGGAAGCGCTCACTCTCGAAGCCGTCCCTGGTCTTGCCGTCACCGAGTGTGTCGCCGAGGACGATGTTGGTGGTGTCCTCGTCCTTGATGAGCATGTCCGAGCAGCAGATTGCCCAGGATTCGTCGTTGTATTCCTGGCCGAATAGCGCAAGCTGCGCTCGCGCATTCTGGGAAAGGATCAGCTTCTCGGCCTCGGATAGCATTCCGCCCGTTCCGCACGCCGGATCGTAGACCGTGCGATAGATGCCGGGTTTATAGACATCCTGCTCACCGGAGTAGATGAGGTTTGCCATCAGACGGATGACCTCGCGCGGTGTGAAATGATCCCCTGCCTCCTCGTTGGCCTGTTCATTGAAGCGCATCACGAGATGCTCGAACAGATAGCCCATCTGAAGGTTGTCGATTCTATCCGGGTGAAGATCGACATCGGCCATCGCCTTGACGATTGCGAAGAGACGGTTGCTGGCGTCGAGCTTTTCGATCTGATCAGCGAACTTGAATCGTTCGAAGATGTCCCGCGCTTTCGGGGAAAAGCCGTTGATGTACGACACGAGGTTCGGCGCAATGTTCTCGGCATCGCCAAGCAACCGGACAAATGTATAGGGGCTCGTGTTGTAGAGCGGATGCTTCCGCGTCGGATCAGCGGCCTTGCCGAGCAGGTGATCCATCGCCGCTTCGGGCGTCTGCTTCGCTACTAGTTCTTCACGGCGCTTGAGAACGGCATCCTTGGTTGGCTCCAGGACACAGTCAATCCGGCGCAAGACAACCATCGGAAGCATGACCAGACGATATTGAGGAGGCCGGTATGGTCCCCTGAGCCGGTTCGCGATCTCCCAGATTTTGGCCTTAAGCTCTTCGTGTGCTTGTATGTTCACGGACAGTCTTCTTTTCTTATGGCCGGCGGCCGCCATGAATACATGGCCTAGATGTGGATTCAATTGGTTGGGCAGTGATTTTTCGCTACATGCCTGTCCTGCCCTTTGATTTCATGCAGATGCACGGAAAACCCTCTGTTGGCAAGGTAGACCCGGAAAGCACAAAAATCTTGATCGGGGTTCCCTTTTGTAAGGGTCAGGAACCATGTTCTCTGACAAGCAAAGCAACTGCATATTCCAGAGTCTCACCGAGACTCCATCCGTTGGCGTCAGAAACTCTGCAGAACATCTCGATCATTTCCGGTTTTGCCTTGATGTTGAACTGAACATTGCGTCCAGTGCGGTGCCGGCGTGGTTGTCGCGGAGGTGCAGATATTTTCGACTCCCTGCTCCTGAACCCCGCTGCTTCAGCGGCTGTTCGAGTCTTGTTTCTGTGCAACTTTGGTTTTTTAGCCTCTTTGGGTTTACGACCAAATTCCGCAAGGTCATTCAACGCTTCCCCGAAACCCAATTCTGCGCGTTCCCTTTTCATAATCTGTCTGTCACCTCCTTGAGCTTGGTAACAACTTCTCCGGCAAACTCGCGAGCATTCTCGATTGCCTTGTCCACATTGCTTACCTGCGCAGGATCCATCCCGGCGAGTATCCCGCCGAAATCAAGCAGATCCCGATAAGGTGCTCGTTCCACGAGACCCGTGTTGAGAACATCAATGCCGTTCCCTTGAAGTTGCTTACGAATATTTTGGAGAGCCCGCGACTGCAGGGCAGCGCTGGTTCTTGTGAGAATTACGGAATGTGGGATCGAACGGCGCGCCATCCGTGCCTGGTTGTTTATCAGCCTGATGGTCTTGACCCCTCCCCTCGCATCCATCGATGAACCTTGAAGCGGGATAAGAACAAGGTCCGACATACCGATTGCACTTGCAACCATTAGACTCGCGGTCCCTTCAAGGTCGACGATGACGAAATGACTGTTTCGAGATGCTTCTTCGATCTGATCGACAATGCTGTTCTCGGAAACGTCGTTCAAAATCGTGTGTTTTCAGGATGCCCCGAAAGATCTCCCCATTGTGAAATCCATCTTTCTGGATCGGCATCAATGATCGTGACACTAGCGCCATTTTCGGACAGCTGTGTCGCCGGAATAAGCGCAGACGTAGTCTTCCCTGCTCCGCCTTTGGGGTTCGCAAATGAGATTACAGGCATGACTGCTCGACTTTTTTTGTTTTACTGGTATCAGATAGCTATCGGATACCAATAAGTTGTTGAATGTTTGCCCGACAACACTGAATCATCTAGGGAAACCGCTACGATAGGAGCGGCTGACCAAAGCAGAAGATCGCCTCAGGGAACCTTTTCAGGATTACTCACGGATCCTCTTGTGGTCATCTCCGGGCATCATCCCGCGCGTGATGTCATCACACAAGAAATTATCGGTCCAGCCCAACCAGGAACGACGCTCGAAACCTGGAACATCTTCTCCTCGAAGATTGCAACCACCCTGTGCGGCCTGTCGGGACTTGTATTGTCATAGAAAATGATTTCGTCCGCCAGCGGCCGGGCAGGGCGGATCAGTCAGAAGTCAGGCCGGGATGGCTGATCACCCGGTCCCCGTCCCTGGTCCGTGCGATATAGGCGCCGTCCGACCGGACACCATAGAGCGTCCCGCCAGCCGCGAGCTGGGCCGAAAGGTGGGCCTTGATCTGGTCACGCCAGTCATCCGGGAAACCCGGTATCTCCGGCGGCCCTTTCAGTTTCTCGTTCTCCTGCATGATCCCGGTTCCTCGGGGCAAGAGGCCGGTCCCCGGCAAGGCTGGCCAAGACGTTCGCAAGATCGCCATCAAGCGTTTTTGCAAAGCGGCCCTTCTTCTCGCGCCTGTAGTCCCGCTTGAAGGCTGCCGTCCGCCAAATCCTCCGCATTGAGATCGGCCATCAATCCGTCAATGTCGCCGACAGACACCAGTTCGCCCCGCCGGGCAGCCCGCATGGCCTCGATGGTTTCCTCGTTTGGTGTCAGGAGCTCAAACGGAAGCCTTTTCTCGGCGGCGATCCTGACCATCATCAGGCGGAATGCGTCCGACACCGTGAGACCGATTGCATCCAGCACGGCGGCGGCCTCGTCCCTGGTCTTTTCGTCGATGCGTGCCCGTACGACAGTGCGCATGATCCGATCCTCCATATTGAGCTACATTGTAGCCCAGCTGACCTCTCCATGTCCATGCCTGCCAAAACCAGCCTCATTGTCCCGCACCGGTCGGCGCTGCGCTTGCCGGTGCCGGGGATAGTCGAAATCCGTCTGCAACGGATTTCTGAACATTGGTGGCAGGGCAGGGCGGTCAATCACCGCCTTGCTGGCCATCCCCGGCGATAGGCAGGCCGCGACGGCGCGGCATGCGCCGGAAGTTCGCGTTCCGGACCGCCGTCGGGATCAAGGGAACGGTATTTGTCGGCGATATCCCCAAACAGGCGTTCCACTTGCTCGGATGCCTTGATCGTCCGGCAGAAGGCGATTGCTCGGCGCATCGGTGCCCGCTCGTGTTCGGGGAAGATTTCCGGATCGGCCTTGGCCAGACAATGGCATTGCCTTAGTGAATCGACCGTTCGAATTTCAGTTTGGAATTCGCGCATTCGGTTGATTCGGGCTTTTTTTGTCGGCTTTTTTTGAAGTTTCAGCCGCGCCGGGCGCGATTTCCGTCGAC
>MPMP01000136.1 GCA_002238565.1 Albidovulum sp. bin36
TCGGCATCACCAGCCACACGGCCGCCGCCGCCGACGCAGTCAAGCTGCTTGCGCTGAACCGGTCCCATTGGACTGTGGAGAATCGAGTGCATCGCGTCCTGGACGAGCCGACCGGCTGGAACGAGGATCACTCGAAGATCAGGAGCGGCCACGGGCCCGAGAACATGTCCTGTCTGCGGCGGCTCGCCCTCCGCCTCTAGCGGCCTCATCAGACTCGTAGCGGCTTCCTCGCCAGCAAAGGCGACGAGCCAGGCTCGTCCGAAAAAATTGTCGATGATGTCAGGATAGGCCTCAGCAACTCGCTGAGTTGGGTGCCATCGACGGCTTTGAACACGATGCCCTCTTTACAAAGCCGCGCTGCTTGCGCCTCGATGGCGTCCTGTAGCCCAGTGTCCGCAAGGCTTGCGCGAACACAAAGGACGAAACGCTTCGCCGAATTCGCCCATTTGCCCTTCAGGAAGTCGTCGGTAGCCTTCTCGATGTTTGACGCGGTCACTCCCTTCAAATTCTTGGCCTGCCAACAGACATACCCGCCGCCGCTCAGGCGGGCATAAACATCGATCCCGTTCTGGTTCTGACCGGATCGGCCATATGGTGCGCAGTACTCAACGTCGGAATTCTTGAGCACCAAGCGGAACACAAGCCGCTCGAAGTTCTGCCACGAGAGCTTATCGAAAGGCAAATCGTGAATCAGGGTTTTCACCGGCGGTGTCTTGACGACCGATTCCGGAAGCTCGAAGTAACGCCGCAGAATCGTTGTTGTCCGAATCAGCAAGCAGTTCTATGTTCGGTTTCTGCGTCTTATGATATGCGGCGATGATCGCTGCCAATTTGCCCGGACCTGAACCATGCCTCTCAACGCCACCCTGCGCGCCGAACTGCCCGAGTTGGTCCCGAACGGCCTGCTGGCCACCCGGTCGTGGCTCATGGAACAGGGCTTGGCCCGGCATGCCGTCGACAACCTGGTCAAGAGCGGGCAGCTTCTGCCGCTCAGGCCCGGCGTCTACATACGTCCGGGAAGCCGGCTTGTCTGGCAAGGCGTCGTCAGCTCCCTTCAACGGATGGGCGGCAACTTCGTCGTCGGCGGAACGAGCGCGCTGGAACTGCACGGTCGGACTCACTATCTGCCTCTGGCCCGCCGCCGCGCAATACACCTGTACGGCTCCGGGCCATTGCCGTCATGGGCCAACAAGCTCGATCTCGAGGAGACGTTCCATCGCCATGGCACCGCATGGCTGTGGGAACTGGAGGAATCTTCGGAGCGTTGTGAACAGCGCCCTCAGTCGTCCTTCACGGTCGACGCTCCCTGGGGCGACGGTTTCCAGGCGGTGCGCACCTCCACGCTCGAACGCGCGTTGTTCGAGATACTGAAGGACGTGCCGGCCGGAATATCGTTCGAACACGCCGAACAATTGATGGAAGGGCTTGCCGACCTCTCGCCGCGCAGGCTCGACGCCCTTCTGCGCCGAACGCGCAGCGTCAAGGTCAAGCGTTTGTTCTTCTGGCTGGCTGAGCGGCAGGGGCACGCCTGGATGAAGCTGCTGGATGCCGGCGACTTCGATCTGGGCCGGGGCAAGCGCGTCCTGGCGAGGGACGGCCGGTTGGTGCGCCGCTACGGGATCACCGTGCCGAAAGCGATGCATGGATAGACGCAATCCGGTTTACCGTCAGGCGTCGCTGGTCGTCCGGGTGCTGCCCTACGTCGCTAGGCGGGAAGAGTTCGCCCTGAAGGGTGGCACCGCGATCAATCTGTTTCTGCGCGACTTGCCGCGTCTGTCGGTAGACATCGACCTCACCTATCTGTCGCTCACACGCCGCGAAGAGGCCCTGCCGGCGATCCGCCAGGGGCTCGATGCCGTTGGAACGGACTTGCGAGCGACCATTCCCGGTATCGGGGTCCAGGTGACGGATCCATCCGCGACGGATGCGCTGCGGCTGGACCTGGCGCTGGACGGATGTCGCATCAAGATCGAGGTCTCTCCGGTCGCGCGCGGCACGGTGTGGCCCACCGAGATGCGGAAGGTTGTCGCGACGGTCGAGGAAAGCCTCGGCTACTCCGAGAACCGGCTCCTGTCCTTCAACGATATATACGCGGGCAAGATGTGCGCGGCGCTCGACCGGCAGCATCCGCGCGATCTATTCGACATCGCGCTGTTGCTGGACCAGGAAGGCATCGGCCGGGACCTACTCAAGACCTTTCTCGTGTACCTGATCGGCCACAACCGGCCGATTGCGGAGCTTCTAGCTCCGAGGAGCCGGGACATCGCCGGCCTCTATGACGGAGAATTCAGGGAGATGGTTCGTGAGCCGGTGCCGCTCCAGACATTGCTCGATGCGCGGGAGCGGCTTGTCGAGGCCCTCCACGCGGCGCTTGCCGAAGAGGATCGCGCCTTCCTGCTGTCGGTAAAGGGCCGGAAGCCGGACTGGTCGCTCATCGACTTGCCCGGCATCGCTGATCTGCCGGCCGTCAGGTGGAAGCTCATGAATCTCAATCGAATGAGCGAAGCAAAGCACGCGGCTGCGCTGGACAAGCTCAGGCAGGTACTTGGCAGGTAGCCTCAGGTGCAGGACGGAGAGGTCAGGACGTGCCGTCGTCGCCGAATTCCCGTTTCTCATAGACCGTCACTATTTGCCGTCCGTTCCAGACGTAGCAGAGGTGCCGCTTCTGGCAGGCGTTGGACAGAAGGGGCGGACGGAACACGGCGGCACATTCGCCCGCTGTCCGGCGGACGCTGTCGTAGACGATCCCGTTCGAGCCGGCCTCGCGCAGCATTCTCGCCAGATGCTGGACCGCTGCATGTTGTCGTTGTGGTAGACGAGCGGCTGGGCCACCTTCCGGCCGCGAAGGTCATGCAGATCCCCGTCGAGGCCAACCAGGTAGACTCGCATGGGGGGCTTCCGGCGCACCGGCTATCGTGCTATACGATGCGGTGCTTGGCGGTGCGGGACTAGTGGCCCAGTTGGAGGACCTCAACGTTTTGGCGCATGTCGTAGATCTGGCGCGTGAGCGGTCGGAGATGCCTGCGAATGTGGCTCTAGCTCTTACGGCTGTTTGCGGAGCTACCTTGACTAGTTTGCACATCCTTGCCTTAGTCGTCTACGTGCGGCGGAGACTTTGGCGCCACTACAGACCTGAGCGCTTCCGATCTACGCAGGCCGAAATTTGGAGAAGGTACCAGCGATGACTATGTGGATGGTACGTGCCGAGAGCGACAGCAGTCTGTTTCAACCATTCATTTCACATGGCATCGTCGCGATCGGGTGGGCCGATGTCGGCCACCTGCAGACGTTTTCCTCGCGGGAAGAGATTGTCTCTGCAGTGCGCAAGCAATATCCGGACTGGAAGAAGGGGGCGCACATAACAAGTGCGGGCATGCTCCATCGGTTCTCGAAGGAGATTGAGCCAGAAGACGCCATCGTCACCTATGATCGGACCCGGCGGGTGTATGCCGTAGGCAAAACCAAAGAGGGATACCGGTTCGACCCCGGTTTCAACACGGACTACCCGAACGTACGGAACGTTGAATGGACGGCAACAGAGGTACCACGCGACCGACTCGCGACGGCCACGAGGAACACGCTCGGGTCCACGTTGACGCTGTTTCGTATTCCAGATTCGGCGGAACGCGACATTTTGCGGGCCGCGCAGGGTGGGGCGGAGGTTCCGCCAACGGAAGATCTGATCGAGGAGGAAGAAGAACTTCTGCAGGACATCCAGGCCCGGAGCCTCGAGTTTATCAAGGACCGGTTGGTCCAACTCGACTGGGAAGACATGCAGAAACTAGTCGCCGGACTGCTACGGGCGATGGGCTATAAGACCCGGATATCGGCAGTGGGACCGGATCGCGGCAAGGACATTGTCGCTTCGCCAGACGGATTCGGATTCGAAAGCCCAAGAATCGTCGTCGAGGTCAAACACCGTCCAAACTCAAGTATGGGCACGCAAGAAATTCGGAGCTTTGTGGGCGGCCGCCACTCGGACGATAAAGGGCTCTACGTGAGCACTGGCGGCTTCACGAAGGAAGCCCGCTACGAGGCGGAGCGCGCAAAGGTCCCGGTGACCCTCATGGGTCTTGACGAACTCGTTGAGTCGCTCATCGACTATTACGAGCACATGGATGCCGAAGCGCGAAGGCTTGTGCCGCTGCGACGAGTCTACTGGCCTGTCGGGTAAGAAAAGATGGTTCCGCGCATCGCATGCGCTTGCGCCGCTGCGGACAGATGGCTCGTCGGTGCCGCCGTTTGCGCGATCGATTCCGGGGTGCGAGTGCGGAAGACAGCTGTTACGAGAGGAGGGTCCGGCGGCGGGCGTGCCGTCCTGGACCATCGGCCTGGTCCGGGAGTGGATCGCGGAGGTTTTCAAGGTCGCGCTGTCGATGGAGTCGGTCCGCGCCCTGATGCACTCGCTGGGCTTCCGGAAGCTGTCGCCGCGACCGGTCCATCCCAAGGCCAATTCGCAAAAGCAGGAGGGATTTCGCAAGGACTTCTAGACCTTGGTGGCATCGGCCTTGCCGGAAGGCGTCGATCTGGCCAGCGTCTGCTTGTGTTTCCAGGACGAGGCGAGAATCGGGCAAAAGGGCATGGCGGCACGGGTCCGGGCGCTGCGAGGAACCCGCCCGCGGGTTCCGCGGGACCACAGATACGGATACTGCTACCTGTTCTCCGCCATCTTTCCGGAGGCCGGCGTGGCAGTCGGCCACATCTGCGACCGGGCCAGCACCGACGAGATGAACCGGCACCTGCTAGACATCGCAGCGTCGGTTCCCGACGGCCGCCACGCGCTGGTGGTTCTCGACGGCGCCGGCCGGCATCGCTCCAAGGGGCTAGAAATCCCGGCCAGCGTGGCGCTGCGGCGCTTGCCGCCCCGCAGCCCGGAGCTGAACCCGGTTGAGACCGTATTCCAGTTCCTGAAATCGCGCCACTTCGCCAACTAGATCTTCGCGACCGCCGATGCCGTCAAGGCGAAGGTTGGATCCGTCTGGTCGGACCTCGCCAAGTCCCCGGATCGGATCCCCGCGCTCGGCGCTCGAACCTGGGGAGATTTGGCATGAGAAACATCAGCGGAACTTTCAATGATTCCAAAATTTTTCGAGTACCTAGAAATTTACCTGTATAGGTATAACTAGGGATCTTTGGGGGCTCTGAAGGCATGATTGCGTTCTGCAATGTTCGGTCCCCCCAATCACGGCGCTAACCCTTACCCTGCGGCCCAAGTGCTGCACGTAACCGACCGCCGAGCAGGTCGCAATCCCTCCCGAAAACACTTCGTCCGCAAGAACTACCTCCAGCCAATTTGCCCGAAATACCGTCAAGAGGGGCCGACCTTGTCAAGCCGGAGATCGCTCGCGCCGGGATCTGCCACGCCAACCGCCCGGCTTGTCCGGTTAACCTGGTACCGGGCCGTTCGGAGACCGGCGCCGCTCGCGGACTGCCGTCAGAGCCCGCGCTGCTCTGTTCCGGGAACATTCGCTCGTTAGGGTACGATAGCCCTGCGCGAAACTTCTAGTAGGTGTCAAATCCCGGTTCGACCGATTCATGAATTGCCACATTCCAAGGAGTTAGAGGCTATCGGGATCCCACAAACAACGGATCGGTTATGGCGGAGAGACAGGGATTCGAACCCTGGGTACCCGCAAAGGTACAACGGTTTTCGAGACCGCCCCGTTCGACCACTCCGGCACCTCTCCGCGAGACAGAATCCAATAGCAGCAAATTTCTGTTTTGCAAGATGCCAAATCCGTAGCGCGATAAATTCGATGGATTTTCCGGATCGCGTCAAGAATTTTTTGCTTGCGAAAGGTTGACATAAGCAAGATATAGCTTCATATGCTGCCCGCTAAAATTCGGTTGGGCTTATGAACACTTCGACCGCCTCGCCCGCCTAAGATAAACGCAGGCTGCGAAACGGCCTTGGAAATAACAGGAAAACGAAATGTACGCGATAATCAGAACCGGCGGCAAACAGTACTGCGTCAGGGAAAACGATGTGATAAACATCGAGAAACTGAACGCGGAACACGGCGAAACGGTACGTATCGACGACGTATTGATGATAGGCGGAACTGACACGACAAGCATCGGCACGCCCTATGTAGACGGCGCGCATGTATCGCTTACGGTGTCCGAACATTTCAAGGATCGAAAAGTAATAAACTTCGTTCGTAGACGCAGAAAGTCATCTTCCAAGAGAACGAAAGGACATCGGCAGTGGCTTTCCGCCGTGAAGGTGGATGGCATCTTCGGCCCCGGAATCGAGCGCGAAGAAAGTAATCCGGTCGAAGTGCACGCCATGGCTTCAGCCGATCATGTTGAAGTAGAAGCAACCGAATCGGAAGCGTAAGCGCAAAATTTTAGTCACCGAACTCGACTCAATTATCCAATTCGCTTCCAAAGAAGTAGGCATAGAGACATTCACGGCCAGGACGGCAAGCGGTATGGGCGGACAAGGCAACTCGTCGCGACGGCTTATAGCCGCAGACAAACTTAGGGAGTAGTATTCATGGCCCACAAGAAAGCTGGCGGTTCATCGCGAAACGGGCGCGACTCCGCAGGACGAAGGCTGGGAGTTAAAAAATACGGCGGCGAGGCCGTCGTTCCCGGCAATATAATCATTCGCCAGCGCGGTACGAAATTTTGGCCCGGCGCCGGCACGGGTCTTGGGAAGGACTACACGCTGTTCGCCACTGTTCCTGGAAGAGTAATGTTCCGAAAGGGCCTGAAGAGACGAACTTACGTTTCTGTCGCTTCAATTGCCGAACCCGCGGAATAATATTTAACTCGACCTTCCGAATCGCACCGTGTTTCGGGGAACTATCCTAGGATGGCATTTCCGGCAACGAGGCGGCAGTGGGAAAAATTGGGTGCTTACAAAGAAAGGTTGATAGGTGGCGCGACTCTCGGCAGCGTAGCGGCATGAGCTGGAAAAGCGTCTTTGGTAGCCCCTGGCTCGGCGCTGCCGGTTTCATCTCATTTATCTGGGGCATTCCTGGAATGTTCGGAGACGCAGCGGAGTGGGGACAGTGGTTTGGTGTCGTGAATACCGGTTGGTTCTATATGGCTGCCGGAATTGGATCCGTCCTTATCTGTCTCTGGATGGTCGTAATCGTCGGGCGCTACTGGGCCTTTATACAATCGAACAGAAAAGCGATTGTCGGTCGGGCGTTGGCAATTCTAGTGCTCGTAGCAGGCGCGGCGGCTATCGTAGCAGGTTTCGTAGTCCTGTCCTCGTCCGAATCGGTGTGGACTCACCCAACATTCTCGAAGGTTGAACAGGAACAGGCCTTAGCTGATTGTAGAATAAGGGCATATGATGCCATTGGCGGAGGCTTTGATAGGGACCCATACCGCCGTGACTTTGTGAGAGCATGTCTGACTACGAAGGGCTTTCTCTCCGAAGAATTGTATGAATCGGAGCGGACGCCAGACGCCGGTTTCGTGTATTGAAGCGAAGGCGTTGATGAAACCTTTGGTCGATCCGGATCGCAATCTGGCAGGCGCGACATCCGGCACGCCAACCAATCTTTGTAAGCTCCAAAAATTGCCCCGGAAAATGTCGGTGATCGAGTTGATCGCAACGGTTCGGCAATTCAACAAATTTTGCCAGGCACTTCAAGAATAGCCTCCGCATATGGCCGGAGCGCGGCCATAGTTTAAGTTATATGGGCTGCACGGCACATTGTCTGCTTTTTCGGCGCAGGCATCGGGCGCCTAAATTTTCGGGCACGCTACAAGACTGGGCTGCCGAGAATAAAGCCAATAAGCGTTCACGCGGAATCGTCTGCTTCTGCTTGCTAGAACAGCCGATGAATCCATACCCCAACGATTCGCAGGCCCTCCGTTTAGGCCATACGCGCTACCTTGAATTTTCTTGGCCGAACGATTTCAGTTGCAGTCCTTCTGCCGCGATCATTCAATATCCTGCCGTGTATCGCGGCGAGGTTAGGATTTCTCGGCGTTTGGGCGGTTTCTGCTGGATATACGATAGCGTTACGGAACCGAAACTGCGCATGGGATTGCTGTCGGCAAGAATATGCTTTCCGAATTCATTCATCGCGCGACGGAATCCTAGCGAATTGCCGCATGAACATTGCTGCCAATTTATACGCCTGGAAAACGCCGTTTGATTGTTGAAAACTTCGGACCGGTGCATCTTCATAAAATCTGAGTTCGCCAAAATTCCAATATCAAGATCGGGGATGATTTAAACGTGTTGACATCCGAACCATATGAACTAGCGAAGGCCCGCAGGTCGCGCCATGGTTGTCTTGAACCGAGATTCTCGAAGTTCTAGGCAGGTCGCTCGGGCTGGCGCTTGAAACCGAGTCGGTTGAATAAGCGATTGGTCCATGCAAGCGGACATCGACGGCAACGATTCCGCTTCTGGTTCAATTGTGCCGGTTTAGTTCCGGATTGAACGTAGCGACCATGATCATCTTGGCAAGTTGATGCCTTGGCTGCGGGTATCCCGGTGCTCAATGTTATCTGAATTGCAATAAGCTTCAGGGACAAGCATCGCTCGGTTCTTGGTTTGTAGAACGAGATCATACGCGATGATTTGCGCTTTCTCGGGCATAAAACGAGTTTTGGCGGATCGGCGAATATCCGTCGACGCCGGAATCCAGCATCGTTGTTATGCCAAACTTCCGGTCTTGGACCACCGTGCAGTTCGCGCCCCCGATATTTCCCAAATTGTCCGGCGCAAACTTTACGAGATTGAATGACTGCTCGGCTCTTCAAGAATGGCTTGATCGAGTATTCGGGTCAATTCGAGGAATTCGTATAGCGCTGCCAACGCCATTTACGGCTTGTCCGATTGGAGTCGCGGGCAACAAACTTGCTGCCGCAACTGCCGGACGATAAAAGTTCATCGGGCTAAAATCTGCTTTTCGGGGCAGAACGCAAAATGCCGCCTTGAAGTTCTCGGGAGCGAGCGGGGTGACTTCGAACGCGAATTGGGCTATCAGTTGGCGAGGGCGGATCAAGCGCCAGGGTCGCGCGATAGGCGGGTCGCGATAAATCTACGAATCGCCGGTTCGAATGACTTGTCGGACTGGCCGCCAGCACGGCTGGCATGACGAGCGCTTAAACGGCATGTACAATTTGGTTGTCCGACGAGTTAAGAGCGATTAGGCATCGAAAAATTGCAACTGAAATTATTTCAACCAATGGGCTATTCAATTATCGGTGAATCCATGATTTCGGATTTGAGTGATCCGCGATGAAATTCGAAGACACTGCTAGAATATACGTTTGCTCGGGCAGCGGCGGCAACGGCGCGCTTAGCTTTCGAAGAGAGAAATTTATCGAATTCGGCGGCCCCGACGGCGGCGACGGAGGGAAGGGGGGCGATGTTTGGATTCAGGCCAGCTCCGACTTGAATACGCTGGTCGATTTTCGCTACCGTCGAAGATTTGTTGCGCCGAACGGCAAGTCCGGCGGAAGCCGAGCGCGAACCGGGGCCGGCGGAGGCGATATCGTCCTGGTATTGCCGGCGGGAACGCAAATCTTCGACGAAGATTCCGGAATATTGCTGGCGGACCTGATCGAGGATGGGCAGCGCGAGATTTTAGCTCGCGGCGGAAAGGGTGGATTGGGCAACCTGAGGTTCAAGTCGTCGGTCAATCGAGCGCCGAGAACCTCCACTCCAGGCGAACCGGGCACTCAATTGAACCTTGTGCTGAAGCTGAAGATCATAGCGGACGTTGGATTGCTGGGATTGCCCAATGCCGGAAAATCAACGTTCCTGTCCGTCGTATCGAATGCCCGGCCCAAAATCGCAGACTATCCCTTTACGACTCTATGGCCGCACTTAGGCACGGTAGGACGCGGGAGCGTCGATTTCGTCATCGCCGACATCCCGGGATTGATTGAAGGCGCAAGTGAGGGCAGGGGGCTTGGGGATAGATTCCTTCGCCACATCGAGAGATGCAAATTGCTTGTGCACCTTGTCGATGGAACATCGGAAAATTCGGTTTCCGACCATGGCACTGTTATCAGGGAGCTCTCGCGCTACGATGCCGGATTGGAACGAAAAGCAAGGATTACGGTTCTGAGCAAGGCCGATGCGCTTGGAGCCGAGGAAAAACTGGAAAAACTGAAGTCGCTCGGGAAAGTCGCAGGCGGACGGGCAGCGGCTGTTTCGTCGGTAAGCGGGGAAGGCGTACCCGCGCTCTTGGATCAGATCGCAGCGGAATTGGAAAAGCTGCGTGAGGAAGAGAACGCGAAGCCGCAAGAGTGGTCGCCGTAATGCAAATAAACGATGCAAAAAAAATTGTCGTCAAAATCGGCTCCGCATTGCTTGTGGACGATTCTTCCGGGACTCTTAACATTCGTTGGCTAAAGGGATTGGCAAGGGACATTGCAGAATTAAAAGGGAAGGGCGTTGACGTATTAATTGTTTCGTCCGGGGCTGTCGCGCTAGGTCGAAGAACGCTGCGAATGGGATCCAGGAACCTGTCGCTGGAAAGAAGCCAGGCGGCCGCCGCGGTTGGGCAAATCATGCTGGCGCGCGCATACGACTTGGAACTTGCGCCGTTCGGAATCGTTACTGGGCAGATTTTGCTTACTCTCGAAGACAACAAGAATCGAAGGCGATATCTGAACTCGCGAGCGACGCTCGCAACTCTGCTCGCTGAAGGCGTTGTTCCTATAATCAACGAAAATGACACCGTCGCAACGGATGAAATTCGTTTCGGGGACAATGACAGGCTAGCTGCCCAGGTCGCGGTGATGTCGGGTGCCGACATGCTGGTGCTGCTATCCGATGTCGACGGTCTATATACGGCCGACCCTAAAAGTCACAGCGATGCCGTGAGGCTTGAAACCGTTACGAAAGTAACGCCTGAAATGCAGGCGATGGCCGGTCGCGAGGGAACGGCTTTGTCGAAGGGCGGAATGAAAACCAAGCTGCTAGCCGCCAAAACCGCGATGAGCGCGGGGTGCGCCATGGCGATTACCTACGGCTACGTCGACAGGCCGCTGTCGGAACTATCAAAAGGCGCTTCATGCACCTGGTTCTTGCCCGAGCGCGATTCACAGACGGCTCGAAAGGATTGGATCGCATCCATGAAAACTCGCGGCGCGCTATATATTGACGATGGCGCAAGAAAAGCGCTTAAAACCGGAAAATCGCTCTTGCCGGCAGGCATTCAAAAGACCGACGGCGACTTCGGGCGCGGAGACCCGGTCGACGTATTGGGTCCAGGCGGAACGCCGCTGGGCAAGGGACTGGTTCGATACAATATCGCGGAAATCGAAAAGATACTGGGCAAAAAAACCCACGAGGTCGGAGCGATACTCGGGTACCCCGCCCGCGCGGCAGCGATTCACAGGGACGACATGGTATTGGACTGATCCCGGCCATTTCTCCGATCAACCCGTTGGCTGCCGGGCAAAAATTGCAAACAATCGACTTCACGACCCGCCTTAATCAGTCCCTAGTGGAGGTTGCGCAGAAACGGGTTGAAGACTTGCTGAACAAAGTGGGCGCCAGTGGCCGTCCGGTTTCACCGCGTGAAGCCGTGGAGCATGCGCCGGCGGCCTTCTCGCCGGAGAACAGCAAGAAGGCGGAAGAGCGCGTTGCTGCCAACACCACCGCGGAGATATTCTTTCGCTGATCAAGATGGTGGATCGGCATGAACTGCCGCTCCATTTCATGATCAGCCTGAATGGGAATTTTCTTTGGATGCGCGATTCTGACGGGCGCGGCTATTAC
This sequence comes from Albidovulum sp. bin36, assembly GCA_002238565.1. Taxonomy (GTDB): domain Bacteria; phylum Pseudomonadota; class Alphaproteobacteria; order Rhodobacterales; family Rhodobacteraceae; genus JAPPFL01. The sequence continues at coordinate 11,714 of MPMP01000136.1, forward strand.
ATGCTTGCCGAGAGCGATCCGGCTGCGCTGGAGGAGGCGTTGGCGTCGCGCGGCGCCGAAATGGGCGATGCGGGTTTCTCAATGCCCGGGCATTCAAGGGCCATGTTCATCGAACGTGAATTGACCGGCATTGAGGAACTGGCGGAAATCTATGCTCGCGGCGGTCTGAACATGGCCCTTGTCCCTGATAAGGGCGAACAAGACGGGGAGGGCCAGAGCGATGGCTGAAGACAGCCGACCGCCCCGCGTGCCGCCCAAGATCAGACAGGTCCCGCGGATCCGACAGATCTAC
>MPMP01000011.1 GCA_002238565.1 Albidovulum sp. bin36
GCACCCCCAGCGACGCGGCCAGCTTCGGAAGAAGCTTCCGCGCCGAGGCGCAGCAGAGCCTGCCGCTTGGGCCGCGCCAGCTCTCGCGCTCGCACAGCTCGCGCGCCAGCGCGGACCGCGACGGCCGGCCGGAACCGTCGCCCGGACAGGCCTTCATGAACCATTCCACCGTTTCCGAGGATATTTGACGCATCCCAATTTGCATGGCCGCGTGATTCGCACAAATTTATCACCGTGTCAAGTATGGAGTATTGATAGGCTCTAGAGCGGCGATAGTTCAACAAGCGGGCGGAAAGCCCGGAAAAATCTGTTCCTCGCCGATCCCGGCGCCAGGGGCGGATTCGGACCGGGCTATATGCCCGAGGGAATGTTTAGCGGGTCGCGATCAATCTTGCGCGGGCTATTGAGCTCCTTCCACTTCGAATACGCCGTGCTGACGGACGGGAACGGAGGCCGCGGCACGAAGCGCCCGCGACCCGGCTGAGGCTGCGAGTTTTGACCCCACGCCCATATGACGTCGCCGCGCGAAATCGTATAGCGAGCCTGCGCGTTGACCTTGAAGCCCTCGAAAACGTTGTAGTCGAGAACGGATTTCTGCGTTGTCGCGCTGATTGTCTTGCTAATCGACGGATCCCACACTGTGATGTCCGCATCCGCTCCTAAGACAATTCCGCCCTTTTTCGGGTATATATTGAGAATCTTGGCGATATTCGTTGACGTTGCGGCAACGAATTCGTTCGGCGTAAGCCTGCCGGTATCGACTCCGGCCGTCCAGAGGACCGCTAGGCGTTCCTCGAGGCCGCCGGTTCCGTTCGGAATTAGCGTGAAATCGTCGATGCCCATGCGCTTCTGCTCGGTATTGAACGCAGCGTGGTCGGTTGCGACGACTTGCAGCGACCCCGCCGCCAGCCCGTTCCAGAGCCCGTCCTGATGTTCCTTGGACCTGAATGGCGGCGACATGACGCGGCGCGCGGAATGCTCCCAATCCTTGTCGAAGTATTCGCTTTCGTCGAGCGTCAGAAACTGGACCAGCGGCTCGCCGTACACGCGCATGCCTTTTTGGCGGGCTCGGCGGATGGCCTCGTGCGCCTGCTCGCAGGACACGTGGACGACGTAGAGCGGGACGCCGACGGCATCCGCTATCATGATCGCGCGATTCGTTGCCTCACCCTCGACTTCCGGCGGGCGTGAATAGGCATGGCCTTCCGGCCCGGTAACGCCCTCCGCAAGATATTTCTGCTGGAGCTCTGCAACGATGTCTCCGTTTTCCGCGTGAACCATCGGAAGAGCGCCGAGAGCCTTGCATCTGGAAAACGACGCATAAAGCTCGTCGTCTTCCACCATGAGCGCGCCCTTGTAGGCCATGAAGTGCTTGAAGGAATTGACACCCATATCGACGGCATCCTTCATTTCCTCGAATATCGTCTCGTTCCAGCCGGTCACGGCCATGTGGAAGCCGATATCGGAGCAGATCTGAGGCGCCGATTTTCGGTGCCATTCGGCAATGGCGTTCTTGATCGAGCCGTCGGCTCCCGGAAGGCAGAAATCGACGAGCATCGTAGTTCCGCCCGCCGCCGCCGCCCAGGTGCCCGATTCGAAAGTCTCGGCCGCGACGGTTCCCATGAAAGGCATTTCCAAATGCGTATGCGGGTCAATGCCGCCGGGAATTACATAGGCCCCTTCCGCATCCACGTAGCTTTCGCCCGAAAGATCGTCGCCTATCTCGGCTATGGCGCCGTCTTCAATCCGAATGTCGGCCTTCCAGGTCCGATCGGCGGTTACGATCGTTCCGCCCTTGACGATTTTCGACATGTTCTTCGCCTCCGTTCTACGCATTGCGAACTGAGCCCGATCGCTCGGCCTCGTGGAAATTCAGGATACGATCCCTGCGGTTTCGACGGCGGCGTGGAAAAGCACGTTTGCGCCGGCCGCCGCCCATTCCTGGGAAATATTCTCCGCTTCATTGTGCGACAGGCCGCCTTCGCACGGGCACATGACCATTGCGGTCGGCGCAACGCGGCTTATCCAGCACGCGTCGTGGCCGGCGCCCGAGATCAAGTCGCGATAGGTATAGCCCAGCCGTTTCGCGGCTCCTCGTACTGCGGACACGCAGTCGGCGTCGAATTCGACCGGATCGAATCCCCCGACTTTCTCGAACTCGACCTCCAGCCCCATGGCTTCGCAAATCTCGCGTCCGCCGTCCTCGAGTCGGCGCTCCATGTCCTGGATCACGGAAAGCTTGGGAGAGCGAAAGTCCACGGTGAACACGGCAGTTCCGGGAATTACGTTTCTGCTGTTGGGATATACGTCGATATGGCCCGCGGCGCCGACCGCGTGCGGCGCGTGCCGAAGCGCTATCTCGTCGACCAGCTGAAGAATGCGAGCCATGCCGAGTCCGGCATTGCGCCGCATGGGCATCGGGGTCGACCCCGTATGGCTCTCCTGGCCCTTGACGGTTATCTGCGTCCAGGAAAGTCCCTGTCCGTGAGTAACGACCCCGATATCCTTGCCTTCGGATTCGAGGATCGGGCCTTGCTCGATGTGGAGTTCGAAAAATGCATGAAGCTTTCTATCGCCGGTTTTTTCATCGCCGCGCCAGCCGATCCGCTTAAGCTCGTCGCCGAAGCGCTTGCCTTCGGCATCTTTGCGCTGATAGGCCCATTCCTGCTCGTATACGCCCGCGAATACGCCTGAAGCGAGCATGGCCGGAGCGAATCTCGTGCCTTCCTCGTTGGTCCAGTTGGTTACCACGATCGGATGGCGCGTCCTTATGCCCAGATCATTCAGCGTTCTGACGATTTCGAGCGCTGCGAGCGTGCCGAGCACGCCGTCGTATTTTCCGCCTGTCGGCTGGGTGTCTAGATGCGAGCCGACATAGACGGGAAGGGCGTCGGGATCAGTTCCCGGGCGGGCGGCGAACATCGTGCCCATTTGATCGACGGCGACGGCGCATCCGGCTTCCTCGCACCAATTCCGGAAGAGCTCCCGCCCGGCGCCGTCCTCGTCCGTAAGAGCCTGCCTGTTGTTGCCGCCCGCTACGCCGGGGCCGATCTTCGCCATCTCCGAGATCGAGTCCCACAAGCGGGCGGAGTCAATTTTCAAGTTGTCGGATAGAGCGGCCATCGTTCCCCTGGATGAATTGTTCCGGCCTTAATTTCCGAGCGCTTTGCGCATGGTATCGACAATCTGGTCGATGTGGGTCTTTTCGGTGATCAAGGGCGGCGAAAGCGCGATAATGTCGGCGGTTACTCTCGTTAGGCAGCCAAGTTCGTAGGCTGCGAGGAATGTTTCGAATCCGCGCTTCCCCGGCATGCCAGGTTCCGGTTCCAGCTCAATCGCGCCGACAAGCCCGATATTGCGGATATCGATTACGCGCGGCGAATCCTTCAGCGAATGGATCGAGTCTTCCCAGTATCCCGCTAGCGACGCGGCTCTCGCGAACAGCCCTTCCTCCTTGTACACTTCGAGCGTTGCGATGCCCGTGGCGCATGCGATCGGGTTTCCCGAATACGTATAGCCGTGATAGAATTCGATCAGGTGCTCGGGACCGCTCATGAAAGTTTCGTGGATCTCCGACGTGGATAGAACGGCGCCCATGGGAATCACGCCGTTTGTCAAGCCTTTCGCACATGTGATCAAGTCCGGCTTGACACCGAAATGCTCCGCCGCGAATGACGATCCCAAGCGACCGAATCCTGTAATGACCTCGTCGAAAATCAGCAGAATGCCGTGTTTGGACGTTATTTCGCGCAGCTTTTCCAAGTATCCTTCCGGCGGAATCAAGACTCCTGTCGACCCGGCAACGGGCTCGACGATCACCGCCGCGATCGTCTCGGGGCCGTGCAGGGCCACCAGGCGCTCGAGCTCGTTCGCAAGATATGCGCCGTGTTCCGGGCGACCGCGGGAAAACGCGTTCAATTCAGGCAGATGCGTGTGGGGCAGGTGGTCCACGCCGGCGAGGAGAGACCCGAAGAATCGGCGGTTGTTGACGATGCCGCCGACCGACGTGCCGCCGAAATTCACGCCGTGATAGGCTCTTTCGCGCCCGATAAGACGAGTTCGCTGGCCTTCGCCGCGCGCCCTGTGGTAGGCGAGCGCCATTTTCAGCGCCGTGTCCACGGATTCCGAACCTGAGTTCGTAAAGAATGCATGCGCCATATAGTCCGGCGCGGTATCGACCAGCTTATTGGCCAGTTCGAACACTTTCGGGTGCCCCATCTGGAACGTCGGGGCGAAGTCCAGCTCAGCCGCCTGCTTTTGAATAGCTTCGACGATCTTCGGGCGCGTGTGCCCGGCATTGACGCACCAGAGACCCGATGTGCCGTCAAGGATTTTCCTGCCGTCGGTCGTCGTGTAGAACATGCCCTCCGCGGATGCGAGCATGCGGGGGCTGGCTTTGAATTGCCTGCTAGCGGTGAACGGCATCCAGAACGCGCGCAGGTCGTTCGGCCAGTTTTTGGTGTCCAATGCCATAGAATGTTGTCTCCTATCCAGAGGTGGCGGCAATGAGCCGGAAACTACGGTCGGTTTCGCCTGCGGCCGAGAATTAGAGGCTAAGCTAACAGACCTGAATGCTCAGTCAAGAACATTCGCGGTTCGGTATTTAGTTACTGCCGCCAGCTCGTGCAATCGCTATTTCCGGCAATTCGGCAGCGTCGTGGTCAAGGGAAAAACCGGTTGGAACTCGATAGCGGAATAGAAGATTGGCGCCCGTTCGATCCATAGCTTCGCCGACTCCGGCATTCCCTGTCCGAATTGGTCGCGACATCAAGACTCCAACGCGCTTCGCGGATCGGAGCGCGGAGGCATTGCCGCGATTGGCAGGGATTTCAGGCGCATCGGGCTTGCGGGGAGCGGCGGCCCGAATCCCGCTTGAATTCAGGCCGGAGCCGGCGAACGCGGCCATCGCTCGAGATTCGACGCGAGACAACCTGCGGCAGCATTGCGAAGTTCTCAAGCTATCGGCGATGCAAGCGCCGCGCGTTCCGCAGCCGACCCCGTTGTTCGGCAAGATGCATTGCGGATTGCGCGCATTCGGACGGCAAAGCCGGTTGCGACGCGATCTGGGCTGGCGCGGAATGCGCACGCTAGCAGGTTCGAGCGTCCCGCATTCCGCGGGCTTTTCGGCTAGCTTGGAAAGTTTAAGTTTGACCGGGCGAATTGTCTAGTTTCGAATTGCCTCGGGATGGATCTTTCGCGCGCGGCCAAGCTGCAGCAAGCAAACTAGGCCTAGCAGCAGAAGTGCCGGTATGTAGAATACTTCCTTAGGCATTCGATCCACGAGAACCTCGATATACTGCGCTTCCCAATCGAAATCGATGCCTTTTTGCTCGGCGTACTGCCCGAAGTTGATTAGGTCGACAAATACTCGCCCGCTGTCTTCGGTGCGGAAGGACAGGCCGGCATGCCGGTCTAGCCTCGCCTCGCCGTCGCCGTCCGATCGGTCCCCGAGCGGAAGATTGACGGTGGTTTCAATCGGTCTGCCCGTAGCGAAATCTTCGCCGGCCATGCGCACGCGCAGCGATCCCTGGTCGGGAGCCGTGTCCGCAAGCTCGATCAGTTGGCTGGCCGGCACCCTTTCGTAGGGGGCGGATATCTGATCGAGCCAGAATCCGGGCCTGAACAGCGTGAACGCGATCAGGAGGAGCGCGACGCTTTCCCAGATGCGCGACCGGGTCAGAAACCAGTTCTGCGTCGCCGCGGCGAATAGCATCATGGCTACGACCGCTATGAGAAACACTAGAATGGCCCTCGACCAGGTGACGTCGATGAGAAGCAGTTCAGTGTTGAAGATGAATAGGAAAGGCAGAATAGCGGTTCGGACATCGTAGGAAAACCCGATCACGCCGGTCTTGATCGGATCGCCTTTCGATATTGCGGCCGCGGCGAAGGCGGCTAGCCCGACAGGCGGCGTGTCGTCGGCCAGAATGCCGAAATAGAAGACGAACATGTGAACTGCGATTAGAGGTACGATCAATCCCGACTTCGCTCCGACGGCGACGATCACGGGCGCCATCAGCGACGTGATTACGATGTAGGTCGCGGTGGTCGGAAGGCCCATTCCGAGCACCAGCGAGAACAGGGCGACGAAAACCAGCATCAGAAGCAGGTTGCCGCCCGAAAGTATTTCAATGAATTCGCCAATCACCTGGTGCGCGCCCGTAAGCGAGACGGTGCCGACAATAATTCCGGCGGTGCCCGTGGCCACTGCGATGCCGATCATGTTTCGCGAGCCGGCGATCATCCCGTCGAGCAATTCGTTCCAGCCCCGCTTGAACGCGGCTCCGGCTTTGCTTTCGCCGCGGAAAAACGCCTTGATCGGATGCTGCGTCATCATAACGAACAGCATGGCCAGCGTCGCCCAGAACGCGGAGAGTCCCGGCGACTTGCGCTCAATCATCAGGTTCCAGATTAGCACGATTACGGGAAGAGCGAAGTAGGCGCCCGTCTTGGCCGTAGGCCCGGCTTGCGGTAGCTCGGTAAAGGGCGCATTGGGATCGTCGACTGTAAGGTCGGGATATTTTGCGGCCCAGTTTGCCAGCGCCGCGTAGGCAATTAGAAACAGGACAGCCATGCCAACGAGCGAGTAGTCGCCCAGCAGAGGCTTGAGCCAGCCCAGTCCGTAGTACGTGGCCAGGCAGAGCGCGCAGAAGACCGCGACTCCTAGGACGACATTCGCGAGCTTTCTGGCGATTGGAAGCTCGGCGCCCGTTCGAGGCAATCCCTTTAGGCCCATTTTTTGCGCTTCGAGATGAACGATGTAGACGAGTGCTATGTAGGAGATAACCGCCGGTAGAAAGGCGTGCCTGATGACGTCCAGGTAGGGTATGCCTACATACTCGACCATTAGGAAGGCCGCCGCGCCCATGACCGGGGGCGTTAGCTGGCCGTTGGTCGACGATGCGACCTCGACCGCCCCCGCCTTCTCGGCCGAGAATCCGACGCGCTTCATAAGCGGAATCGTGAATGTGCCGGTCGTAACGGTGTTGGCTATCGACGAACCGGAGATCAAGCCGGTGGCGGCCGAGGCGACAACTGCCGCTTTGGCCGGGCCTCCCGAGAAATGCCCCATCAGCGCGAATGCGAGCTTGATGAAATAGTTCCCCGCGCCCGCCTTCTCAAGCAGCGAGCCGAATAGGACGAAAAGGAATACCATGGATGCCGACACGCCCAGCGCGAGGCCGAAAACGCCTTCGGTCTGCATCCAGAAGTGCCACATCGCCTTGCCGAAGCTGGCCCCCTTCCACTGCATGGCATCGGGGAAAAACTCGGCGTCGCCAAAAAATACGTACAGCAGAAAAACGCCCGCGACCACGACCATCGGCAGGCCGAGCGCCCTGAATGTCGCGACCAATACTATAGCCAACCCCGTTGCGGAGGCCACTAGATCGGTCGTTGTCGGAAGCCCGGAACGGTCGGCGATCGATGCCGAATTAGCGATCAAATATAGAGTCGCGAACAGGCCGCCCGCGATAAGAACCCAGTCGTACCAGGGAATCCGGTCTCGGGGGGCGGACTTGAAAAGCGGGAAAGCAAGGCCTGCCAATGTCAGCCCGAAGGCCAGGTGGACGATCCTTTCCGTATCGGAGGTAACATAGAACCAGTTCGCACCCGTCCACTGCGCCAGCAATGCCGGTACCGGCGATGCGTTGAAAACCTGTAAAACGGCCCAGGCCAATGCGACCAGGGTTATGCAGGCGCCCTGCCAGTTCTCGGGATTGCGTCCGCCTATGTCCAAGTCGGACGCGAAAGCCGCCGCCTCGGACGAATTTGACGGTCCCTTTGACTTTGCCGCGGCCGATTCAGGGCTCATAATTGCAAAGGCCGATTCTAGATCGCGTTAATTCTAGGTCGAATCGTTGCCGGGAGCGGGTCGCGTGTCCCCGCTCCCGTGCAGATTGACTATTCCATTAGGCCCAATTCCTGATAGGCGCGTATGGCGCCGGGATGCAGCGGCGCCGAAAGGCCATCGCTTATCATCTCCTCGGCCTTCAGATTGGCGAATGCCGGGTGAAGCCGTCGAAAATCTTCAAGGTTTCCAAGGACAGCTTTGGCAACGAGGTAGACATGCTCTTCGGGAACGTCGGCGGATGTCACGAAAGTTGCGCCAACGCCGAAAGTCGGAACATCGTCGGGGTTGTCCGGATACATGCCGCCGGGAATTGCCGTCTTGCGGTAGTAGGGCCGCTCGGCGACCAGCGCGTCGATTTCCGGCGCGACCGCGGAAACGATCTTGGCATCGCACGATGCAATTGTTTCGTGCGTGAGTGCCGACGGGTGTCCTACTGCCCAAAAGTAGCCATCGATCTTGTTGTCGCATAGCGCGCTTCCGGTTTCGGCGGATTTCATCTTGGCGGCCAGAGCTAGGTCGTCCCGGCTCCAACCCATGGCCTCCTCAATTACTTCCCAGGTCGCGAGCGTCCCCGACCCGTCGTTGCCGATGTTGAATCTCTTTCCGATTACGTCCGTAATATTGTCGATGCCGCTGTCGCGACGCGCCAGTATTGTTATGGGTTCCGGGTGAACTGAGAACACCGCCCGCAGATTTTCGAACTGCTGGCCCTCGAATCGCGAAGATCCGTTATAGGCGTGGTACTGCCAGTCCGATTGCGCGACGCCAAACTCAAGCTCGCCGGCCTTGATCGTGTTGATGTTGTAAATTGATCCGCCCGTGGACTCCACTGAACAGCGGATGCCATGTTCCTTGCGATCTTTGTTAACAAGCCTGCAGATCGCACCGCCGGTCGGATAATAAACCCCGGTAATGCCACCGGTTCCGATTGATACGAACTGCGGTTCCTGCGCCGAAACGCCTGAGATGGCGAGCAGCGACGCTGCGGCAGCCGCAATCATCGTCTTAATATTCATTTAAAGCCTCCATTTTTGACTTTCCATATGAAAAAATCGACTATCCAATTTTTTGAACCATTAAACGTACAATGTCTGCGCGAAAGTGGCAATGGCTAAAACGCGAATGCGGGCGAGTTATTCAATGTCGTGGCAATCCAAGCAGCGGCGAACGGAAAAATTTCTCCATGCGGCCGTATCCGCCTTGAAAATTCGCGGTCGTATCTCAATGAGGCATGATTTGCGCCTAGACATAACAATGCGCGAGTCGCGTTCAGCTGAACGGGCCGGGATGATCGCGTCTGCGCCGCCCAAGCCTATCGGTTTCGCCTCAAGGCTTGGATAATAGAACAAGCGCGAGCAAGCCCTTCCAGCTTCGAGCCGGCAAAATTTATCGGAGCGGCGCTTTATCCGCTTCAAAGCTTCTGCGAATGCCTATAGTAGCTTGTTTTTATTCGCGCAGGCAGGAAATTCCATGGAACCGCAAAGAGCTCCGGAACCGGTATTCGGAAAAATCAATCCTGTCATTGTGTCGCTCGCCTTCGTCATCGGCGGCCTGGAATTGCTTTTTCTGGCCGACGAGCAAGGCTGGATCGGAGGGTCGGGCGGCATTGCGTCCAGAAGATACGCGATTGTCGACTACGCTTTTTGGACGCAAGAATTCAATGCCATGTTTTCAGACGGAAAATTCAATTCGACCGCGCTCGTATCCTTCGTAACCTATCCGCTCATACACTTTTCATTTACGCATGCGATTATATCCACCGTCTTCGTTCTTGCGATCGGAAACCTGATTTCCAGAGTTTTCGGAGCCTTTGGCCTGCTGCTTATTTTTTTCGCTCCCGCCGCTGTCGGTGCGCTTGCCTACGGCTTGACCAGCAACTCCTCATTCCCTCTCGCCGGCGCCACGCCGGCGGTTTACGGATTCTTAGGCGCATTCGCTGCGATAATACTGGACAATATCGATAGGGACCGCTCCTCGCATTCATTCAAGCTGCTTAGCATTCCCGTCTTCCTTCTCGCGCTGCCGACGGTGTCCAATATTTTTTTGGGAGATACGGAAGTCTGGAAGGCGGATATCGCCGGTTTCGCAACCGGATTCATCGCTACCGGAATTCTGAAACTAGGCGGCGTGAAATCGATTGTCAGATTGCTGCGCGCAATTAACAGGCGAAACAAATAGATTTCGGTGCGGAAGTCTTCGGCAAATGCAGCGGAGCTAGACTTTCCGCCGCCTTGCGAGAGCTAGGATCTGCGCAAGGCTGTAAACCCTAAGCGCAATAACCAGGAATCCGTAAATCGCCAATCCCCCGACAACGAGCGCAGCCAGCGCGGCGTAGCGAATCTCCGGGTGCAGAAACGCGCTGTCCAGCGCGGCGGCCGCCGCCTTCAGAAATGCTCCCGTAATGAACGCCGCCGCCAGAAGGCGGGGAAGCGAGCGGATCAGCGCGTCATCGAAATGCGCCGCACGGCCCATATTCCGGGTTCCGAGCCAGAGCATGGCCGCCATCGCCCATCCGGCGATCGTAGTTCCCCAGGCCGCCGCTTCAAATCCCAGTACAGGCGCTAGCCCAACCGCTACGGCGATGTTTATAATCATCGCGACGACGGCAAATCGAAAAGGCGCTTTCGTGTCTTCCCTCGCGAAGTATAGCGGCTGAAGCACCTTCTGCAAAACGAATGCGGGCAGTCCCGCGGCGTAAATCGCCAAGGCCAGGGACGTTGCGGCCGCGTCGTCGTCGGCGAACGCGCCCCTTTGAAATAGCACCGAAACGATCGGCAGAGGGACGACGGCAAGGGCGATGGCCGCCGGCAGAGCCAGTGCGAGGGATGCCTCCGTCGCCCTGTTGAAGGCATTCCGCCCGCCGGCATCGTCGCCCGACGCGAGTCTTTTGGACAAGTTCGGCAGAAGAACGACTCCCATGGCGATGCCGACGACGCCAAGCGGAAGCTGGTACAGCCTATCGGCATAGCTCAGCCAGGCGACCGCGCCATCGAAAAAGCTCGCGACCTGTCGGCCGACCAGCAGATTGACTTGCACGACGCCTCCGGCCAGAGCGGCCGGCGCCGCTATGATCGCCAAGCGCCTGATGTCGTATGTCATGCGCGGAATCCTGATTCGAAGACGGAAGCCCGCCCGCGCAGCGGCGCGCCAGACCAGCGCCAGCTGCGCCGCGCCGGCGACTGGAACGGTCCATGCGAGCGCCAAGCCCGGGTTCCAGCCGAGAATTGGCGATAAGCCGAGAATTGCGATGAATAGAATGTTGAGCAGAACAGGCGCCGCCGCGGCCGCCGCGAAACGCCCCGTCGCATTGAGTACGCCCGAAAACAGCGCGGCAACGGATATGAAGAATACGTACGGAAACACGATCCTGCCGTAGAAGACGGCCATGTCGAACCTGCCGTCTTCGAAAAAGCCGCTCGCCATGCCGAAAACTAAAAAGGGCATGGCAAGCTGCGCGACCAATGTCAGGACCAGGAGCGCGAAGGACAGGCCGGAAAGCGCGTCGCTGCCGAATTCGGACGGCGAATCGTCCGTCTCGAGTTTTCTGGAAAACATGGGAACGAACGCCATATTGAAGGCGCCTTCCGCAAAAAGCCTCCGAAACATGTTGGGAATGCTGAACGCGACTAGAAACGCCTCGGCGGCCGGGCCGGCGCCGAGAATGGCTGCGAACAGGATGTCGCGGACAAGGCCTAGCGCTCGGCTGGCGAGTGTCCAGGATCCGACCGTCAGGAAGCCTCGAGCCAAACCGGCTGAAAGGTTTACGCGATTGACGTCTCCATTCCTTCTTCAATCGCGTCGAGCAGCTTTCGCTCGAGCGACGCGCGCCTTGTACGGGAGTGAAGCTTTAATCCTGACAGATCCTTGACGTAGAAAACGTCGACGGCCTGGGGGCCGTAGGTCGCGACGACCGCCGACACGATCGACACGTTGGCCGTGTAGAGCGTTCGGGTCAGGTCGTAAAGCAGCCCCGGCCGGTCGCGGGTGTCGACTTCGATGATCGTGCAGATGTCGGACCCTTCGTTGTCGAACGTGATTTCGGTCGGCACAAGGAATTTCCGCTCTCTTTTACCGACGCTTGCCTGGGTTTTTAGCCGGTCGCGGCGGCGAAGCTCGGAGCGCGTCGTTACTTCGCCCGACATGATCTGCCCGACGATTTTTTGAAGCCTGGTCTGATTTGCGTTGTCGTACGGCTTGCCGTTCTTGTCCTGTATCCAGAAGACTACCGTAGCGAAGCTGTCGGAGCTAGTATAGGTCCTGGCATCGACGACGTTTGCGCCGGCCAGGGCCAATGCTCCGGCAAGCCGGGAGAACAGCCCCGGGTGATCCGCGAGCGCGAAGCAGCATTTTGTCGCGTCCCTTTCCTTGTCCAGTTCCAGCGAAGAGCGAATTTCGTCGGACCCCAGCCCGTTGAGCAGCCGGGCGAACGCGGCATGGGATTCGGTGGAGAGATTTTGCCAGTATGCGTTGTAGTGCCTTGCGAACTCCTTGCCGAGCTTTTCCCGGTCCCAGTCGGGCAGCGCCTTGGCAAGCGCCGATTGAGCGTCTTCGGCGCTCGACCGGAAATCCCAGCCTTCGATGCCTTCGGACAGGGCTTCGTGGGTGAAATGATAAAGCCGCCGAAGAAGCTGAGCCTTCCAATTGCTCCAGACATCGGGGCCGACGCCGCGGATATCGCAGACCGTCAGGACCAGCAGGAGCTTCAAACGGGATCTGTTGCCGACTTTCCTGGCGAAATCGCGAACGGTTCGCGGATCCGAAATGTCCCGTTTCTGCGCCACGTCGTTCATGAGCAGATGGTTTCGAACCAGCCACTCGACGGTTTCGCTTTCGTCTTCGTCGAGCCCCAGGCGAGGCGCGATGACGCGAGCGAGCCGGGCTCCGACCACGGAATGGTCTTCGTCCCGCCCCTTGCCGATGTCGTGCAGAAGAACGGCGACATAGATAACTCGCCTGTTTATGCCCTGCGCGATGATGCTGGATACGATCGGCAGGTCCCGAGTCAATTCCTCGCGCTCGATTTGCGCAAGGTTCGAAATGCACTGAATCGTATGCTCGTCGACGGTATAGCGATGAAAATTGGTAAATTGCATCATCGCCACGATGTTTCGGAATTCGGGCATGAATGCGCTAAGCACGCCGAGTTCGTTCATTCGGCGAAGCGCGCGCTCGGGATTGCCGTGCTCGAGCAGCAGGTCGAGAAATTTCCTGTTGGCCTCGAGACTGCTGCGGAAGTCTTCGTCGATCAAATCCAGGTTCGCGGCTATCAGGCGCATGGCGTCCGGATGCAGCAGCAGCCCGGTGTCCAGGCCTTCTTCGAACAGCCTGAGGATATTGAGAGAATCGGCGAGAAACAGCTTTTCGTCTTCAATGCCGATTCTGCCGTGAACGATCGGATAGCCGGATTTCGTGCGTCTCGCGAATCTTGTCCTGGCGCTCTTCAGCAGGCCGGTGATGAAAGCCTCGCGCTTGACGTGCTGCGCTTCCAGCTTGGTCAGGAAAATCCGGGTGAGCTCGCCGACCGCGGTCGCATGCCGGAAGTAGTCCTGCATGAAATATTCCACCGCGCGCCGTCCACCGCCGTCGCGGTAGCCGAGCCTATTCGCAACGTCGACCTGGTGCTCGAAGGACAGCACGTCCTGCGCGCGCCCGGCCAGCAGGTGGAGATGGCATCGAACCGCCAGAAGGAACGACTCGGCATTGATGAACTTGTTCAACTCCTCTTCCCTGAATACGCCGAGGTCGACCAGTTCCCGGGTATCGTCAACCGAATGCAGGTACTTCACGATCCAGAAAAGGGTCTGCAAATCGCGCAGCCCGCCCTTGCCTTCCTTGACGTTTGGTTCGAGAACGTAGCGATTTCCGCTTTGACGGATGTTTCGCTCGTTTCTTTCCGAGAGCTTGGCTTCGACGAATTCGGGTCCCGTGTTGCGGAACAATTCACTTCTCAGCTTCGAGCGAAGTTCCTGCTCGAAGGGCTTGTGCCCGCAAACGAACCTGTGCTCGAGAAGGGCGGTTCTAATCGTAAAGTCGCCGCGGCCAAGCTTGATGCAATCCTTGACCGTTCGAATCGACTGCCCGACCTTAAGCTTCAGGTCCCAAAGCATGTAGAGCATGGATTCGATTCGGGTCTTTGTCAGATCGGACAGGCTGCCTTCGGTTAGGAATAAGAGGTCCACGTCCGAAAAAGGCGCCATGTCGCCTCTGCCGTAGCCTCCGACGGCGAGAATCGCGATCGGCTCTTCCTTGTCCGCATTCGATGCCGGGTGGAGGTGCTCCATCGACATGTCGTGGATCGTCTGGACGATTCGGTCGTTCAGGAATGTAAACGAAGCTACGGCTTCTCGTGATGCGAACGGGCGATTTACGAATGCATCCGAGATGGCGTTCATTCCGCTATCGAAAGCGGCAACGAGCCTGACTCCCATCCACTTGGCCTTTTCATCGTCGAAACGTCCGCTTTTCGCGATTTCCGCGAGGTTTGCGAGTACCGTGCCGGAGTCGAAAATCGCGTTCGGCGAGCAAATCAAACCGTCCGGAAATTCGGAATCGGCTGGCAAGTTAGAATCCGGCATGGGCAAAGGTTTTCCTCGGTGGAGCGACGACGACCGCCTTGCTTGCGACGACTTCGGCGACCGCGAGCTTGCGCTCGTTCGTGCCGTCGGCTTTGAATCTGAACACGCCGTTTACGCCGCGAAATCCCGATTTGTCGGACAATCCGTCCGCATTGAGGGACGACGGGCCTCTTGCGGAAACGAGTGCGCCGATAGCCGCCATTCCGTCGTAGGCTAGGCTGGCGAGCGGATGCGGCCGTTCGCCGAAGGCCGCCTCGAATCGATTTCCGAATTTATGCGCGTGATTGGGATCGGGCAAGGCAAACCATCCGCCCTGCAGCCCTTCGAGTTCCAGCGTTTCGGCGGGAATGTCCCATCTGGCGAGTCCCGCGAATTTGACGGCTTCGGGATTGACGCCGTTCTCGGGCAGCAATTGCGCAAGCAGGGGCAGGGCGCCGGCGCTGTCCGACGAAAAGACGACAATTTCGGCTCCCTCGCTGAGAATTGCATTCGAGATCCTCTCGACCGATTCGACGACGCCAAGCTTCGATCTTTCGTAGGACAGTCCGCCGAGAAACGGGATGCCGGCCGATTCCGATGCATTGCGCACGGCCTCCAGCGCTCTGTTGCCCGAATAATTGTCGGCATGTACGACCATCGGCTTCGTCTTCCCCTGCAGATTGGCATGCTCCATCAAAGCGGCCGCGGCGTTCTCCAATGTTAGGCCCAGCACGAATACATTGCCGCCGGCAACTCTCGAATCGTTCGAAAAGCTTAGAACGCTGATATTTCCTTCGGCTGCGATCGGCGCAACGGCCGCGGTCGTTTCCGAATAGAGCGGCCCCAATATGATATCGGCGCCGTCTTCAAGCGCTTGCGCCGCCGCCGCCGCCGCGCCGCTGCTGGTTGCGAAAGTAGGGTAGAGTCTCAAGTCAATCTCGGCGCCCGCAATGTCTGGAATAGCTAGCCGCGCGCCATTTTCCAGGCTGACCCCGAGATCGGCAATTTCGGGATCCTCCGCGCCGAGAGGGACGAGTAGAGCCACATTCGCGCGGTCGTCGCGCGTTGGGGCGGGCGATTCTGGAGGGGTCAGAGCGTGCTGGCACGCGGAAAGAAGCACTAGGGCCAGAAATCCTAGCCGAGCAGTTCGAAAAGTTGCCGTTAGCCAACGCATCTCTGATAAATACTAGGAAGCCGCCATTGAATTGCCATTTTTATGCGCTCAAAGGCAACCATATGTTCTAGCAGCGGGAAAGTAAATATTGGCCGGAGAGGTTGAAAGTAGAATTAAGCGCAGTGAGGCGATTATGCCAGGACTCTACCTTGTATCGACGCCGATCGGAAATGCGCGCGACATAACGCTGAGGGCGCTCGATACTCTGGAACTATCGGATGCTCTCGCCGCGGAGGATACGCGCACGGCGAGACGGCTTCTGGGAATTCACGGAATTGGCTTGCGCGGAAGAACGCTACTATCCTATCGCGATCACAATGCCGAGGCTCAAATCCCGAAACTTATTTCCTTGCTGAAGGACGGCAAAAGCGTAGCGCTGCTTTCGGATGCGGGAACCCCGATGATTTCCGATCCGGGCTTTCGGCTGGTGAGGTCGGCGGTCGCGGAAGGACTCCCCGTCATTCCGGTGCCGGGGGCGTCGGCGGTTCTTCCCGCCCTGTGCCTTTCAGCTTTGCCGACGGACAAGTTCCTGTTCGCAGGATTCGTGCCGACGGCCGGCCGAGCTAGAAAGAACTTCTTGTCGGAATTGGCGAAATCCCGCGAAACCGTCGTGCTGTTTGAATCTCCGAATCGCCTTTGCAGGTCTCTGAGCGACATGATCGCCGAGTTCGGCGGCGAAAGGCCGGCCGCCGCTTGCAGGGAGATAACGAAGAAATTCGAAGAATCGCGCCGCGGCACGCTGGACGAGATACTAGCGCACTTCAGCGAAGTAGAGCCTATCGGGGAATTTACGATCGTAATCGGCGGAGCGCCGGAAAGAACCGTATCCGACGACGAGGTTCGGGAACGCATCGCCGAGGCGATGGAGGAAATGTCGCTAAGGGACGCGGCTGCGTTCGCCTCGGACTCGCTCGGCGTGGCTCGAAGCGCCGCCTATGGCATTGCGCTCGAACTTAAGCGCAGGCAATCGAGAACCTGATCATCGCGCGCCGGTATCGACGGGAGTGCCGAGATCCAATATCTCCGCGCCGGCTTGCATCGTTCGCTTGCGTTCCGAATGCCGATGCCGAGGTCGCGCAGCGAAAAAGCCGTTTCCGGCGCGGGACAGGTCGCGACGCTTTGAAACGGCGGCCGACCCGATTTGTAGCGAGGATTCGGACATTCCGAAATCAATAGCTTCTTGGAAGATTCAGCTCCCTTTCGGCCAGGTAGCTCAGGATCAAATTGGTTGACACCGGGGCGGTCCGATACAGTCGCGTCTCCCTGAATTTCCGTTCGATATTGAAGTCCTTTGAAAAGGCGAAGCCTCCGAATGTCTGCATCGCGGCATCTCCGGCGCGCCAGCTCGCTTCCGACGCAAGCAGCTTGGCCATGTTGGCTTCGGCCCCGCATCGCTCTCCCGCATCGAAGAGAGATGCCGCTCTCTCGACCATGAGAGCGGCTGCGCTCGCGTCCGCGAAAGATCTCGCGATCGGGAACTGAACGCCCTGGTTGGCGCCTATCGGCTTGCCGAACACGTGCCGCTCTCTTGCGTATTTCGACGCCTTTTCGATGAAATACCGGGCGTCGCCGATGCACTCCGCCGCGATTAGGATGCGTTCGGCGTTCATGCTGTCGAGTACGACCCGGAATCCCTTGCCCTCCTCGCCGATCAGATTTTCCGCGGGCACGGGGAATTCGTCGAAAAACAATTCGCACGCGTGGTGGTTGATCGTCGCGTCGATGTCGCGAATCGAGAGGCCCTTTTTTTCGGCATCGGCCAATTCAACCAGAAACGCCGAAAGGCCGAATGTTCGGCCCGGGCCGTCTTCGTAGGGAGACGTTCTCGCGAGCAGGAGCATGAGGTCGGAATGCCGTACTCTGCTGGTCCAGACTTTCTGGCCGGAAACAAGGTAGTGCCCGTTCCTCTTTCTTGCCGCGGTTTTCAGCCTCGTCGTATCCGATCCGGTATCCGGCTCGGTGATTGCGAAACTCTGGAGCCGGATATCGCCCTTCGCGATTCCGGGCAGCCAGGCGTCTTTCTGTTGTTCGCTTCCATGTCGAAGCAGGCTTCCCATTACGTACATTTGCGCGTGGCAGGCGCCGGCATGGGCGCCGCTGCGGCAAATCTCCTCGAGAATCGCGCATGCCTCGCGCACGCCGAGGCCAGAACCGCCCCAGCGTTCCGGAATTAGACACGCTAGAAACCCGGCGGCGGTTAATTCGGCGATGAATTCGCTGGGATATCGGCAATTTGCTTCGAGTTCCCGCCAATAGCCTTCCGGATACTTCGAGCAAAGCCCCGCCACCGCTTCTCGAATTTCGCTAAAATCGTCGCCGATCATGGCCGTGTTCCGTTGTTATTCGCGCGCGCAGGCCGCCGGCGACTCGAATTTTGTTGCGGACGACGCTCATCGGCGCCAGAAAGTTACCGATTTCATCATAGGAGCCGACCAAGCATGCCGCTTAAGGTAGCCGTCCAAATGGACCCGATAGAAGCCGTTGATATCAAGACGGATGGTACGTTCAGGATCTTGCTTGAAGCGCAGTCTCGCGGCCACGAGCTCTGGTACTACACGCCCGAGAAACTTGCCATACGCGATGGAACGGTTATTGCCCGCTCTCGCCCGCTTTCGGTGAGAAGCAGAATTGGCGATCACTTTTTGCTCGGCGACGAATCGGAGCTCCGGCTTGCCTCGGCCGACGTCGTCTGGCTTCGGCAGGATCCGCCATTCGACATGTCGTACATAACGACTACGCATCTGCTTGAACTCGTGCATCCCGAAACGCTTGTCGTCAACGATCCCTTCTGGGTACGGAATTATCCCGAAAAGTTGCTGGTGCTCAGCTTTCCGCACTTGTCCCCGCCCACGGCGATAGCTCGAGACAAATCGGTTCTCGACGCGTTTCGCGGCGAGCACGAGGATATCGTCCTCAAGCCGCTTTACGGAAACGGCGGCGCGGGGATATTCAGGATTTCAAAGGATGATTGCAACTTCAACTCGCTTTGCGAGATGTTTTTCGAAGCGAGCAAGGAACCGGTAATCGTCCAAAAATTCCTCCCGGACGTTCAGTACGGCGACAAGCGCGTCATCCTGGTGGACGGGGAGGCCGTCGGCGCGATCAATCGCGTGCCGCCGCCCGGCGAAACGCGTTCGAATCTCCATATCGGCGGTACGGCGGAGCGGATCGAGCTAACGGAAAGAGATATCGAGATTTGCGAAGAAATCGGGCCGCTGCTGCGACGAAACGGCCAAATTTTCGCGGGGATCGATGTAATCGGAGGGTATCTGACGGAAATCAATCTGACATCGCCGACCGGGATCGTGGAACTTGAAAGGTTCGACAATGTCAATTCGGCTGCATTGATTTGGGATGTTATCGAAAGGAGGATCGCCGAAAAGACTTGATGGCGCTCCGCCGATCATGAAGGCGGAAGCAGGCTGCGGCCGCCGTTTGAAATTCGAATCTTCGTTATCGAAAGATGGCCGACTTCATGGCCGAGAACTTGCGAGCTGGATTGTCCTGTCGCGAGCTGGATTTGCGTAAGTATGGCGCCGAAGTGCGAGACAGCGATGATGTCGCCGACGCTTTGCGCGCGGCTGAATTCGTGAACGAATGAATTTACTCTTTCCAGAACGCTATCCCATCTCTCCCCGCCGGGCGGCGTCGCGGACGACGGGTCCGTCCAGAACTTCTCCGAGATTTCCGGGTATTCGTCGGCGATTTCGCGGAAATCTTTGAGTTCCCAATCGCCGAAATTAATTTCCCTCAGACGCGCGTCGTTCGGCGCGCGGCGCCTTTCCGTCGATATCGCATCGGCGGTTTTCGAGGCGCGAAGAAGATCCGATGAAACAACGACCGCGTTTCCGGGAAGCGCGGAATTCAACCTGTCCAAAGAATCGGCGTCGGATAAATCCGCGGGAATGTCCGTCCAGCCCGCGAGCTTTCGCGAACGCGTCGGCGCATGCCGGACCCACCACCAGAACTTTTCTCCATTCACGAAGGAAGCGCGCCCTTTAGAACGCAGGGCAGACCGCACTGCACCGCGACGACGAGATCCGACTTTTCGGCGATCGCCTGGTTTAGTTCGCCTTGCGCCGCGAGAAACTTGCGAGCGAGCCTGTTCGCGGGCACGACGCCGGAGCCGACTTCATTGCTGACAACCACGATCGGGCAGGAAGCCGAGGAAACGGCGCCAATGAAGTCGCCTATCAGAATTTCGCTGTCGGATTCAGATTCCATGCGGTTCGAGAGCCACATGGTAGCGCAGTCAAGAAGCATTGCTTCGCCGTAGCTGCTACCCGCGATCGCCCGCCCAATATCGATCGGCGCTTCAACTGTTCGCCATCTCGCGCCCCGGCGGGCGGAATGAGCGGAGATTTTCCGTTGCATCTCTTCATCGCGGGCTTCCGCGGTTGCGATGTAAACCAATTGCAGTTTGGTGCGAAGAAGAAGATTCTCGGCCCATCGGGATTTGCCCGAGGCCGCCCCTCCGACAACGAGAGCAAGTTTCGGAAACATTCTTGAGCTCAAATTCCGCCTTTGCGACGGAGCATACCACGAAGTTGAACTCGCAAAAATGCCTGCCGGCGAGCCATTCGGCGCCGGCGCGAATTCGGGCGGGAAGAAATTTCCGAACGGAATCCGCCGACTGGACCGGCCATTGGCAAATAGCCTGCGAATCGCCGAGCATTGGTCGGTTCGGTTGCACAACGGCGGGAAATCTCCTATCCGCGGCCCATGCTAGAAAAAATTATCCCGAATCTGGCCGTAGCCCGGCTCGACAGATCAATCGAGTTTTATCGCAGAGTCCTTGGCTTCGAAGTTGTTTTCGTCATCGGAAAGGAACGCGGAGTCGTTGACGATTTTGCGCAGGGCGCATTCGCGATGCTTGCGAGAGACGAACAGAATCTAATGCTGCAAACCGTCGAGAGCCTAGCCGGCGAATTGCCGCTTTTCGAAGGGACGCGACCGACTCCCGGCGGGACGGTCTACTTCCGGGGTATTGATCCTGAAGATGCCAAGGCGCGCGCCGAATCGAGCGAAATCGTCAAGGGGCCGTTTCAGCAGTGGTACGATATGCGCGAAATTTACCTGCGCGACCCCGACGGGCATATCCTTTGCGCTGGCATGCCGTGCGAGTCTGCAACTGTTTGAATGAACGCGGTTCATTCGAACCGAGCTGCCCATTTTTGCCGATCTTCAAAGCGATTGCCGCGTCCCGGGCGGCGACTTTCGGGTTTCCGGGCGGACGAAGAATTTCGACGGGCGGCATCGCGGCGGCTTCCCGAAGCCGGCGATTGATCCTCCGCTTGTTTCCCGCGGCGTGAATCCAGCCCGGTTCGCCTCGGGTCGGCCGGCGGCGGAAGGACGGCGAGGCAATTCTTGATTTTCCTTCGCAAGACGGCAGGCAAGGGAATCGGAGAGCGGCAAATTCCGGGCGTCGACTGCTCGGCCGCTCAGGAACTTTTATATTTTGTTGCCGAATTCATTCCGATCACCGAAAATTGCTTATGCTTTCCAACTATGGAACAAGTGCCCGGACGATAGTTCATGCAGCATCCCCGGAGGATTCGTTGAAAAAAGGCAGGAAAGTCCTTCTAATCGTCGGCGGCGGCATTGCCGCCTACAAATGTCTTGAGCTTATCCGAAGGCTTCGTGAATCCGGCATTTCAGTGACCGCGGTCATGACGAATGCCGCGAAGGAATTCGTTACGCCGCTTTCGGTTTCGGTATTGGCCGGAAGCGAAGCCCGAAGTTCGCTTTTCGAGCTGGGAGAAGAAGCCAAGTTCGGACATATAGAGCTGTCGAGGTCCGCGGACCTCATCGTCGTGGCCCCCGCAACGGCGGATATCATGGCGAAAATCGCAGGGGGCCATGCGGACGATTTGGCTTCAACCGTGCTGCTGGCAACCGACAAGCCCGTACTTCTTGCGCCGGCCATGAACGTTCGAATGTGGGAGCATGCGTCGACGCGTAGAAATTTTGCGACATTGAAGGAAGACGGCATCCGATTCGTCGGTCCTGTCGACGGCGAAATGGCTTGCGGCGAATTCGGCCCCGGACGCATGTCCGAGCCCGCGGAAATCCTTGCCGCGATTCTGCAATTTTTTGAATCCGGGCCGCTAGCCGGCGTGCATGCGGTTGTGACTTCCGGGACGACCCGGGAGCCCATAGATCCTATCCGCTACTTGGCAAATCGCTCGTCGGGAAGGCAGGGCGCCGCGATCGCCGAGGCGCTTGCCGCGCAGGGAGCCGACGTTTCATTCGTAACCGGGCCGGCGGCTGCGGAAACGCCGAACGGAGTTAGGACCATTCAGGTTGAAACGGCTCTGGAGATGCGCGATGCCGTCTTCCATGCGCTTCCTGCCGAAGTGGCGGTTTTCGCGGCGGCGGTCGCCGACTGGCGAGTTCGAAATCCCAGCGCATCGAAAATCAAAAAAGACGGCGGGACCGGTCCTCGCTTGGAATTTGCCGAGAATCCAGACATTTTGGCCGAGGTTGCGCAGTTGCAGGCCGACAGGCCCCGGCTGGTTGTCGGGTTCGCCGCCGAAACCGGCGATCTGATAGACAATGCGGTCAAAAAGCGGAAGCGGAAGGGCTGCGACTGGATATTGGCGAATGATGTAAGCCCTGGAACCGGCGTTATGGGCGGCTGCCGGAATGAGATTACGCTAATTTCGGAACGCGGGACCGAGACGTGGCCTGAAATGAGCAAGAGAGACGTAGCCGAAAGGCTAGCAATGAGAATCGCCGCGCAATTTGGCGATCATTGACAGCGCCGTCACCTGGAAAGGGAGTGCCGAGGCGAAGGAATTCAGGGCCGGCCGACAAATTTCGAACCGGCTTTCCAAGCCTTTCGCCCGCCTTTTTTCAACCCGTCGGAGCGGGCGCGGATCGAATTTCGCGATCAGGCCGCCGCCGCTCGCCTTAGCAACGAGCCCGGGATTCGGATGTTCAGCTTGCAGCGTCGAATCGCCATCGCGGCATCTGTATGAAAGTTGATTCGAGTCGTTTCGAGCGGTTCGATAAAAAATTCTGCTGCTAGGTTCCTAATTGCGGAAACAAACGCGAATTCAGTTTGCCGGGCGGCGCGAGCATGAAGACTCCGTTTTCGCAAGAATTCGGACAGGCTATCGGCATTCAAGCGATTTGAGATGACTCTCTCCGAATGCGAAGAAACCGATTTTGGTTTCGAGAGTCGGCCGCGTTGTTTCGGGAGCGGCCCCGATTGGCAAGCTGCTCCGGGAGTTTCCCGGAGGGCGGCTAAAGCATTTCGGCCCCGGGATTTGGACTCGCATCCCCGGCCGCTCAAAATAAAGGCTGCTCGACGGCCTCGACGAAGGAATTAATCCTTGGAAGTCGTCAATGAGCCATTGCATTCCGAATTGCGAAAGGGAATTGAACGTCGATAGAATTTCCTTGGATCATGTCGGAATGGGTTGGCCGAATAATCGAAGCGCAGCGCCGAGGGACTGTTGGCATGATCCAGTCGGCGAGAACGCATTCTCTGGGTCGATCACCGCCAATCTTAGCGCACGTTCATGAAACAAATCGTTCGAATTCTTAGAGATCCCGAGGCCGACGCGAATGTGCCGCTGCCGCGCTTTGCGACTCCCGGTTCCGCGGGAGCCGACGTTTACGCCAATTTGCGGCCAATATGCCGTTCCGCCGGTCAAGTTGTCCTTCCCATGGAGCGCGTTCTGGTTCCGGCAGGATTCAGGGTCGAGATTCCCGCCGGTTTTGAATTGCAAGTCAGGCCGCGTTCCGGCCTTGCGCATAGGCACGGAATAACCGTTTTGAACGCTCCGGGCACTATCGACAGCGACTACCGCGGACCGGTCGGCATATTGATCGCAAATCTTGGACAAAAGCCCTATACGATTCGGCACGGTGACCGCATCGCTCAGCTAATCTTCGCGCAAGTCCTGGATTTCGCGTTCGCCGATGTGCAAGAATTGGCGCAATCGAGCCGAGGCGAAGGCGGGTTCGGCTCTACCGGGAGCAATTGAGGCGGACCATTATCCGGCAAATGGCGTTTTTCAGAGTCTTTGGATCGGCGGCGGACTCTCGGCTTGCCTGGTCAATCGCCGCCTGCGCGTCGTTTTCATTCCTACCGGGCGCGGCTTGGTGCCAGGAATTCGACGGCGAGCCAATGCCCGCGGCGACCTGGGCGGTATCGATTGGCGCAATTCTTCTGGTTTTATGCTACTTGCTGATCTTACGGAGATTGCGGACGCTGGCAGCTAGGAGGAATACGGTTTTGACAGCCAATTCAGGAATCTTCCTCCCGGCGGAGCTCGAACGCTACGCCAGGCATATTTCACTTCGCGAAATCGGCGGATCGGGTCAGCGAAAACTGAAGGAGGCCAGCGCGCTTGTCATCGGCGCCGGAGGCTTGGGAAGCCCCGCCTTGCTCTATCTAGCCGCCGGCGGAATCGGCGCGCTGGGAATCGTCGACGACGATGAGGTGTCCCTGGCGCACCTGCAGCGGCAGATAATTCACCATAGCCGAAGGCAGGGAACTTCGAAAACCGCGAGTGCGGAAAAAACGGTCGGCAAGCTCAATCCGTTCGTCAAGGTCAAGACTCACAATGTGCGATTCGCGGAGGGCAATGCAGCCGAGATACTGGACGGGTACGATATCGCGCTGGACGGTTCCGATAATTTCAGCACGCGCTATCTGGTCAATAGGGCATGCGTGGACGCGGGCGTGCCGCTGGTTTCGGGAGCGATTGGCCAGTGGGAGGGGCAGGTCTCCGTATTCGATCCGTCCCGAAACGCGCCATGCTATTGCTGCGTGTTTCCGAATCGCCCGGCTGAAGGCTTGGCTCCGACTTGCGCCGAAGCGGGAGTCGCAGGCGCGCTGCCGGGGGTCGTCGGGGCTTTGATGGCAATGGAAGCGATGAAGCTGATTACCGGGGCCGGGGAGTGCCTTCTGGGACGAATTTTAATTTACGACGCGCTTTGGTGCGAGAGCAGAGTGCTATCGGTTGCGAGAAATCCCGAATGCCCGGTTTGCGGAAAGGTTGAATCGGCTTCCTGACCGGCGGCTGCGGAAATTCCGGATCACGCCATGCCCGGAACGAAAAGATCGGGAGGCCGATGGCCGTCGGCGAACGTCTTGATGTTGATTATGACTTTCTCGCCCATCTCGATCCTTCCCTCGTGGGTGGCGGAGCACATGTGGGGCAATAGCACGACATTGTCCAATTCGCCGAGCCTGGGGTTGATGTCGTGGCCGCGCTCGAAAACATCGAGCCCGGCTCCCGCGATGCCGCCCGATCTCAGGGTTCGCGTAAGCGCATTCTGATCGATTACCTCGCCTCGCGACGTGTTCACAATGATGGCCTCCGGCTTCATAAGCGCCAGGCGCCGCGAATTGATAAGATGGAAAGTCGAAGGCGTATAAGGGCAATTCACTGAAATGATATCCATGCGGCTAACCATCTGGTCGAGACTTTCCCAGTATGTCGCGTTGAGTTCCGCCTCTCGGTCCAGATGGACGCGCTTGCGATTGTGGTAGTGAATCTGCATTCCGAAGGCTTTGGCTCGACGCGCCACTGCCGATCCGATTCTTCCCATGCCCAGAATTCCGAGGCGCTTGCCGCCTACGCGTCCTCCCATGAGCGCGGTTGGAGACCATCCTTCCCATTCCCCGGATTCCATCAGCCTTAGGCCTTCCTTCAGCCTCCGGGTAACGGCGAGAATGAGGCACAGCGTCATATCGGCCGTATCTTCGGTCAGCACGCCGGGCGTGTTCGATACTAGTATCCCTCTCTGGCGAGCCGTGTTCAGATCTATATGGTCGACGCCCGCGCCGAAATTCGCGATCAGCTTGAGCCTGTCGCCGGCGCGCGCGAGCAAGGCTTGCCCGATCGTGTCCGTAATCGTAGGGACGAGAACATCGCAATCCTTCATCGCGTCCGCAAGCGATGCGCGGTCCATGGGAGCATCCGATTGGTTGAGGTCGACGTCGAACAACTCCTTCATGCGCGATTCGACATCGTCCGGCAGCTTCCGCGTAACGATTACTCTTAGCTTTGGCTTTAGCATGCCCTTGCTCCCGTCCCCCGCAATTCTTGCGCAAAGATGCGCATCCGGCTTGCAACCCGTTTGAAGTTGAATTTATTTGTAATCGGAGGTGGTTTGCAATGCGGCGAGCGAAAAAGACGAATTATCTGGCAATCGTTGTACTCTCGACGGCGCTGTTCGCTTCGGCGTCGATTCATTCAAAGGCGCAGGCTGAAGACTGCCCTGTGAACGCCGAAGCCCGGTCCGGGAGCGAAACCGAGAGAAGCGTAGGCCCGGTCACGAACTTTCCAATGCCTCGCTATGTTTCGATGAAGGCGAAAGAAGCCAATATTCGCGTAGGGCCCAGCGTGACCTATCGAGTGCTGCGGACCTATGTCGTTAGAGGCGTGCCGCTAAAGATTATCGATGAATACGAGCATTGGAGGCGCGTTCAGTCCTGGGATGGAACCGTCGGCTGGATACACAAGAACCTCCTCACGGGCATACGCAAAGTCATAGTCATGGAAAACCATGCGCCAATGCGCATGGCGCCAGAATCGGATTCCTGGACAAAGGCTAAAGCGGAACAAGGCGTCGTCGGCGATCTCGGAAAGTGCACAGCCAGCTGGTGCCTGGTATCCGTCGGAGACTTCGACGGCTGGATGATGAAATCCTGCCTTTGGGGCATCGATCCGGACGAGATTCTAGACTGAATTCCGCGAATCGGCGAAATCGCCCCTCTCTTGCCGTCCGTTGGCGCGAGAATCGGGCCGCTCAAGCCGGTTGGAGCCAAGCTCTTCGCATTGAAGCCGCTCGAACCCGGGCCGTCAAGTTTCGGATGCGCGATCGCTTCCGGCATCGAAGGAGACTTTGAACCCGTAAGGATTTCCAATGCTTTTTTCGCTCGGGAATAAATCGAAAAAATATTTTTCGGGAGGGGAATTCGCGCTAGATTTCGATAGGCGCAAAACTCGGCGGCGATGCGAAGGAATTATGTCGCAGACCATGCTAGCAATGTCGATAAACGTGCAGTTGGCTCCGAGTCATCGCTTATTCTGAGCCGTTGAAACTACCGGGGGCGACGACATGAAGAAATACGCTAGAGCGCTGGTGGTCGGCGGGGGCGCCGTCGGCGTGTCGATCGCCTATCATCTGGCCCGCGCGGGGTGGTCCGAGGTCGTGCTGCTTGAAAGAGACGAGCTTACGTCGGGCTCGACCTGGCACGCGGCCGGGCTTCTGCCCTTGTTCAACATGAGCTACGCAACCAGCCACATCCACGACTATTCCGTAAGGTTCTACAAGGAACTCGCCGAGGAAACCGGGATGGATACGGGATTTCGCGTCGTGGGCAACCTT
The DNA here is from genome assembly GCA_002238565.1 of Albidovulum sp. bin36. Classification (GTDB taxonomy): domain Bacteria; phylum Pseudomonadota; class Alphaproteobacteria; order Rhodobacterales; family Rhodobacteraceae; genus JAPPFL01. Next base: position 26,933 of record MPMP01000011.1, read on the forward strand.
CGCATGGCGCAGACGCGCGAGCGAATGGACGAATACATGCTATACGCCTCGACGGCGGAAACGGTCGGCATTCCCTACGAATGGCTGAGCGGCCGCGAAATCAAAAATCGCTACCCGCTCGTTCGCACGGAGGATCTGCTTGGCGCGATCTACCACCCGACGGACGGCTACATCAACCCGGCGGATATAACGCAGGCGATGGCCAAGGGCGCGCGGCGGCGCGGGGTCCGAATCTACAGGATGTCCCAGGTCAATTCCTTCGAATGGACCAACTCGGAATGGGTTGTCGGAGGCTCGGCAATGACCGAGAAGGGCGGCAGACTGGTCGAAAGCGGCGAAACCTTCGAAATTCGCGCCGAGCACGTCATCTGCGCAACCGGAAACCACGCTCAGCGCACGGCCGGGCTTCTCGGCATCAAGATTCCGGCCGTGCCGGTTGAGCATCAATATATCGTCACCGAGCAGGATCCCGCCCTGACGGCGTGGAGAAGCGAAAACGCCGAGCACCCGGTTCTCAGGGACGCCGATGCCAAATGGTACGTTCGCGAGGAAAGGGGCGGCTGGATTCTAGGCCCCTATGAGAAGGGCGCGCCGGCCAGATTCGCCCGAGGGGTCCCGGATTCGTTTCGATCCGACCTGTTCGAACTCGACATCGATCGGATCGAGAACGAATATTTGTCGATGATCCATCGCATTCCCTCAACCGAGGAACTCGGGCTCAAGGACGACTTCAACGGCCCGATCTGCTATACTCCCGACGGCAATCCGCTCGTGGGCCCGGCGCCGGGTCTTCGAAACATGTGGCTTGCCGAGGGATTCTCGTTCGGGATCACGGCGGCGGGCGGCATCGGATACTATCTGGCGCAGAACATGGTCGAGGGCGAGGCGGAAATCGACCTGGCCTCCCTCGACCCCAAGAGATACGGCAGCTGGATGACCAGCGAATACGCCTGCAGAAAAAACGAGGAATGCTACGAGCACGTCTTTGTACTGCACCATCCCGACGAAGAGCGAGAGGCATGCCGGCCCCTTAGAACAGCGCCGTGCTACGACCGGCTCAAGGCTCGCGGCGCCCAGTTCGGCCAAGTCAATGGCTGGGAACGGCCGAACTATTTCGCCAAGGAGGGATTCAGCGACATCGGATCCCGGTCGTTCCGGCGAGGGGGATGGTGGCGCTACGCGGTCGAGGAGGCGGAAGCCGTAAGAAACCGCGTCGCGCTCTACGATGCCACCGCTTTTGCAAAGCACCATGTCGCAGGCGTCGGCGCAACGCGCTTTCTCGACTGGTACACGTGCAACAAGCTGCCACGAGTCGGCCGCGTCAATCTCACCTACGCGCTGACATCCGCCGGCACGACGCGATCGGAATTTACAATCGCGCGGCTCGACGAGGATGAATACTACCTGATTTCCGCGGGCGCATGGGCGGCCTACGACGGCGACAGCTTGCGCAAGGCCGCCGAAGAGAAAGCGGGCGAATTCGGCAGAGTCGACATCCGCGATGTCACTACCCAATGGGGCGTTTTCGCGATCGCGGGTCCGAATACGAGAAATGTTCTGAACAAGATAGTCGGCCCCTCTGAATCCGAATCGGCTCTTTCCAACAGGAATTTCCCCTGGATGGGCGCGCGAGATTTGGAACTGGGCATGTGCCCCGTCCGCGCGCTGCGGGTGTCCTACACCGGATCCCTCGGCTGGGAGCTTCATCATCCGATCGAAATGCAGAACTACCTGTTCGACCTCCTTGAATCTGCCGGGAAAGACGAGGGCCTTGGATTTTTCGGGGCCCGGTCGCAAAACTGGCTCAGGCAGGAAAAAAGCTATCGCGCGTTCGGAACGGAACTCGGCCGCGATGCGACTCCGCTTGAAGGCGGGCTGGATCGGTTCGTCGATTGCAGCAAGGACTTCCACGGGAAGGATTCCATGCTCGGCGCCGAAATTCGGTCGCGCTGCGTAACGCTGCTGGTCGATGGTCCCGAATTCGCCGATCCCTGGGGACGAGAAGCTCTTTTTAGCGAAGGCGAACTTGTCGGAAGGCTGACTTCAGGCGGGTATTCCGTGCATTTCGGGAAGTCCATCGGGATGGCGTATGTTTGGCCTGAACTGGCGGTCGAGGGGCGGAAGCTGAAAGTAAAAATGTTTGATCGGCTTTTCGACGCGGTGGTCGTGGCGGATAGTCCCTACGACCCGGCGAACGAATTCCTCAGAGTGGATGCCTAGCGGCTCCTCATTTTCGGATGTTGCCGAGCCGCCTGCTTCAAGAGCAGCCGGCGATCAAGGGGATCTCCTCGAGATCCGAAACTATTCTGTTCGGCTTTCGAGGAAGGGCGTCGACCGGTTCGCCCAGTCGATTGACCCAAACGGCTCGGAAGCCGTAATGCGAGGCCGATGCCGCGTCCCATCCGTTCGAAGATGCGAAAAGCACGTCTTCGGGGCCGCAGTCAAACTTTCGGCCTACCATGTCGTAGACCGACTTGTGGGGCTTGAACGCGCCTACGCTTTCAACGCTCAAGACGGCATCCAGAAGCGGATCGATGCCGGCGGCGCGCACCGCGCCGTTCAGCATTTCCGGAGAGCCGTTCGACAGGATAGCGGTCGTTTTACCGGACTCCCGCAAGCGCGAAAGCACATTCGGCACTTCTGGAAATGCCGCTAGCTCCCGGTATAGCGCAAGGAGCCTGTCGCGAAGCTTCGAATTGCCGCCGAGCCCGTTATTCTCCAGCGCCCAATCCAGGCTGTCGCGCGTAATTTTCCAGAAATCCTCGTGCTCGCCGAGAATCGTTCGAATCCAGGAATATTGCAGCTGCTTTGTTCTCCATTGGCGCGCTACGGATTCCCAGGAATTCGAAATTGCGCCCATGCCGGGTTCTCGAGCGGCTCCGCGAGCGGCTGCGTTCACGTCGAACAAAGTGCCGTAGGCGTCGAACACGCATATTTTTGTCGGCATTCCGCTCGCTCCCATTGTCCGGCGGGTTTCAAAATCCGCGAAGCAATCCGTTATCGCGAGCGGGCGAGGCTTTCAACCGGAAGCGGGCATTGCTGAAAATTCGGGCGCGCCTTGGCGAGATCGATTGAAGCGCCGGCCCGGCAAAGGCTGCAATCCGAGTTGAAGGCGCGCCGAACGGCGCACTCCGATCAAGCCGAATGCTCGGCATGAGGTCCGCGCGTCGACGGCATGCGGAGTTGCTCTAGCTGCCGCGACGAAGCCGAGCCTCTACGTATGCGCGGGTCAAGGACATTTCTCGAATCGAAATTAAGGTCGGACGTTTTGTTATAAAACGGCAAGCTTCCGTTGTCGCGATACGCTTCAATAGAGCGCACGAGCACGCCGTCGCCGCACTTCGAAGCAATCGCGATTGCCTTTTCGGCAAGCGAGGGGTCGCGAATAATTGCCGATTGCTCGAATTCCATCCACTCTCCCATGGTAAATTCCGAAATCGACGCTTTCAGCGCTAGATAGGTTAGGTTTAGGAGCACGGCCGCGGGTTCAAAACTTTTTGACATCCCGAGCGCGATTCCGAATAAAAAAAAGAAATACGGCGGGGCATTTTCGAAAAGGTCGTATTCTTCCATCGACCCGCTAAAGTCGCTCACGGCATCGGAGGGTTTTCCGGACTCGATATTCGCCCATCCTAAATAACTCCACGCAAGGTTGTTATACGGCACGATATAAGTCGCGTCGGCAAACGTGGATTTCGCTTCCTTGACGTAACCTGCATTTAAAAGAGTCAGGCCTTTGTTAAGTCTAATCAAGTACAATTCGTAATCGCGTAAATTTTCGTCTTGCTGAGATAGCAGCCCTTCCGATTCTTCCAATTCTTTCAGGGCGTTTTCGTAATCCCCGAAATGCCTTAGGATTTTCGAGCGGATGATATGAAATCTGTAGTCTGAACTGGAATCATTTTTCAGATTCTCAATTGCCTCCAGAGCTTCCGCTCGTTGTCCGAGCATAGTATGCTCCTTGGCGAGTGTAGACCAATACTGCCTGCATCCGGGTTCTGCGCTCTCAAAGGACTTAACAGCCTCGATAGGATCGTCGACAAGTCCGTCCCTCTTTCTTAGGATATGGCGGAATAAATGGAAGTCGATGTCGTGGTAGTCTAATTCGATAGCTTTATCCAGGTCGGAAAGAGCATCGGAATAGCTCCCGTTCATGGCCAAGTATTCAGCTCTTTTGAAATAGAAATCGGTTGCGTCGGGATCGATTTGGATTGCTTCGTTGATGTCGAGCATGGCAAAATCCAGGTCGCCGCTGCTCCAAGACAGCATCGACCGGCAGAACAGCGTATCCGCATCGTCGGGTTCGATTTCGATAGCCATGGAATAGTCTTCGATGGCGAGTTCAAGTTCGCCTTTTGCATCGTAGAAGACGGCGCGTCTGCGATATAATGAAGCGTCTTCAGGACTCTCTTCGATTAGCCTGCTGATTCGAAGCAATTCTTTCTGAAAATACAGATGCGGTTCTTCAATGTCGTCGTATTCTTCGAGATTCTCGGCATTGGAGATTATTGACTTCAAGTCCAGCCCGTCGTCATTGGTCTTGATTTCCCTGTTACGGTTCATTGGAAATTCCTGAAATCGCCCATTGCTGTCTTTCCGCTACGTAAATTATTCGAATAGTCCGCGAATTCCCCGCTGCTTGCGCTAAATGTTCTCCGCCTGTGGCATTCCGAGGACATGGAAGCCTCCGTCGACCGCTATGATTTCTCCAGTCGTGCACCTGCCGTAGTCTGACGCCAGATAGACGGCAGTGCCTCCGATAGCCTCGAGAGTTGGATTCGAACCCAGCGGAGCATTGGCCTCGGTAAAACGAAACGTGCTGCGAGCTCCCGCGATTGCCGCGCCCGCCAGAGTTTTCATCGGCCCGGGGCTGATGGCATTGACGCGAATGCCGTCGCGGCCGAGGTCGTTTGCCAAATATCGCACCGTGGATTCCAGAGCCGCTTTCGCAACGCCCATGACATTGTAGTAGGGCGTTACGCGGTTCGATCCCTGAAACGTCAGCGTCAGGATGGTTCCGCCGTTGTTCATCAAGGGCTTGGCCCTCCGGGAAAGGTCGATCAGCGAGTAGCAGGAAATCGCCAGAGAATTCTGGAAATTGTCTTTCGTCGTGTTTATGAATCGTCCTGAAAGCTCGTTCTTGTCCGAAAAGGCGATCGCATGGACGAGAATATCCAGGCTTCCCCACTTCGCGGTGAGTTCGGCAAATACTTTATCGAGCGATATGTCGTCCGTAACGTCGGCCGGGAGCACGATCTCCGAGCGAATCGACGCCGCCAGCGGCCTGACGCGCCGCCCCATGGCTTCGCCTTGATAGGTCAGCGCCAATTCCGCGCCTTCGGCTTGCATCGCTCTCGCTATTCCCCAGGCGATGGAACGCTCATTGGCCACGCCCAGAACAAGCCCGCGCTTCTTGTGCAGCAAGTTGCTCATTCCGATTAGTTCCGAAGCTTGCTGAAAACCAGGGTTGCATTGGTGCCGCCGAATCCGAAGCTGTTCGAAAGCACGGTGTCGAGTTCGACGTTCTCTCGCGTCTCGGTGACTATTTCATCGCAGCCGATATTGGAGTCGAGCTTCTCCACGTTTGCGGACGCCGCGATAAAGCCTCCTTTCAGCATGATTAGCGAATAGATGGATTCGTGCACCCCCGCGGCCCCGAGCGAATGCCCCGACAGCGACTTCGTCGAGCTTATTGGCGGAGAGTCGTCTTCTCCGAACACTTTCCTGACCGCTTCGACTTCGACGACGTCGCCGGCGGGAGTCGACGTGCCGTGCGCGTTAATGTAGTCGACTTTTCGGTCGCCTAGTCGGGCGGTGGCAAGGCGCATTGAACGCTCTCCGCCCTCGCCCGACGGCGCGACCATGTCGAAACCGTCGGATGTCGCGGCGTAGCCGGTAATCTCGGCGTAAATTTCTGCGCCGCGCGCCTGGGCGCGCTCGAGTTCTTCAAGAACCAGGACGCCGCCGCCGCCGGCAATTACGAATCCGTCCCGATTCTCGTCGAACGGCCGGGATGCGGTGCGCGGAGCGTCGTTAAACCGCGAACTCATCGCGCCCATGGCGTCGAAAAGGCACGATAGAGTCCAGTCGACTTCCTCGCCGCCTCCCGCGAACACGATATCCTGCATGCCGAATTTTATTTGCTCGCTGGCGTTGCCGATGCAATGAGCCGAAGTCGAGCAGGCGGACGTAATCGAGTAATTGACACCCTTGATGCCGAACGGCGTTGCCAGGCAGGCGGAATTCGTCGACGACATGCAGCGGGTGACCATATACGGCCCCATTCGCCGCGGATTGTTCTTCGCCTTCACGATTTGATGCGCAGTGTAGAAATTGGATGTGGACGGCCCGCCGGAGCCCATTACGAGTCCCGTGCGGTCGCTGGAAACCTCGTGGGGCTCCAGGCCGGCATCCTCGATCGCCTGCTGCATGGCGATAAAATTATAGGCGGCGCCCGGTCCCATGAACCGCAAGCGCCGCCTTTCGATTCTCTCGGCGACGTCGATGTTCGGCACGCCGTGAACTTGGCAGCGAAATCCGTGCTCGGCGTACTCTTCGGAAAAGACGATTCCGGAAGTACCGTTCCGAAGCGATTCTTCGACTTCATGCTTGTCGTTACCGAGAGGCGAAACAATGCCGATCCCAGTAATTGCTACTCGGCGCATCCGAGAACTCCCCTTTGAAAGCTTATCTTTATCACGACGTAAAGAGACCGACCTTCATGCCGACGGCCTCGTAAATGACCTTGCCGTCAACGATTAACCTGCCGTCGGCTATGCCGAGTTTCAATTTCCGGTCGATAACACGCGTAAGGTCGACCCAATACGTAACCAGCTTCGAATTCGGTGTAACCATGTCGGAGAATTTTACTTCCATTACGCCTAGCGCCCGACCTTTTCCGGGCATGCCGCGCCAGCCTAGATTGAATCCCGTCAGTTGCCAAAGCGCATCGAGTCCGAGGCAGCCGGGCATAACCGGATCTCCCGGGAAATGGCAGGAGAAGAACCAAAGCCCCGGGTGAATATCAAGCTCGGCGACCGCGTGCCCGTGCCCGTTCGCCCCGCGGTCGCTGGATATGTCCGTTATGCGGTCAAACATTAGCATCGGCGGGGCCGGCAGCTGCGGGTTTCCCGGGCCGAACAACTCCCCGCGGGCGCATTCGAGCAGGCCTTCTCGATCAAAGCTGTTTGGATAATTTGACATGCCTGCCACCACAATTCATTCGACTGCCCATTCCTATCATTGCCTGCCGAGCGCTGGCAAGACTCCATTAGCTCGCAATTTTCGATACCGGGCATCCAATTCGCCCGGAGCGGCGGCTGTTCGGCGGAATCGCGCCCCTGAATCTTCCGGCGGCCTTCCCCGGGCCTGCCCGCGGTCCGGGTCCGCTCGAGGGGACGGCGAGGGGCGATGCCGCTGCGTCGAGGCGTCGCTTGGATTCGCCGCCGATCCGAGAAGCGGCCGGGATAGGAAAGCGGTTTTTTTCAATCGGCCCGTCGTGTAGTGTTAGCATTCCGCGGACAGGATATAGGAGCCGACCATGGACGAGACGATACTGCTTGATTCAGCCGACAACGTTGCGACTGCGTCCAAGAGCCTGGTAGCAGGGCGGAACGGTGCGATCGAAAATATTCCGCGCGGGCACAAAATTGCTCGATGCGATATCGCAAGGGGCGAGCCGGTGAGGAAGTACTCGCAAATCATCGGATACGCGACGGCGAATGTTCGCGCGGGGTCGCACGTGCATACGCAGAATTTGGAATTTCGAAGCGTAGAGCGCAACTATCAGTTTGCGACGGATTTGAGGCCGGTCGAAAAATCGGACGGCGATACATTCCTGGGGTTCAAGCGCCCGAGCGGTCGCGTCGGCACGCGAAACTATGTCGCCGTAATCGCTTCGGTGAATTGCTCGTCCACTGCGGCTCGCATGATTGCCTCCCATTTCGATGAAAGCCGACTTGCCGAATTCGAAAATGTGGACGGCGTCGCGGCGTTCGTGCACGGCACCGGGTGCGGAATGGCGGATGACGGAGAGGGATTCGAGGCTCTGCAGCGCGTAATGTGGGGCTATGCGCGAAACCCCAATGTCGCCGCCGTTCTAATGGTTGGCCTTGGCTGCGAAATCAATCAGATTTCCTGGCTGATCGAATCCTACGGATTGAAGCAGGGGCCGTTGTTCCAGGCCATGAATATTCAGGAAAAATGCGGACTCGCCCGGACCGTCGCCGCGGGCGTCGGAAAAGTGGAGGCGATGCTGCCGGTCGCCAACGAATTCAAGCGATCCGTGTGCTCGGCTTCGGAACTCTCGGTCGCGCTGCAGTGCGGAGGTTCCGATGCCTGGTCCGGAGTTACCGCCAATCCTGCTCTTGGCCACGCCTGCGACCTTCTCGTCGCCCAGGGCGGCACCGGCGTGCTTGCCGAAACTCCGGAGATATTTGGCGCCGAGCATCTGCTCACCCGAAGGGCGGCATCGCGCGAGATAGGTGAAAGGCTCATTGAAAGGATCAACTGGTGGCAGGACTACGTCATGCGCAATCGCGCCAGCATGAACAACAATCCTTCGCCGGGCAACAAGGCCGGAGGCCTTACGACGATACTGGAGAAATCGCTTGGCGCCGCGGCCAAGAGCGGAACGTCGCCTCTCAACGGCGTTTATCGCTACGCCGAAATTGTTGACAAGCGCGGGTTCGTGTTCATGGACAGCCCGGGCTACGATCCCGCATCGGTTACCGGTCAAATCGCCGGCGGATGCAACATGGTCGCCTTTACCACGGGCCGAGGCTCCGCATTCGGTTCCAAGCCGTCCCCGTCGATCAAGATTGCAACCAACTCGGAGATGTACGGACGCATGGAAACGGATATGGATGTCAATGCAGGCGAAATCCTCGACGGCGCCTGCACGGTCGAAGACAAAGGACGGGAGATTTACGAAAAGATTATCTCCGTGGCTTCGGGCGAGAAGAGCAAGTCGGAAGAGCAGGGGCTCGGGGACTACGAATTCGTGCCGTGGCAAATCGGGGCCGTGATGTAGCCGGCTTAAGGCGGACATCGATTCGGACCGAATCGCGGCGGCAAGGGCGAAACTTGCGGGAAGGAGTGGCGGCGAATGCGATCGGAAACATTCGGCGACGGCAGGGTCCGGTGCTTCGGCAGCGAACCCGGCAAGGAATTCTATGCCGAATACCACGATATTGAATGGGGAAAACCGGTTCACGACGACACCAAGCTATTCGAGATGCTGCTGCTCGAAGGCGCCCAGGCGGGACTTAGCTGGGAAACGATTCTTCGAAAGCGGGAGGGCTATAGAGAAGCGTTTCACGGGTTCGACCCCGGCGCGGTCGCGTCCATGCCCGACGACGAACTGGAATTGAACAGGCGCAATCCCAAAATCGTACGGAATCGCCTGAAGATATACGCGGCGCGGTCCAATGCCGCGGCATTTGTTGAAATTCAAAATGAATTCGGTTCATTCGACGAATATCTCTGGGCGTTCGTCGGCGGAAAGACGATTTTCAACGATTGGGACTCATGGGATCAAGTGCCGTCGACATCTCCGGAAAGCGATTCCTTGTCGAAGGATCTGCGCCGACGAGGGATGAAGTTCGTGGGGTCGACGATAGTTTATGCGTTCCTGCAAGCCGTCGGCGCTGTCGACGATCACCTGTCCACGTGCTGGATTCGAAACGAGCCGAAATCGCTCCGCTAGCCGCGCGCGGAAACTCCCCGCCGCAATTTACAGGGCGGGCAGATTTCTGAGCCTCGCCTTGACCGACGGCGCTTCCTTTTCGGAGGCCAGCTGAATCAGCCGCGATGTTTCCGGCTTGTATTCAGGATAAGCGCAAGCGATGCAGTGCAAGGCGCTGTAGGACCATGCCCGGACGAATTTATTCCGATCGCGAGCAAGCTCCAATACATGTTTCCTAACGGGTTCCTTGAATTCAGGCGGCAAGTCCATGTGCTGGAAAATCTGAAGCAAATGCAGTCTGGCGAGCCAGCCATTCATGCCCAGAAACGCGCGCAGCAAACTCTTTGATACTTCCTTGCCCGGACTGCAGCCGCGTTCGACGTGGCGCTTTATCAGCCAGCTCGCGGCTGTTTCTGTTTCGGGAACCGAGCAGAGCGCGGCTAGGTCGGTCGCTAGATCCGGACGACCGGCAATCCTGCCGTATAAGTCCTTGAGTTCCTTTGCGGAGCTGGAATCGCAGCTTTCGAGCTGTTACCGTAAATTCAAGTTTGAACGATCGCTTCCTTCGCGGCTTCCCTTTCGGCGAAAGCCTTGAATTCCTGCATATGCCTGCGCGATTCCTTTTTGAATGCGCCAGGCATTAGTAGCGACATTATTCTCATGACGCCCTTGCATTGGAATTCAGTCTTGAATCGCCAGCGGGTTTCGTCCGGCGAAATTTCTTCGAAGTGGTTGTCGACAGGATTCCAAACGCCCTTGGCTTCGTAAACGTAGCTAATTCTAGCGGGCAAGTTCGATTCACGCACCGTCTCGGTCATGACAACGGTTCTCTTGCCAATCTTGTGCGTGAGTTCGCATTTTGCTCCGGCTTCGCCGGGGCTTCCCTGCAGCCAATTCAAGTCGCGAAGCGAGGGCTGCCATTCGGCAAGCCTGCTTTGGTCAATGAACAGTTTTGCCACGGAGGGCCTCGGAGCGGAGATGCAGATTTCAAGTTCGTACTTCATAGCCAGTACTCGGACGCCATCGGCTTCGCCGAAATGCTGTTCGCCGCGATATTTACACTATTGCCGCCGGAAGGAACACCAATATTCGCGAATGAAACACGCTCCGAGTCTCGAAATCTGCGACTCGGAAGCCGGTGGCGTCGAAAATCCGGCGGCTCGGCTAGAACGGGCGCCGCCTGTTCGCGAACGCGCGGCTGAAAAGCGCTTGCTCGCGGTTATTTTTCGCGCGGCGCGGCATGCCTGATTCTAATTCGCAACGGAATTGGGCGGAAATTTCCATGGCGTCGCTAATGCGGCGCGAAAAGCCTGCCGGAAATTAACGGATGGCAAACGCAGCCGCGATTCTTCGAGTCCGAAACAAGATTCTGTCGATTCCCGCGCTCGGACCCCGTGTGCCGACGAATGAGCGGTAATCCCGTTTCGGAGATTGACCTTTACCCTAGCGCTTGATTCAATTTTTTGGCTGGCAAGCTGCGGAATTGCCGGACACCGGCGCGAATCCGACGACCGCATATATTGAAAGCCGCGCGATCTTTACGCGAATCCGCTGTTTTGATTCCTTGCGCGAGGAGGTTTCGGAATCGTTCATAAGTACCGGTGTCAAGTAGTTACAACAATGTTGCCTGCTCGAGACTTTTCTAGAAATGCCAATTGCGCCGCGGGCAATTCGGAAAGCGGGTAGGTTGCGCCGATTAGAGGACGTATCTCGTTCCGCTCTATATATCGAACCACATTCGGAAATACTTCCGGCGATATTACGGTCGAGCCGCAGAAGGTCAGGTCTCGCAAGTATAATGAACGCAGGTCGAATGAAACTATCGGCCCTGCGATTGCGCCCGAACATGCGTAGCGTCCGCCCCGCTCCAATGCGTCGATGATCTGGTGCCACATCGGACCGCCCACTACGTCCGCCGCCACAGTGACTTTTTCGGAACCTAGCGCCTCGCGCAGATTCCCGGGGCTGCGAGGCAGAATCAGGTCGGGTTCCAGTTCGGCTACGTCGGCGTGCTTGGACTCGGACGCCAGCGCGATGACTCTGGCGCCGCGTCGTTTTGACAGCTGGATCAGCGCGCCGCCGACTCCTCCGGACGCTCCGGGAACAAGCACGGTGTCGTCGGAGGTTACATTGGCCCGCGCAAGCATGCCTTCGGCTGTCGAATAGCTGCAGGAAAACGTAGCGAGTTCGGCATCGCTTAGTTCGCATTCCACGGCGACGGCGTTGCGCCAGTGGACCTTGGCGTACTCGGCAAAGCCTCCGTCGGCTTCCGATCCGAAATATCCTGCGCGGTCCCTGTTCTCCGGATCGTCCCAGTCGCGCAGCCAGGCATCGACCATGACGCGCTTGCGCAGAAGGTCCGGGTCGGCGCCGGCGCCGACGGAGACGACGACGCCGACTGCGTCCGCGCCCTGAATTCGCGGAAATTCGACCGCCTTCCCTCCCCAGCTCGGGTCGTCGGCTCCCGCCGCGCATTCCGACGCCTCGTCGGTTCCGCCTGCAACGGCCTTGGAATACCAACCCGTACGAGTGTTTACATCGGTGTTGTTAAGTCCGCATGCGCCGACCTTGATCAGAATCTCCGACGGCCCGGGCTCCGGAACCGGCCAGTCGTCGCGCCATTCGTACTGGTCTAGGCCGCCGTGCCCCTTGAGCAACATAGCCTTCATTGTCGTCGGGATTTCGTTCATCTGCCAGTCCTTGGATTTGTTATATGCTTATATGCGAGGTCGGCCCGCCCGCCCGCGCCAGGCGAAATCCTTCTGGCGGAATTCGAACCGAATTAGGAAACTCGCCTTGCCGCGGCGTCCCCGCGGATCAATTCGTCGTAGAGCTTTCCGATACGAACCAAAATCGGAGCGGGACATTCTTTGCCGATTCGCCTGCCGTCGATTTCGGAATCGGGGGGGGCGGTCCTCCGAGCGTTCCCGTAAGGACAGCCTCCTGCGCGCCGCATGTTTCGATCAAAGTAAAGTTCCTTTGGAACGCGGGAATCGAGTTGGCGCGGCACAGTTCCATGACCTTTCCTCTCGTAATTCCGTTCATGCGGCAATCGCCCGTCGAAGTCCAGATTTCGCCGTTCCGGGCGATGAAAAAATTGCAGGCATTCGCCGTGCCCGCGAAGCCATGCGGGTCAAGCATATGCGCTTTGTCGGCTCTTGCGCAATGAGCGTGATTCAAAGCGGCAATGAAATTGAGCTTGGAATGGCGGCGTGCCGGATCTGCGGCCTTTCGCCTAAATCGTCCGCAAGGACGCATGGCGCGGACGGACGGAGAGTTCGATCTTTTCGGAATCGGCGATGCGGTATCGTCGCGCAATATCCACGCCGCGATATGCGACGCCGCGAGAGATTGCATCGGAATGTGAACTCGATCGACAAATTCGAGCCTCGCTCCGGCTTGTCGGGAAGCGAGCGAAGGCTTCCCGGCGCCTAGGAGCGCGGGCTGTTTCCATAGTTCGGTTGATGCCCGCATCCTGCCGCCGAGGGCGCGGCATCTATAATCGATGCTCCCACTCCGCGTGATCCCAAGGTATCGGCCGCGCTTGCGACATTGCTGCTTGCTCTCGGTGGATTCGCAACTAGAATGGCATGAATGTTCGCTTGAACAAGCGATTTTCTGCGAGTACTGCGGCGGCATCTCGACACGCGCGCTGACGCGCCAGGGCGGCGATCACGCGCGCATATAGCCGTGCGCGGGTTCGCGGCGCGGCTTGCCCGTCCGGGACTCGGACTAAGTGAAAGGCAATTAAATTGGCACCGATGGCGAAATATCCGGAGCTTGAAGGAAAATCCGTGTTTATTACCGGAGGGGGTTCGGGGATAGGAGCGGCTCTAACGGAGGCATTCCTGGAGCAGGGTTCCAAGGTCGCGTTCGTCCAGCGATCGGATGCTACGTCGTTTTGCGACGAATTGGAGTCCCGTCTGGGTTCTCGGCCGCTTTATATTCCGTGCGACATTACCGATGTCGAGGCTCTGCGAGGCTCCGTGCAGGCGGCAGCTTCGGAAAACGGACCGATTACGGTGCTTGTTAGCAATGCCGCGAATGACGTCAGGCACCGAACGGAAGACCTTTCGCCGGATGACTGGGACGGCAACCAGGCAATCAATCTCCGGTCCTATTTTTTCGCTGCGCAAGCGGTTGTCGCCGGCATGAAGGAACTCGGCGGCGGGTCGATAATTAATTTTTCTTCGATCAGCTATATGATGGGGCTCGGCGAATACCCGTCCTACGTTGCCGCGAATGCCGGAATAAACGGGTTGACGCGCGGTTTGGCGCGCGAATTCGGCGGCTTCGGCATACGCGTTAATTCCGTCATGCCGGGCTGGGTGCTTACGGAACGGCAGCTTAGGCTTTGGGCAACGCCGGAGGCGCTCGAAGCCCACCTTGCGCGGCAGTGCCTGCCCGAGCATCTCGAGCCGAAGGATATCGCCGGAGGAGTTTTGTTTCTTGCTTCGGATTCAAGCAGGATGATGACCGGCCAGGCGCTTGTAATCGACGGCGGCGTTGTCGTTTCAGGTTGATGCGCAAGCGGCCAATCGTTCCATCGTCGGTCAGCTGGCGTTGATCGCCTGCAATTCTATGCGAATTGCGCCCGCCGATGAATTCCGGTCCTGGCAAAAGGGATTGGATAACCGGAGTTGATTCGAGCGGGTGCCGGAATCCGCCCGGTTGCCGGGTTTCGGGCGGCTAGGGGAGCCATTGCGTCGAGACCGCTGAACGGTATCCGGAAATTGGGTTTGCGGTTCAGCTATTCGTCATTCAGTCGATCGCCCGACTCCTTGTCGAACAGATGCACCTGCCTGAGTTCGACAGCGAGATTTGTCGATTGCCCCGAGGCAAAATTATACCGTTCCCGAGTCTGCGAAACCACTTTGCGTCCCTGGACCTGGCAATAGATCAAAGTTTCCGATCCGGTTGGCTCCACGTGTGTTACCTTGGCGGCGACGCCGCTGCCGGACGGAACAATGTGCTCCGGACGGATGCCGTAGACGAGGCGGCGGCCCGGGGCCGCGCTTGGGCAATCTGGGATGGGAAGCGCAATTTCGCCGGAACGAAAGACCAATTCATCATTTTGCCGCGCTACCTCGCCTTCGAACAAATTCATCGCCGGCGATCCGATAAATGTCGCGACGAATAGGCTGCTCGGCCTGTCGTAAAGCTCCAGCGGCTGTCCGATCTGCTGGATTGATCCCTCGTCCATAATCACGATCTTGTCAGCCATGGTCATGGCTTCAATTTGGTCGTGCGTTACGTAAACCGTCGTAGTTTTCAATCGATTGTGCAATTCGCGGATTTCCGCTCGCATCTGTACTCGCAGCTTGGCATCCAGGTTGGAGAGAGGTTCATCGAATAGGAACACGGTTGGATTTCTAACGATCGCGCGACCCATCGCGACCCGCTGCCTTTGGCCGCCGGACAATTGCCTGGGACGGCGACCGAGGTATTCCGACAGCCCGAGTATCTCTGCCGCGGCTTTAACGCGTCTTTTAATTTCGTCTTTCGGCGTGCCTCGAATCTTGAGAGCAAACGACATGTTGGCTTCGACCGTCTTGTGCGGATACAGCGCATAGGACTGGAAAACCATGGCGATATCTCTTTGGGAAGGCGGAAGATCATTAACGAACAATCCTCCGATCATGATCTCGCCCTCGGTTACTCTTTCCAGTCCGGCAATCATTCGCAACAGCGTTGACTTCCCGCACCCGGAAGGTCCGACAAGAACGGCGAACTCGCCGTCGTCCACCTTCAGGTCTACGCCATGAATGACTTCCATTGAACCGAAGGATTTCTTGATGCCGCTTAAGACTACTTCCGCCATGCACTTGCTCCGAAAAATTTCCGGCGTGATAGCAGTTTCGCGCGCGAAGCGCGAATCCTGCCCGCCTCTATTCAGCCGAAAATGCAGCGGGAGCAATTCGCTATTCTTCAGCGGAAGTGCCTCGGAAAAGGAATTTCGGGAATTCGTCGAATCGCAAGTCAATTTCCCGCAAGCCATTGCGAATCCGGCAAGCCGGCTTGTCCGTGCGGATGGAGGCTAGCGCAACTCCGAATTCGCCGCCGCTTCGGTTTTCGCTTGTGGCAACTTCTAGTTTTGAATAGAGTCCCTGATTGTCTTTCGGCATTTCTTTCGGGCATATTCGCTTATGCCGAAGATGGATTGCGGAAAAATCGTCGCTTCGGACGCGGGCTTTTCCGGCTGACGGGCAAACTGAAAATTAGGAGAAGAGAATGAAAACTTCATTGTATCAGTACGCGTTGAACGCAGGAATGATTAATCGCCGCTCAATGCTGCAGGGCGCCGCCGGCCTCGGCGTTCTAGGAGCGGCTTCCGGCGCAGGACTGAGTTCCCTCGCATCGGGCGCAATGGCTGGTTCGCATGGAGTCCGCGAAGAAATCCTGAAAATTCCGGGCGTGGGCGTAGGCTCTCCCGGAGATGCGGAATGGCAAAAAGTCGGTGCGTTGTGCCTTGGCCCCACGAAGGATCGAGTTCAGCCGGGAGAATTCGAAGGCGTTGAGCTGTCTTTTATGGGAATTACGAACCTCAATCTCCACAATTTCCTGTTTCGTGGATTCCTCAAGCCGTGGGAAGAGTACACGGGAGCCAAAATCAATTGGATCGACCTCGCGCAGGCCGATTACAATGCGAGGCTTCAGCAGTCGATCGCGACCGGCACGGTAGATTTCGACATTGTCGAAATGGGCGCTCCGCTTGAAGGAGACGTGCTCGGAAAGGGTCTCGCTTCGGAAATGCCGGATTGGGTTGCCGAACAGATCGAAATGGACGACTACGTCGGCTATCTGCAAGCTCCGGTAGGCACGTGGGGCGGCAAGACATATCGGATTTCGATTGACGGCGATTGCCATAATTTTAACTACAGAACGGACTATTTCAGCGATGAAGGCCTGGCGGAAGCTTGGAAGGCCGAGGGCAACGAAGGCGAATGGGGCGTCCCGACGACCTGGCAGCAAGTTCAGGCGTATACCAAGTTTCTAAAAGGGAAGAAATTCCAGGGCTTCGACGCCTACGGCTATCTTGATCCGCTCAAGAGCTGGGGCGGCTTCGCTTTCTACTTCCTTGGAAGCCGCGCGACGGCGTATGCGAAGCACCCCGACGATCCGGCGTGGCTGTTCAACCCCGAAGACATGACGCCTCGGATCAACAATCCCGCGTGGGTCCGCGCTATTCAAGACGTTCTGGATGTCATGGACGCTCAGCCGCCCGATCAGCTGAACGCGGATCCGAATACGACCGGCTTCGTTCAGTTCCTCGGGGGCACGGGCTCCATGGTCTCCTGGTGGGGCGATGTCGGCTCGAATGCCCGTACTTCCGATACTTCGGTAGTTGGAGACGTTGTCGGCTTCTCCATCCTGCCGGGGTCGGACGACGTATATAACAGCAAAACCGGGCAATGGGAGATGCTGGCGAGCGGACCGAACTTCGCTCCGAACATGGCGTATATCGGCTGGGGCATTTACGTCATGGCAAGCGTCGATGCGGATTCAATGAAACGGCGCGCCGCGTGGTCGGCTGCCGCCCATATCGGAGGCAAGGATCTATCGCTGTGGTGCGCGGCTTATCCTTCCGGCTTCCAGCCGTACCGCAACAGCCATTTCAACATTCCCGAATGGGTCGGCGCGGGCTACGATCAGGCCTTCATCGCGGATTACCTCGGCTCGGAAGCGGATTCCTACAATCATCCGAACGCCGCGATCGAACCTCGCATTCCGGGCATCTTCCAGTACTACAGCGTTGCGGAAGACGAACTCGCCAAAATCTTCAGCGGCCAGTACGACGCTCAAACCGGAGCGGACAACATCGCGGCGGCCTGGGAGAAGATCACGGACCAGATCGGCCGTGAAAGTCAGGTCGAGCTGTACAAGTCGTCTCTCGGCCTGTCATAGCGGCGCAATGCGAAAATTCGCCGCGGCGGCAAGTCCGCCGCGGTCGAGCGCAGGTTCAATTAACGCTTGATTGGCGTTTGATTTATGGCAAGCAATGCATCTGCAGACGACAATACGCTGTTTGTCGTCCAGCCGGAAAAAATCACGCCGGGCCGCCGCCGTATGGGACGGGCCCTTGTCTGGTCGACATTTCTCCTAATGCTGGCCGCGGCGCTCGTTCAGGCGCTGCATGTGGAAGGCGTGATCGGGTACGGCTTCGACAACTGGCGGCCCTTGCTGTACGCCTATTGCCTCTGGGCCTGCGCCATCGCTTTTTCCAGGGTCCTGATCTTCGGCGAGTCGGGCAAGCGGTCGCTATTCGTGCTTCCCGCCGTCATGTTCATCGTGGCGATCGTATTTTTTCCGCTGCTGTTCGGGCTGTACGTTTCATTCACCGACTGGAATCTAAGTTCGCTGGAAGGTCGTAAATTCAACGGCCTCGACAATCTGCGGCAAATGGCCGGCGACCCCTATTACTGGAACGCGTTGACAAACATGGTCTACTACGTTCTGGCGATCATTGTGGAATACTCGATCGCATTCGGGCTTGCGCTGCTCCTCAATTCCGAAATTAGAGCTCGAAAATTCTTCCGGGTCGCGTTCCTGCTTCCGCTTATGATGAGTCCGATCGCGGTTAGCTGGATGATCGGCAAGTCCATGCTTGAAATCCGCTTCGGCCCCATTGCCCGCTTCGCCCGCTGGCTGGGATGGGAATCGCCCACGTTTTTTTCCTCCCCGGAAATCGCGAAATTCACCATAATGGTCCTTGATGCCTGGACCTACATTCCGCTCATGATGCTAATGCTGCTCGCCGGCTTGCAGGCAATGCCCAAGGAGGTTTTGGAAGCCGCGAAGGTGGACGGCGCCGGCCCTTGGAAATCCTTCTGGGAAATAGTCTTTCCGATCATGCTTCCCGTGTCCGTTACGGCGGTTCTCATTCGCATAATTTTCAAGCTGAAGCTTGCGGATATTATCATTGCGGTGACGGCCGGGGGTCCGGGAGGCGCGACCGATTCCATAACCAGTTTCATTTTCAGGGAGTATCGCGATCGCTCGAATGTCGGATACGGAACGCTGCTGGCCTTCGTTTATCTTATAATAATAATCCTGTTCATGACCGCGCTGATCAGATTCGTTAGCCGCTGGCTCGACCGGCCCGCTTAATATAATCCATTCGATGCCTCTTGAACGTAAATACGCTCGCGGACGCCACCTGAGGCAGGCTAGGTCGCTTAGCGCCCGAATCGCCATCTACGGCGCGCTATTCCTCTGGACTTTCGTATGCATCTTTCCGATCTACTGGACGGCCACGACTTCGTTCAAGATCGCGCCGGATGTAATGCGCGGCCACCTGATCCCCTGGCTTGACTACGCGCCGAACTGGAAAGGCTGGCGCTCATTGGGTCTATCTCCCGATACGATTTTAGAATTTTCGAATCCCAGAGCGCAATTCCTGTCGAGATTCTCCAATTCCTTAATTTGCTCGTTAAGCGCATCTTTCCTTGCCGTGGTGCTAGGCTCCATGGCGGCGTACGGGCTGAGTCGATTCAACTATCGCTTCGGATTTATGAAGAACCAGGACATTTCGTTTTTCTTTCTGTCGCAATTGATCCTGCCGCCCGTCGTTCTCGCGCTTCCTCTGCTGGTTCTCTACAAGGAACTCGCGATGCTGGATACGCTTGCCGGAGTAATCTTTCTCTACACTCTCATGGTTCTTCCCATCGTAATCTGGATTATGCGCGATCAATTCAATTCGGTTCCCATCGAGCTTGAAGAGGCGGCGCTTGTAGACGGGCTCTCGATCTGGGGGGCGTTTTTTCAAATAGTTGTTCCGGTAGTCATTCCCGGGCTAGTCGCATCCTTCATCTTGTCGATGGTGCTTTGCTGGAACGAATACTTTTTCGCGTCGATTCTAACCAGCACGCATGCGACCACGCTTCCGGCCATGGTCGCGACGCAGACCGGCTCGCAAGGCGTGGGCTGGTGGACGATGGCGGCATTGACAGGCGCCTCGATCCTTCCGCTCCTGCTCGTCGGGATATTCCTGGAGCGCTTTATCGTAAAGGGAATGGCCGCCGGCGCTGTAAAATGACCTGGACTATGCTCGCCGCATGAGATCCTTCGTATTGCGGTACAGGTCTCGGAAGACCGAATAGCCGCGTTCGTAGACGTCGGCGGGTCGCGCCCGCACGATTCCCGCTTCTCTGTTCCAGCGATCTAGATCGCCAGGTTCCGCTGCCTCGGTCGCCATCGCCGCGAGGAATGCATCCCCGTAGCTGGCGCCGACCGTGATTTCACGAAGAATCTGGTCGTAGCCGGAGATATCGGAAACCGCCTGCAGCCAAATGTCGTTCTTTGTTCCGCCGCCGACGGCGAGAAGCCTCTTCGGCGCCGAGCCGATATCTTCGAACGTTTCGAACACGTGCCTTGTGCCGTAGGAAATGCCTTCAAGGAACGCCCGATAGAGGTCGGCGCGCGTATGAGTTAGATTCAGGCCGAAAATGCAGCCTTTCGCGCTTGGGTCGTGCAGCGGGGTCCGCTCGCCGGAAAAATAGGGAAGCACTGTAATCCCGCGCGCTCCGGGCGGCGAAGCGGCCGCTTCCTTCGCCAGAATCGGAAATGCCGTGTCTCGATCGAGTTCCGGGGCGAACGTATCTCGGAACCAGTGCGTGAGAGTGCCGCTCGTTGCCAGTCCCGCCAGAGACGCGTGCCGCCCTGGAAACAGCCAGGGAGAGTACCATAGCCTTTCGTCGGGCTTCCATTCGTCTGCAACCGTAACGAAGAACATGGTCGAGCCGTACATAACCATGATGTCGCCGGGATTGATGGCGCCGACGCTAACGGCTTCGGCGGCGGCGTCGATCGTCCCGACAGTCACAGGCGTCCCTTCGGCAAGGCCGGTGGCCCGGGCCGCTTGCGGCGTGATCCCGCCCGCGATTTCGTTGGACCATCCCAGTTCGGGGAGCCTGTCCAGGTCGACAATGTCTCGGCAAAGAGAATCGTCCCAGGAATTCGTCGCCGAATTGTAAAGCGGCGTGAAATTCGCCGCAGTGTAGTGGTCGACTACGAAGCGGCCGGTCAGTTTATGAACCAGAAAGGTTGTCGAAGTCACGATTTTCCGGGCCTGCCGGAATATCTCGGGCCGGTTCTTGCGAAGCCACAGGATTTTAGGGCCGACCGATTGCGAAGTTAGGGCGTTGCCGTTGAATTCAAGAATTCTTGTTTCGCCTATCCCGTTCGAAAGCTCCTCGATTTCCTTCGACGCTCTGGTGTCCACGCCGTACAGGACCGCGTTCGAAAGCGGATTGGCCTCGCCGTCGACGGGCAGCATGCAGGGGCCGATCGCGCTGACCGCCACGGCTTCGACTCTGCTTGGCGCGGCGCCGCTCTGCGCCAGCGCCTTGGATGCAACCTCGGTGAATCCGTCCCACCAATCCTCGATCGGGCGATGCTCGGCCCATCCGGACCGGGGTACGGACATTTCGTGCTTCCTTGCCGCCGAAGCCACGATTCTTCCGGCTGCGTCGCAGAGGCACGCCTTGGTTTCGAAGGTGCCGACGTCGACTCCTAGAAACAGCGGCTTAGACATTGCCCGGCCTCCTTTCGAGATCGCTTTCGCGAATATGCTCCAGTGCATGCGCCAGGACCTCGGCAAGCCCGGCAAGGTCGCGCAAATCGCAAAGCTCCGCTGCCGAATGGGAATAGCGCATTGGAAACCCGACATCGATGCACGCCACTCCCTTGCCTTGAAACTGGATGTAGGACAGGTCGGTCAAGGCTCCGATGTGGGCGCTTCGCTGAATCGGCGCGCCCGCGGCGCTCGCCGATTTTTCCATTAGCCGAACCAGGCCGGGATGGGGGATGACGCCGTTCAATGTACCTCGTCCGTGAAAGGAGTACATGCTTAGAGCCGGGCCGCCGCCAAGCCTGACATCGCCGCGCTCCGACATGTCCGGCGTATCCGTCGCGAGAATTAAATCTACTTGAATCGCTGCGTTCGGGCATAGCCGGAGCGCGGCGGGCAGAACGCCCCTGAGGTTGAATTCCTCCTGCACCGAAAAAACTACATGGACGGTCGGCCGGATTTTTTTCTTCGCGAGAACCCGGGCGACTTCCAGTACCACGGCGCATCCCGCTCTGTCATCGATAGATGTTCCGGCCAGCCTGTTAGCCCCCATGCGTTCGCACCATGGCATGTAGACAACCGGGCACCCGACTCTAATTCCCGCTTGTTCGGCCTCGGCGGAACTTTCGAAACCGGCGTCGATGAATAAATCCCTGCACGGCAATACGGTGTATTTCTCCTCGGCAGCCGTGGCGTGATGCGCCTTGCTGGCGATGAAGCCGAGTATGTCGCGGCCGAACTCGGTCGTAACCACGACCCTCTGGGCCGGAAGGGCTTTCTCGGGAAGCCCTCCGAGGCGATCGAACAAAATTCTTCCGTCCGGCTCTATTTTCCTGACGATCCCTCCGAGTTGGTCGATGTGCGCGAAAAGCAGAGCGGACGGCGCGTCTCCGCTGCCTTCGATGGTGGCGCTCAAATTGCCTAGAACATCGCTTTCGCAATCCAGGCCGATTTCTTCCAATTCCGTTCGCAGCGCGGCCGAGACTCGTTCCTCGTGCCCGCTCAAGCCCGGAATGAGGCAAAGCTTTCTGGTGATTTCGCAAATTCTATCCGCTGAAATTTCAGTCATTCGCAATTCCAAGTCTAAATTTTGTTCCGGGCGGCTCTTGCCCGGTTCATGAATTCCGTGGCCCGCTCCTCGTCGACCGGGTTCCAAGTGTCGCCGTCGACCTTAAGGGATGAGCCGACGATGACGCCGTCGGAGATCGACAAAACCTCCGCGACCGTTTCAATTTTGACGCCCGTATTGGCCAGCACGGGCACGTCGGGAACCGCGTCCTTGACAGCCGTCAAATCGTTCAAAGCCGCCGGTTCGCCCGTAATCGTTCCGGAAACCAGCAGCGCGTCGGGAACAGAAGAAAAAACCGCGCTTCTAGCCCGGTCGGCCACGCTGCGCCTGTCAAGCGAATAAGCGAATTCGGCGCTGATATTAAAGAATACCTTTATGCCGTCCCCGCCCAATCGATCGCGGTAGCGAAGAGCTTCGCCGGCATTCGGCGACCAATTGCCCATGTCCGACGCGTAGGTTCCGGTAAATATCTCTCTGACAAATGAAGCCCCGGAAGCGACAGCAACAGAAATGCTTGCTTTGGGATCCCACAGAACATTGACCCCGAAGGGCACGTCGATTTCTTCGGCGAGGCGTCCTATGCAGTATGCCATGGTCGCGACGGTCGCGGCATCGACTTTCAATTCGTAGGGCCGGTCGTTTTCGTTGCCGAACATTACCGCGTCGACGCCCGCCCGCTGCAGGGCTTCAAGGTCGCGTTTCGCGGCTTCGACCATGCCTTCGACGCCGGCTGCCTTGTTGAAAAGCGGGCTGCCCGGCATCGCCGCGAAGTGGACCATCGCGATGACCGGTTTCCCGGTGCCGAACATTCGTTCAAATTCGAGCGCCATTTATTTTCCTTTCGAAATGCAAGTTGGTATCCTTAAAGCATTATCGGACAGCAATATTCAATCGCATTGCAGGGACCGGCAATTGGTCAAGACCGTCGCTTCATTTCCTGTCCGCGAGCTGCCCAATGTAATATGCTTCTTTCGGAACTATATGCCGGGTTTTAATCGACGGCTTCCAATTCTCGGCGCGCCGCGCGCATCGCATCGAAGCGAACAGGCTCATGAGGCGACCCGGCCAATCCCGATCGCCCGGCAATCGGTGCATCCTCTTTTCCCGGATTCAATCGGGCCTCGGCAGGTGTTACGAATTTCGAAGATCGAGTTCAGTCTTTTCAGGACAATAGGAGCAACGAGAACGCGATAAAGACCACATTGGAACCTTTTGCAAAAATTTCGCCCCTTCGTTTTCAAAGCAAGCTGCCGAAGCGACTGAATGTCGCTTCAATGCGTCGATTTGCCGAATGCTCGTGCTATCGCTTCGTGAACCATTTGGCGCGAGGCGACTGGATCCTGCCGTTTCATGGCATTGTCGAGCGCGTTGCTATTCAAGAGTTCGCGAGCCGCGCTGATTAGTTGCCCGGTCGCCTTGATGTTGCTCTCGCATTCGAGGACAGGATCCACTCCGCTCGCATCAGGAAATGTATCGAAGTAAATAACGCCATCGTAGGGAATTTTCAGAAGCTGGTACATGAATTCCACGGTGGCCGCGAGGTGCACCGAGCCGACCATGAGCCCATCGTCCCTTTTGCCGTAGCCGTCGTTCAAGTGGACGCCTAGAATCGTCGATTTTCGCGCCGCTAGCGATGCCGAGGCGGGCGGGTGCTCGCCTCCATACAGCATATGCGCGAAGTCCAGAGTTACTCCGAGGTTGGCGCAGTCGGCTTCTGCGATAGCTAGGAGTGTAGAAGCTAGATCCGGAAGCAACGCGAAAGCGCGCGGTTCGTT
Organism: Albidovulum sp. bin36; assembly: GCA_002238565.1. Taxonomy (GTDB): domain Bacteria; phylum Pseudomonadota; class Alphaproteobacteria; order Rhodobacterales; family Rhodobacteraceae; genus JAPPFL01. Next base: position 51,031 of record MPMP01000011.1, read on the forward strand.
CGGTTTGTATTCGATGCTTATTCGACACTCGGAATCATGAAGCGCCACTTCTCTGATCGCCTGTACTTCGTCGTTCCAAATTTTTTCGTAGTCCGCCTGAAATCCGTAGTCGAATCCGTCTTCGCCGAGCCAAATGGTCATTAATCCCGCTCCGCATTCGCGAGCGGCGTCGATTCCTCTCTTTGTCTGGTCGATGGCCTCGCGCCGGATCCGCGGGTCTGAACACGTGAATGCGCCCGATGCGAATTTCCTGCTTGCTCCAAAACGCATGGCCAAGCCGTTGACTTTCAAGCCGAGGTCTTGCGCCCGCAGCGCGAATTCGGAGCCGATTTGGAGAACATGGTCCGGATAATTCAGGTCCACGTCCGTCAATCCTTTCACGGACGCTGCTCTTTGCAACTGCTGAATTGCTCCGGCTTTCGCTGACGATGTCGCGCCGACGGCGGACGAGTCGAATTTGAAGGCGTTGAGCCTAGTTGCGAATCTATTTCCTAGCATTCCGCTGAATCCTTCGATTGCGCCGACCGATCGGTCCGAAGCTGCCTCGGTAACTTTTTACCCGCCATCTCGCCGCACAACGCGCATTGATCGCAATCGCGGCGTTTGCCGCGGCATCCTCGATGCGGTTTCGATTGCACGATGTATTCGGGGAATCTCTTTATCGCTTCGCTTCGGCAAGCCGAATATCATTATATATGCAAAGTCGACGTCGTCGAGTCGTCGAGTGCTATTCGTGCGGCGGGGCAGCCTTGCCGTGCCTTGGCGAATATTGACCGCGCACTGGAAAAACTGGAGGCTCGCGGCGTTACGGAAGCGGAACTGCGGGAGTTGCGAGAAGCGCGCGAGATTCTGGAGGCTTCGAATTTGTGCCTTGTTTCGCAATACCAGTCTGTTATGAGCATTCCTCCGTGAATTTGAAGTTAAGCTCCTCATAGTATCCGATCAGAGAGAACCCTTTGTGACTGACCAGCCTCGAAACGTAGCGAAGGTTTCCAGGAAAGATCTCCTGAGCTTCACGCCCACGGGCCGAAGCATAGCTGCTGATGAACTGGAGCATGAATTCGGCATGATGAATCAGGCAGCGACGAAGGGGAAAGGAACGATCTCTCCGGAGATTTTTAAGCGCGTTGCGCAGAAGAGCGGGACGCATCTTACCAAGATGGTTTCTTCTCGCGCAGATGGCGATTCCCCGGTTTTGCGTGTAGATTATCCGAGCGCGAACCATCGGCTCCCACTTGTTCCCGCTGGTAGTGCCGCTGACATACCATATGCGAAAGTCCTTTTTCGGCCATTGGATATCCGCGGTGAAACCGAGAGGTCCTTTGTCGACCACGTGCGCAATCCGACTGACATCTCGAAGAGTGTGTTCGAGGCGTTTGCCAGCGTGTTCGGCGAGGAGGCGCGTGAGGCTGTCTTCGATGCTCTGCTCAAGTCCCCTCCTGCTGTAGAATGGCTCGCAGCAGGAGAGTTTCCTATTATTTTTGTCCCCCGTCCTGGCGGCGGAGATCTTCAGATCACCCCGGTTTCTCCTGCGGCCGCGTATATGGCTATGGAGCGCGTGGCCAAACCCTATTTCCAGAAGCAGGCGCCTGGCGCGCCACGCGTCCCGCGCGGCCGCTGGCAAAGGCAGAAGGTCAGCGACAAGCTTCGGAACATCTCCGGCGCGATCGACGGGCCCAGGATTCGGTTTTTCGCTAAAATGCCGCCAGGCATGGCGCAAGAGGAGGCGGAATTGTTCCGTTTTGTCCACGGCGGCAGTTTTCCCCGTTTGCGCGATCCAGACATTGCAGAACGGATCCTCAAATACGCAGATCTTCTCGATCGCGACAAGGAGTATAACGACATGCACACACGCGCCGGGCTTAACCGTCTGGCGGATTGGCTGATCGAAGACGCAAGTTCGTTCGCTGCCGAAACCACGGAAGACGCCAAGGCATTGGCGGATATTCACGGGATTTCACACGACGCGCTGAAGGCTCCGCCGGATGCGGGGAACATCCTGTTCCGCCGCTATTGGGACGGGGATGCCCAGTACCGGAGGGCTCGCATGGCGCTTTCAAGCGCGCACTTCGCCTACCGGCTAGGGAAATTCAGCAGCAAGGTGGGCAGCTGATTCATGCTTTTCGCTGTCAGGAACCTTCGTGCGAGCCGGGTGAACCTGCTTATGAACGACTTCGCGGCCGGCCTGCCAAGCCCGCTCTCGTTTCTCGGGCTTGCGGATGCGCTGGCGAGGGATCTGGGTTTGGCCGCCTGGAGCGCCCGCGTTCTGCCCGTCCTTCACCGGGTCTCTGTGACCGAAGGGCGCACCAAGCCTGAGATGAAGATTAAGTCCGGCGACTTTGTACCGGACGAAACCATGGAGGATCTGACCGGAACAGTCGAGGTCTCCATTCTTGTCGATCTCCCGGGCTGGGACAGCGAAGCGGGATTGCAAGTGGCAATGATCGGAAGGCGCATCGCCGGGGGAACGCTGCAGGACGACGGCTGCGTGGTCGAGGCACTCGCCCGGGACGGAAGCGCATTCCGGAAAATGCGCCGCGGTTACGCTATGGTTCGCCCGGAGCTTCCCGAGCGGCTCCAGATCACCACAGGCGACGAGGATCAGCTGGCGGAAATGGCCTCTATTCTGTTCCCGGCGAAGCGTCCTCGGGGCTTCGGGTGGATAGTTCCGGTCTCCGTAGGCTACCGGCTGCTGGAGCGCCCGGACGAAGCGCCGAAGCGCATCCGGACCCGGTGCGGGACGGTGCCGCACGTATTCGCGGAACCTGTTCTGGGCATTGCCGAACTGATTTCGGTGCGCAGCTCCAGGCTCTTAGAGCTGACAGAGGAGACGCTCCACGCTATCCTGTGGCGCTGGGAAGTCAGGGGCGATCACATCCTGGGCCACGCGGCCTACCATCCTGAATCCAACAAGAAGGAGGATTGCTACCATGTCTAAAACCGCCGACGGCCCCTCGCTTGAAACGGGCATGCTGGCATATGCGCGCTCCATCCAGATTGCCGAGGGCTTGTTCTTTGCCACGCGGTCGGATGATTCGGAGACGCTTACGCCGATCGAAGTGCGCGAGAAGGGCGTACGCGGCCAATCCTCTGAGGACAGGGCAGAGAATCCGGGAAAGAGCAACCCGCAGTCGGTGGAAGTGGCCGTGGTTCCGCAGGGCCATGACGGTGTCGAACTATGCTTTTCGGTTCGTTTCATGCCGCTCGCCATGCAGCCCCATGCCTGCGGCAACGCCAAGGTGGGCGAGACCTATCGGCGTCTGGCGGAAGGGTATCGCAAGGCAGGCGGGTTTCGCGTTCTGGCCGCGCTTTATGCCTGGAACATTGCCAACGCGAGGTTCGCTTGGCGGAACCGGTTCCAGTCGGATGCGATGTCGGTGACGGTCGATTTCGACGTCGCGGCGCTGCGTTTCGATCCGTTTTCGCTGGATCTGGACCGGCAAGCAGGCGAGGCGGAAATGGTCGAGGCGCTCACACGGGGCGACGGCGATGACCTAAAGGAACTCATAGACGGAATCGCCGAAGGCCTTTCGAACGCGAAAGGCAACGCATTCACCGTTCAGGTAAAATGGAATGCGACCTTGGCGCCCGGGCAGGAGATTTTCCCTTCGCAGGAATATGTTCGCGAAGAAAAGAAAAACGACAGTCTTAGCCGGGTCTACGCGAAGTTGCCCACCTTGTACCATGGCCGACAGATTCAACAGGCTTCCATGCATTCGCAAAAGATTGGCGCCGCTCTCCGCCATATCGACATCTGGCATGGTAGCGAGGAACATGACGCGCCTATTGCGGTGAATCCCTATGGCGGCGTTCAGCAGACAGGGAATGTTCTCAGGGGGCCGCTGACGAAGGCCAGCTTCTATGATCTCCGCGCGAAAGCGGAACCTTTGCTGAATGGCGTCAACACGGCGCAGAGCAGTGACGATCTGAGTGGCGATGCGCATTTCGTCATGGCAAATCTGGTGCGGGGCGGCGTCTTTGGCTCCAGTTCCAAAAAGGCAAAGGCTAACGGATGAGCCTGAACGAGGGTCGGGGACGGTGCCCGGGCACCGCCCGTCTTGTCATCAGGCCCGTACAGGCGGTGATTGAACTAGGCGCGGGACCGGACGTGCTGAGCAGAACGCTGAATGCGGTTCATCACGCAAACAGGCGCGGCCCGGCCGAGGATTTCATTGCCGTCGCATTGCCGCAGATGCGAATGGGTCGCAACTGCATGCTGCCGGGTCACGAGATCGAATTGATTGGGTCCAAGATTTCTCTCATGACGCTTCTTGGCCTTGAAGGGATTGTCTTGCTGAAACGTCGCGGCATGCTTGCGGATACGGAAATTGAGGAAGCGGACGTCGAGCCGGGTATGCCGGGAGCGGCATACGTCCGAGACCGGGCCGGTGAGAAGCGCACGCCCGGATGGATTCGTCGAAGCCAGGCACGGGCCGCGAGGCGCGGCAAGCCTGTCGGCAAGCCCGTCAAGGCTCGCGGCAATGACCTTTCCATTCTGGCCCTACACTACGATCGCGCCGTCGTGCATGTTCGAGCGCAAGCCGGCAAGGTCGGCGATGCGCCGATCATGGTCGGTACATACGGCTTTTCCCAAGCTAGCGAGCCGGCAGTCCTGCCAGTAATTGCCGATTTGTTTCAGGAAGCCTTTGATGCGGCATAGGGGCGGACCCCGCGTGCTTGCCACGGACCGCGAGTCGGTGCTTTACCTCGAGCGGTCCAGGATCCATGTCGAAGGCGAAAGAATCGTCTATCACATCACGGACGACGAACATCGCCGCGAATACAACATCCCGCATGTTAACCTCGCCGTCCTGTTCATGGGGCAAGGTACTTCGATTACCCAAGACGCAATGAGGCTGCTTGGAGAAGAGCATGTACATCTCGCCGTTACAGGGACTGGCGGCACACCGCTTCATATGGGCGCCTTGACGACCTATACCGCGACGCGTCATTTCCGGGAAATGCTGCCGGTCTACCAAAGCGAAGAACACTCGCTTCTCGCAGCAAAGGCGACGATGCGTGACCGCGCGTTGCGGATGCGCAAATTCGGCGGCGCAGGAGCGCGTCGCTGGCTTCAATCTCGCGATATCGGCCGACTTGTGCGGATGTGCGAGAGTTTTGAAAATGAACTGGCAGGTTGTCGCGACATTCGGCAGCTTCTCGGAGTTGAAGGCGTTTTTTCGAAACGCTGCTATGCGGAGTTTGCGCGCATGGCCGGTCTTGCCAAGGACAGTTTTCGCCGGGATGCGGGTGCGAGCGAGGTAAAATTGGGCGCGGACATGGCGGATCCGGTGAAATTGGCAAACCGCCTGATCGATCACGGGAACTACCTTTGCTACGGGATGGCGGGGGCGGCACTATGGGCTTTGGGCATACCGCCCCACATGTCCGTACTGCATGGCAAGACGCGAGCAGGCGGCCTCGTTTTTGATCTCGCTGACGGATTTAAGGACGCTCTCGTCCTTCCTCTCGCTTTCTACGGCGCAACCCGAAAAAGAGATGCCGACCCCGCAAAGACGTTCCGGATACAGCTTATCAATGCTTTCGATGACCGAAAGATCATGGCCGAGGCGATTGGAACGGTCGAACGGATGATCGAGGCCGCAGCCCGGAAAGGATGAACAGGTGCGCGAGGTGATCGCCGTCTGCCGGTCGGGCAAGAAATCGCGTGAACGAACGGCTAGGGTACTTGACCGGTATTTCTGGCGGATCGGCGATCGTACATGGCGTGGCAAGGCGACGAACGCATGCCTTGATCGCATGTCACGCGAATTGCGCCGCGGAGCGACGAGAAACACCGCCGTGACTATCTACGAAATCCGAAGCGCGCATGAGAGCCGTGCTCCGCTGACTCGCATTGGGTCACGAGCTGCATTTTCGGATGAAGGGCTAGTGCCAATCGCCTCTCATCCGGCCGCGTTTTACATGGGAATGAAAGGATCGGAGGTTGATGCCTGCGCGGCGGCCGTAGTCCGGGTGGCGGCCCTGTTCCACGACCTTGGCAAGGCTACCAAACTCTTCCAGGACAAACTGAGACGTGGTTTGAAAGGAGGTCAACACGAGGCGGATGCGGTCCGCCACGAACTGCATTCGGCGGCGGTCTGGGATCGTCTGTTCGGGAAGTGTCCCGACGAAGGGCTCGGAGTTACTCTTGCGAAACTGGTGCCAGAGCAGATCGATAATGCCTGCCTGGAGGTTGCCAAGAAATTGGCGAAGCTGCATTTCTCATCGAAGAATTCCTGTTTCGGAGATGAAACCGGCTTCTCCTTTCTCGAACCCAGACAGGAAGGATCTCTCACGCACCTGATCGGGATGCTCATCCTGACTCATCACAGGCTTCCAGAGGGTGACTCTGGACATCTTGCCATTCTCGTCGGGCGCCATGTGAGTAAAGGGAGCTTGGATCAGAAGAAACTCCGGATCGCAAAGGGCACACCGTTTTGGCACGGTGAGTGGTGGCTGACGCGGCTTAAACGCGAGGCGAAGAAGCTTGATGCGAACAAAAAGCCCACAGGCGCGGATATTGCGCTTCGGGCCTCGCTGATGCTGGCGGACCATGTCGGCTCGGCTCGGAAGCAGGGCTTGGAAACATGTCCCGATCACCTTGCGAACACCACAAATAGTATTCGAGGGCGCAGAAAACGAATCCCCGGCGACGACCTTGCAACGCATGTCCGCCGCGTCTACGCGCATGCTCGCGGAGCGTTCGACCTGCTGCACCGATACCGCGACCGATTTCCCGCGTTGGACGAGGGACAAGTACCGGTCGGCGTAATGCATCCGGAACCGTCATCGATACAGCATTTTCGGTGGCAGGCGGAAGCCGCGCGAGTTGCCCGTACAGTCTGCGCACATGCGGAGGGCGGGTTTTTTGCCTGCATCTTGGCGGGCACCGGGGCAGGAAAAACACGCGGTGCACCCACGATTCTAGCAAACGCGGCAATGGGAGACGTTCGCCCCGAGCGGCGCTATTTGCGCATGTTCCTGGGACTGGGGCTGAGGGTTCTTGCATACCAGTCCGCCCGGGAATACGTCGACGGGTTGGGCTTTTCTGACGAGGATGTCGCGTGTCTCATAGGTCAGCCGCCAGTGCAGTTCAACTGGCATGATCCGGGAGACGAGCAGGGTGCCGAGAGCATGATTGACCTTCCCGAATGGCTGCTCGTTGAACGAGGAACCGGTGGCGTACCCGAAGAAGGCGATGCGCGCGAGGTCGACTGGATTCGGTCGCTATCCGCCGACACTAGCCGAGGCCTGCCGGCCTTCTGCGACCTTGTCCTGGAACACGCCGGCAAGCGCGCCGAGACGGGCCGTCGGCTTCTTGCACCGCCGATCATCTTGGGCACTATCGATCACTTCATGGGGGTCGCATCGCCCGTCAATGCCCGCTTTCTTGTGCAGGCGCTGCGCCTCTTCACCTCAGACCTTATCCTTGATGAGATTGACCAGTTCGATGGCGAGGACATCGCTGCGATCGGCCGCCTCGTGTTTCAGGCGGGCACGGCGGGGCGTCGCGTGATTATCATGTCGGCTACGTTGACTGGCGATATCGCCGAAGCGCTGCACATAGCCTACACTCGGGGTTGGTCTGAATTCGCGCGGGCGCGAAAGACTAGCGCGCATGTAAACCTCCTCTGTTCGGGAGATGTACCGCATTCGTGTTTTACGAACCAGAATGGACAAGACCTAGGACAAGTCATGGCGAAATGCCGCGAGGCGGTACTGTCCGGTATCCGCGCTTCTCCGCCCGCGCGACGCGGCAAGATCCTTCCACCATGCAATAGCTGGGTGGATCTGGTCAAACAGATCGACAGAGGATGCGCTCGCATGCATAGCCTAAACGCGGAGGAATGCGATGGGTTTCGCGTATCCGTGGGGATGGTGCGGCTTACGCGGATTTCACATACGGCCGGATTGGCTGTGCAACTTCCGTCGGGCGAGCAGAATGGTCGCCTTCGTGCAAAGGTGTGCCTACACTCGCAGTTTCCGCGGCTTCATCGCGCTTGGATCGAAGCTCGTCTTATGCAGGCACTGACGAGAAAAGGACATGATCCGGAAAAAGGTGTTAAGCTCCTTTGCCAAGATGAACGCCTATTCGAACGTGCGGAAAAGATTGGAACAAAGGATATAGAGATTGTCGTCATCTCTTCCCCAGTAATCGAGACAGGCAACGATATGGATTTCGACTACGCGGTCCTGGATCCAAGCTCGGTGCGTTCGATCATCCAGGCGGCCGGCCGGGTCCGCCGGCATCGCTCGGCCGAGGGGGAGTATCCGAACGTGCTGATCTTGGGAAGAAGTCCTATTGCGATGCAGGATGGATCCCTACGCATGCCAGGAGTGGAAACGAAGCCGCACGATGAAACCAAAATACCCGGACGACATCTGGATGAGTTCGAAGGCCGTTTGTTCGATGCGTTATCCGGAGACGAGGATTTTGCCAGGATCAGTGCCGCTCCCGTCATTTCCGGCGTTGGTTTTTTCCCCTTGCGCGACAGAGAGGCGGAGTTGCGTTCGGACATGGTCAGCACAAGTGACGACGCACCGCTTGGGAAATACACTAAGCACATTAACACTCGCTTTAACCTTACCATGACCCGAACACGGCGTTTCCGGCGCTCGGATAGCCGAGACATCCTCTACCAGCTGGACGGCGACAGCCTTGACGATGCAGCATGGTATGTGGACCTTCTTCCCGGTACATCCGAGAGTGCTTTTCATGAAGCGAAGAGACTCGGACTGAAATGTGATGGAATTGACGACGAGTGCCTGTTTCGGGATCCCGTCGGTTGTGCCTGGAGCAGCCGGCCCAAAGGAGCTGAGGAGATGTTACGGCAGGATTTGAACACGCTGATGCGTGTGACGATCCCCGATTATGGTGAAGACATTGAGCCTGCGATGTCATATTCTGAATTCACGGGTTTCACTCGAGGAAAACCAGAGGATCTTTACGAGCCGTTTGGAAAACGGTAGGTAAATCAATAAGATAAAGATATTCAACGAAATGATCCTGCACAAGGCTGTCAATCGGCAAGTCATTGATTTCACGTGATTATTACGAAAAAAGACAGGCCTTCCCGCCGGATAGGCGGCTGAGAGATCATGGGGATCGCATCGCCGGTCAATGCCCGCCCTTCCCGCCGGATAGGCGGCTGAGAGACGGCGAACCCGGATCGCTGGAGTGGGACCGGCCCTTCCCGCCGGATAGGCGGCTGAGAGAACTGGCGCAACCGACGCGCCGCGAATTACGATCCTTCCCGCCGGATAGGCGGCTGAGAGACCCTTGTAAACCTCGGCCGGATGAGAGGCGATCCTTCCCGCCGGATAGGCGGCTGAGAGAGATGCAGCGTGATTCCCGCCGTCCCGTCCTGCCCTTCCCGCCGGATAGGCGGCTGAGAGAGTGACGCCTGTAATCGGGAAGCCGCCCATATTCCTTCCCGCCGGATAGGCGGCTGAGAGAGATAGTTGTTTTTGGCGGGGCTGCTCTTTCCGCCTTCCCGCTGGATAGGCGGCTGAGAGATCTCCCGCTTGGCCCGCGCTCTCGTCGCCTTCCATTCCCGCTGGATAGGCGGCTGAGAGATACATGCTAATCGGATACGACAAGCGCGAGACCATTCCCGCCGGATAGGCGGCTGAGAGAAATGACCAGTCAGCAACTAAGGCAAAATAAAACATTCCCGCCGGATAGGCGGCTGAGAGAATGTTGACCTGAATAGCGGCGCCGGAGGCGACCATTCCCGCCGGATAGGCGGCTGAGAGACTGCAGGACGGGACGGCGGGAATCACGCTGCACATTCCCGCCGGATAGGCGGCTGAGAGATGAATGACGGAGCGCCACTTCTTTTGTCCTTCCATTCCCGCCGGATAGGCGGCTGAGAGATACACCGTGCGGACGACGGACGTAGATTTTAACATTCCCGCCGGATAGGCGGCTGAGAGAATATGAGACCCACACCGGTAAGCGTTCGGTCCCATTCCCGCCGGATAGGCGGCTGAGAGACCGCGCCGAGGATCGCCGTTGATGTCATTCGCGCATTCCCGCCGGATAGGCGGCTGAGAGATCCGTCGCCGTGTCGTAATCCTGCAAATACGACATTCCCGCCGGATAGGCGGCTGAGAGACTTGATGTCCACGATGTCAACGGATCGGATTCCACTCCCGCCGGATAGGCGGCTGAGAGAAGCCAGACCATGCCGGCAACTGCGCCGCCAATCATTCCCGCCGGATAGGCGGCTGAGAGACTTTTTGATGTAGTTGGCGATGTCACGCACTCCCTTCTCGCCGGATAGGCGGCTATGAGCAACCACATTAAATGAAGCAATTGGCGGTTCCCTCGTTCACGGTTTTTAGGGAACCCCGGCACGATTGCGCAGTCCGCGCTGCGCGCGCTCCGACAACCGTTCTCGGCAGCGTCCGGGGCGTCGGCGGCAGTCGGACAACACGGATCGTCACCGCTCGACCGAACGCTTACGGAAAGTTGCTCCTATTAAAAATTTTTATTACCTATTGATATTGCACGACAATTTATTCGTTTTCTATGTTCTGGATTGAGCGGAAATTGGGGGCGAGGTGACAAACTTCTGAGACTTTGTCGGCTTCCGGCACGGCTGCGCCGCCGCTCGGCAAAAAAATTCTTAGTCTCGTCATAATTGCGAATACACTATATAGCGGCCTTGTCTCGCAATCTCATAGAGATTAAAAATCTTCGCATGAAAACTTTATGGAAACGGATTCCGTTCGCTAAATCCAAGCCGCGCGTTTCGGTGCTAAGGCTCGACGGGATAATAGCGCCCGGCGGCCGCATGCCGGGCAGCGCTTTGAACGATGCCGTATTCGCGCCATTGGCCGAGAGCGCATTCAAGAAAAAAAAGTTTCGCGAAGTCGCGCTTTTGATTAACTGCCCGGGCGGGTCGCCTGTGCAGTCGTCATTGATCGCATCGCGAATTCGCAGGCTTGCAGACGAAAACGATATGCAAGTAACCGCATTCGTTGAAGACCTGGCCGCATCCGGCGGGTATTGGCTAGCTGCTTCCGCCGACGAGATTTACGCCGACAGTTCATCGATACTGGGGTCCATAGGCGTCATTTCATCGTCCTTCGGCTTCCACGAAATGATCGGAAAATTGGGAATTGAGCGGCGACTGTACACGGCAGGCCGCCATAAGAGCTTTCTTGATCCTTTCGAGCCGGAGAAGCCTGCAGACGTGCGAAGGCTGAAATCCTTGCACAAGTCACTCCATGAGACGTTTATTCAGCACGTCAAGGATAGAAGGGAAGGCAGGCTTGACGAGGATTCGGATGTCTTCAACGGAGAGTTCTGGTTGGCCGAGAAAGCGATCGAACTCGGGCTTGCCGACAAAATCGGCCACCTCGTTCCCGTAATGAAGGAAAAACACGGGGACGATGTCAAGTTTTCGGTATTCGGTCGCCGGCGACCTTGGCTGGCAAGAATCGGATCCAGCTTGATCCAAAACGTTGCCGAAGAAATCGAAGAGCGCGCAATCAGATATCAGTACGGAATTCGATAGTGATAAAGGCGGCGATATTATTTCTTGCCGGAATTGCTGCCCTTGCAATCGTCAGGCAGTTCCGCAACAGATGGTCCGGTGAAGGACGCAATCGAACGTGGTTGCCGCGCAAATGCGGAAGTTGCGGCAAACGGATGTTTGGAAATTCAGAGTGTTCCTGCAGTCGCGACGCATAGCCTCCATGCAGGCAAGCGGCTCCGTTTCGCGCCGAACCGGAACGAATCCTAAAAATTTCAGCTCTAACTTAAAAAAAACGGCATTGTCGGCGACAAGTGCGTCGGCGGGCGAGGGTTGACGCTTGACATTCGAATCCGGAGCTGTCCTGGTGACCGGCGGAGCTCGACGGCTTGGCCGATCTATGGCGATAGCATTGGCCCGCCGAGGGTTCGACGTGGCGATCCAATACTTGAACTCCCGGGCGGAAGCGGAAGAGACTGTCGGAGAAATTCAGGAAATGGGTCGGCGCGCGGCGGCTTTAAAGACGGATTTGTCGGCTGAACGGGAAACCGGGCAACTTGTGAGGCGGGCGTCGAAGCTGCTGCAGCGCCCGCTAACTTTACTAGTCAACAACGCGTCGGCGTTCGAAAGAGATCACCTGCTGACGGCGACGCGCGATAGCTGGGATTTGCACCTCGAAATCAATCTTCGCGCGCCGTTCCTGCTGACGCAGGAGTTTTCGCGCCAGGCCCCTGCTTGCAATGTCTTGGGAGGCGAGCCGGTAGCGGCCGCTGCTGTCGTGAACATGGTCGACCAGCGCGTCCTAAGGCCGACATCCGAATTCGCGACGTATTCGATTTCCAAGATGGGTTTGTGGGATCTTACCAGAACGGCGGCTCTGGCGCTCGCTCCGCAAGTGCGCGTTAACGCTATCGGTCCGGGACCGACTCTGCCTAGCACGCGCCAGTCGAAAGAACACTTCCAGCGTCAAAGAGCGGCATCGATATTGCAGCGCGGAGCCAACCCCGAGGATGTCGTGCGCGCACTTCACTATATTCTCGATTCGCCCGCACTGACGGGCCAGCTCCTCTGCTTGGACGGCGGGCAGCACCTGGCTTGGAAAATTCAGAGTAACGACGAGCGCAACAATTTTCCGATTGGCGGCTTTAGATAGGTAAGGGTTCGGTCCAGCGGTAACCGATCCGTGCTGTCCGACTGCCGCCGACGCCCTGGACGCTGCGGTGAACGGTTGTCCGGAGCACGCGCCGCGCGGACTGCGCAATCGTGCCGGGGTTCCCCAAATACCGTGAACGCGGGAACCGCCAATTGCTTCATTTAATGTGGTTGCTCATACGCGAAGGCGCCATCACGCGGTAGAATCGGCGATCAACAATCTTGAGCAGCGCGGCCTGGACCGGGTCCGTACGCGGGGCGCCGCCGGCTTCGAGCGGACGGTCGACCTGTCCATCCTGGCGGCGAACCTGCACCGGATCAGCTTGATCGCGCAAGGCGGGAGCGCAAGCGCCTCGAGCGCCTTCGCAAGCGCGGGATCCGGCTCGCCGCCTGATCCGGAGCCTCCCCTGATCATGGCAGTGCCGACCCCGGAACAGCGACTGGACGGCGGCCTATTGCCCGGACTGCGGATTTTCGGCCAAGCACCAATTAGGTGACCGCGGAGTTTTACGCGGGCTTTGCAACTTTAACTCTCGAATCTCGTTTAAAGTAGCATTATGTTCCATTACGAGCCTCGTAGAAGAAAATGATCGAATCTGCAGAAACTGAGAGCGAAACTCCGCAAGCTTCGGTTTTTCGGACGGGCCACGAGTGCATCCACTCGTACTTGAAGGGCCTCGATGGCAGCCCGGGCGTGTACCGAATGCTGGATGAAAGAGGAGAAGTGCTCTACGTGGGGAAGGCCCGCAACCTGCGCAAGCGGGTCTCTAGCTACGCCAAGCCGTCCGGGCACAGCGCCCGAATCGAGCGAATGATCGCTTCGACAACGTCGATGATGTTTCTGACAACCTCAACGGAAACCGAGGCTCTGCTTCTTGAGCAGAATCTGATCAAGCAGTTGAAGCCCCGCTTCAACGTCCTTCTTCGCGACGACAAGAGCTTCCCGAACATTCTAGTTTCGCATGAGCATGCGTTTCCGCAAATTAGGAAGCACAGAGGCTCAAGCAAGGAAAAGGGCAGTTATTTCGGTCCATTCGCCTCCGTGAACGCAGTCAACAGGACGCTGAACCAGCTGCAGAAAGTATTTCTGCTTAGAAACTGCTCGGATTCGATTTTCGAAAGCCGGACGCGGCCGTGCTTGCTCTATCAGATCAAGAGGTGCTGCGCGCCGTGCGTCGGTCGGGTTTCCAAGGACGATTACGACGATCTTGTCAAAGAAGCCGAGAAATTCCTGTCGGGAAAGAGCACGGGAGTCCAGGAGCAGCTTGCCGACGAAATGCATAAGGCTTCCGCGAACCTGGAATTCGAGCGCGCAGCCGCGATAAGGGACCGGATCCAGGCGCTGACGGCAGTGCAGTCGGTGCAGGGAATTAATCCCAGAACGGTTAATGAAGCCGACCTTTTCGCACTGTATTCGGGCGGCGGCCAAGCCTGCGTTCAAGTATTCTTTTTCCGGGCGGGCCAAAATTGGGGCAACCACGCATACTTCCCCAATACCGGCTCGGGAGCGGACGACGACGAGGTTCTGGAAGCATTTGTCGCCCAGTTCTACGCTCGAAGGCCTGTCCCAGAATCGATCATTCTGTCTTGCCGCCCCTCGAACCTCGACCTGATTCAGGAGGCGCTGGCCAAGAAGGCCGGTCGAAATGTAAAGATCAAAGTTCCGATGCGCGGCGAAAAGGCGTTGCTCGTGCAAAACGCGTTGCGAAATTCGCGAGAGTCCCTAGCCATGCGAATATCCGAATCGGCCGCGCAGGCGAAGCTGATAGACGATCTGGCGAAAATTCTCGATTTGGAGGGTCCGATCAATCGCATCGAAGTATATGACAATTCGCATATGCAGGGCAGCAGCGCTGTCGGGGCGATGATCGTCGCCAATAGGGAAGGCTTCTTGAAATCGTCTTATCGGAAATTCAATTTCAAGAATCGCGAAATTCGGCCGGGCGACGACCTTTCAATGATGAAAGAAGTATTCGAGCGCAGGTTCGCACGCCTGCTTAAAGACGATAAAGACCGCTTGGCGGACGCGTGGCCGGACCTCTTGCTGATCGACGGGGGAAGGAATCAAGTAGCGATTGCGTCGGAAGTGCTCGCACTTCTCGGATTGTCGGACATGCCGATACTCGGAATTTCCAAAGGCCCCGAGCGAGATGCCGGAAGGGAGGAATTGCATCTGCCGAATCGCCGGCCATTCGCTTTGGCCAAAAACGATCCGGTGCTATATTTCTTGCAGCGCTTGCGAGACGAGGCCCATCGATTTGCGGTCGGCGCGCATCGTTCCAAGAGGAAGAAGGCGGTTGGAGCGAATTTGCTCGACGAAATCCCGGGAATCGGTGCAGCCAGAAAGAAAGCGCTGCTTGCTCGCTTCGGTTCGGCCAAGGCGGTAGGCGGGGCAGGACTTGAAGACTTGAAAATGGTGGACGGGATTTCGAATTCGCTGGCGGAAACCATATTCTTCCACTTTAGAGATCGCGGATGAAAGAGCAAACAATGCGAGTATCGGAGCGATTGCCTAATTTGCTGACGACGGGCAGGCTTGTCGTTTCCCCTTTCGTTGCCTTGGCCTATCTGGTCCTGCCGCTCTCGCAGGCTAGCGGGCTGGCGGCGGCTATATTCGCGGCGGCTTCGGCTACTGATTTCTTGGACGGGCATTTAGCGAGGCGCTACAATTTGGTGTCGAATTTTGGAAAAATGCTTGATCCGATCGCCGACAAGACGCTTGTCGTCATCGCCTTGCTTGCCATTATAGCGAATTCCGGCATGAATCCCTGGCTTATCGTCCCTTCCGTGGCGATTGTGTTCAGGGAATTATTCATTTCGGGCCTGCGCGAGCATATGTCGAGAAGCGGCGCCGACCTGGGAGCCACGGGGATGGGAAAGACAAAGGCTGCAATTCAAATGGCGGCGATTTTCCTTTTGCTAGCCGCGCCCGCGATTCCGAAGCTTTCCGAAATCGTCGGGCTTGCGGGCTTGGCTTTACTTTGGATGGCGGCCCTGCTTTCGGTGGTTTCGGCAGCGAATTACTTCCGCAAGGCATTGCCGCATCTCTGACAGAATTACTTTGGAGGCGAGCATGGTTGAAGTTCTATATTTTTCCTGGGTCAGGGAACGAATCGGAATACCGAGGGAATCGGTCGACACCAAGGCGAATACCGTTCGCCAACTCGTTGATGAATTGAAAGCGCGGGAGCCTAGATACGACATGGCGTTTTCCGACCTGTCGTCGGTACGAGTCGCTATAGACCAGGAGCTGACCGATTTCGACGCGCCGATTTCGGGCGCCCGCGAAGTCGCGTTTTTTCCGCCGATGACGGGCGGTTGACATGCCGGTTCGCATACAATCCAATCTTTTTGACATCGGCGCCGAGATCGAGGCCTTTCAGTCCGGCCGAACGGATGCCGGCGCGATGGTAAGCTTCTGCGGCATCGTAAGGCAGTCTGAAGATGCGCCGCTGTCGCGTATGCTTATCGAGCACTATGCCGGCATGACCGAGAAATCGATTCGAAAAATTGAACTCGAGGCGCGGGCGAAATGGTCGCTTGTCGATTGCCTGATTATTCACAGATTCGGCGAGCTTGAACCCGGCGATCCTATAATGATGGTGGCAACGCTCGCCGAGCACCGGTCCGACGCATTTCAAGCGGCGGAATTCCTTATGGATTATTTGAAGTCCCGCGCTCCGTTCTGGAAGAAGGAATTTCGAACCGGCGGAGAATCATGGGTAGCAAGCAAAGAATCCGACGAAGCTGCGCTTGAGCGCTGGAGCGAATAGAAAAAAATGCTGCGTTGAAGCCATTCGGCTCATGCCGCCATGCGGGACGGACGGGAATTCTTTATTGCTTCCCCGAAAAATTTGCGCAATTTGCGCAAACTGGATCGGCTGCGTTCGGCGCGGGTCGGTAGAAAAATTATGGAGGAACTGAATTGAAACTGTTGAGAATTGGTTCGCCGGGATCCGAAGTGCCGGCAATTTTGGACTCGGACGGCGCGCCGCGAAGCCTAGAGGGCGTGGTTGACGACCTGGCGGGCGACGTACTTGCGGACATGAGCTGGGCGCAAGGCATCGACCCGATGGAGCTTCCCGCGCTTTCAGGAGATTTAAGAATCGGACCCTGCGTTGCTGGAACCG
The DNA here is from genome assembly GCA_002238565.1 of Albidovulum sp. bin36. Taxonomy (GTDB): domain Bacteria; phylum Pseudomonadota; class Alphaproteobacteria; order Rhodobacterales; family Rhodobacteraceae; genus JAPPFL01. Next base: position 67,799 of record MPMP01000011.1, read on the forward strand.
GAAAATTCATATGCATCGGCCTCAATTATTCCGACCATGCGGCCGAAACGGGGCAGACGCCGCCTGACGAGCCGATATTGTTCGGAAAGGCAACATCGTCGATCATCGGTCCAAACGACGACGTAATGATTCCGAAGGATGGAACAAAGGTCGATTGGGAGGTCGAGCTAGGCATCGTAATCGGCAAGGAGGCCAGATACGTTTCTCGAGAGCAGGCACCGGATCATGTAGCCGGCTATTGCGTCGTTAACGACATATCGGAGCGAGCCTTCCAGCTGGAACGAACCGGGCAATGGATAAAGGGAAAGAGCGCCGACACGTTCGGTCCGATTGGGCCATGGCTGGTCACGCCGGAATCCGTTGGCGATGTTGCCAACTTGTCGATGTGGCTGGAAGTCGATGGTCAACGGTTCCAGGACAGTTCTACGCGAAATATGATTTTCGACGTGCCGGAGCTCGTAAGCCAGGTTTCCAAATTCATGTCGCTCCAGCCAGGCGATTTGATCACGACGGGGACGCCGCCGGGCGTAGGGCTCGGAATGACGCCGCAAGTCTACTTGAAGCCGGGCCAAGTCATGACGCTGGAAATCGAAGGCCTGGGACGGCAGCGACAGACGGTCGTCGCTTATTCCGCGTAGCCTAGGCGATTTCCTTGCCATTGCCGGTTCGAGCGTTTTGAACCGGCAACGCATCGCGCAAGCGATAATGCGCTTGCGCTAGGATGCCTGCATCCAGGCCGAAAATAGATCCGGGCAAGCACCGGATTCGCGAACGCCGCTGCCCCGTTCCGGCTGATTGCCCCTCCTAGCTTAATTGGCTTTGGTCCCGCTCTTTTTCGATCAAGCGACTCAAATGAAGTCGGAACAGCTTGGCTCCCGCGTCGAGGCCGAGGTCGATATGCGGCGTAGCTGAATTCTTCATTCCTTCGTGCACGCTTACGAGAACGTCCCTGTCCTCCTCGAACGCCTGGCGGGCGCCTTCGTTCATGCGATTGGAAATTTCCTGGTCTTGCGGGTCGGTGTTTCGGTGCTGGAACCAGAAATACAACGAGTGGTCGTCGTCGACCGGGGTTAGGAAATGGTACGATATATTGACGTAGTTTTCCGGAGCTTCCGACATTTCCGGGCCGCCCGCGCCCGCCGGCGTATAGACGGATTTGTTAAGTCCGATCGCCGGGAAGCACATTTCATAATGCTGCAAACGATCGCAATTTCCCTTGAATTTCACAAGGGAGGAGTAATACGGCGAACAGGGCTGCCCGTATATCCAGCGGTGCACGATGACTCCGCGCCCTGTGGCGTTGACCGACAGCGGGCTACCGTCCGTTCCGGCACCAGCGAAGGATCCCTGGTGCACCCATGCGACGTGGCTAGGATCCAGCAAATTGTCCGCTACCCATAAATAGTTGCAGTCGATGTCGAGCGAGCCGCCTTCGGTTAGCCCCCAGCTAGGATCGTCGAAACCTTCGATAGGGAATATCTTGCTTTCGTCGGCTAATTCCGGTTCGCCCATCCAAATCCAAAGAAGGCGGTACCGATCGGCCGCCGGATATCGCCTGACAATTGCCCGCGAGGGAATGCGACCACGCTGCGTGGGCGCCTCGACGCAGGCTCCGGAAGCGTCGAATGTCAGCCCGTGATAGCCGCATTCGACGCGGTCGCCTTTGAGGCATCCCTTTGAAAGAGGCAGTTTCCTATGCGGACAGGCATCCTCCAAAGCGGCGGGATCGCCGTTTTCGGTTCTGAAAAGGACTATGCTTTCGCCAAGCAAAGTCCGACTGGCCAGACTGCGGCCGAAATCCTTGCTCCAGCCAGCGACATACCAAGCGTTGCGAAGAAACATGGCGCTATTTCCGATATTTGCTTCCAGCGTAGTCATACACCAGATGCCATTGCAGCATTCAATAGCTAATTGGCCTGCCGCGAAAATTCTCGCAAATCAGTTGCGGGCAAGAATTCGGGTTTCACGGAGCGCTACATTTTCAATCGAGGGACGGCGTTCAAAGGACAACGGCTGGAATTCAAGCAGCGTTCGGCATAAATCGAAAGCCCGGAATCATCGCCGGGTTCGGGTCGGCACGGCCTCGAGTTGGCTTTCGCGATGTCGCCTTGTCGGGCGGCGGCGCATGCCGGATGGGAAGCCGACCCATGTGCAACTGCTTGCGCTTGAAGACAAGGAGCGCAGAATGTGCGCGAGGAATTGCAGAGGAATTTTCGGACAACCGAGAGGGAGAAAACGGATGACGGCTTGGATCCAAATGATTTCCGACGAGGACGCTGACGACCGCCTTAAGGCCGCGTTGAAATTGGCGCGAACGCCGCATGGCACTGTCGACAACGTATTGCGCGTGCATTCGCTTCGGCCCCCTACGATGGAGGCTCACATGTCGCTCTACAAGGCCGTGCTTCACGACGAAGGCAATAAGCTTCCGCTTTGGATTCAGGAAACTATCGGGTCCTACGTATCCTTATTGAACGAGTGCGACTATTCCTTTGCAAATCATTGGGCCAATGCCAAAATTCTTATGGACGACGCTGTTCGCGCCGATTCGGCTGAAGATGCGTTGAAAGCCCGAAGACCGCAGGATTTTTTCGAAGGCAGAGAGCTGGCACTTCTCAAGTATGCCGAAAAACTCACAATCCATCCGGGAAAAATGGAAAAAAGCGATATCGAAAAATTGAGGTCCTACGGGATGACGGACGGCGAAATTCTGGAGGCGAACCAGATCATCGGATACTTCAACTACGCGAATCGCAGTCTGAACGGCTTGGGCGTTACAACCGAAGGGGATGTAATCGGGTATTACTCCAGCGAATAGGACGATTCCGAATATTAATATTTGCGGTTGCCAACTCAATTTTCCGGCCCGGCGGGTTCGTTCGGCGCGCAATTACGCGCAAAAGAATCCAGGATCGGAAAGTCTGCGTGCCATGGCCGGCCAAGTCGCTCTAGCTACCGGACTAGCCGAATTTTCCGAAAGCGATTTTCGTGAGCGGCGGTGCCGAACCGCTGCTGGCGCGCGGTTCAGCTGCCAAGAATTCCGGGTAAATTCAGCGCATGCTCTCGAGCGCAGCTGATCGCCGAATCGTAGCCGGCATCGGCATGGCGCATAACGCCGCTTGCCGGGTCGTTCCAAAGCACGCGGGCAATTCGCTTCGAGGCTTCGTCCGTGCCGTCGCAGCACACAACCATGCCTGCATGCTGGGAAAAGCCCATGCCGACGCCGCCTCCGTGATGAATGCTGACCCACGTAGCCCCGGAAGCGCAGTTGAGCAGTGCATTTAGCAATGGCCAGTCCGAAACCGCGTCCGAACCGTCGAGCATGGACTCGGTCTCGCGATTGGGACTTGCCACGGAACCTGAATCAAGATGGTCCCGGCCGATGACGACCGGGGCCGATAGCTCTCCGTTCGCAACCATCTCATTGAAGGCGAGGCCGAGTCGGTCCCGCTGGCCGAGGCCGACCCAGCAGATGCGGGCCGGAAGTCCCTGAAACGAGATGCGTTCCTGCGCCATGTCCAGCCAGGCATGCAAATGCCGGTCGTCCGGTATCAATTCCTTGACCTTTTCGTCGGTTTTTCGAATGTCTTCGGGATCGCCGGAAAGCGCGCACCACCGGAACGGTCCGATGCCTCTGCAGAAAAGCGGACGGATATAGGCCGGTACGAACCCTGGAAAGTCGAAAGCGCTTGCGAGTCCCTCATCGTATGCGACTTGCCTGATATTGTTGCCGTAATCCAAGGTCGGAACGCCGGCTTCCCAAAACCTGAGCAAGGCGGAGACATGCTTTACGATCGAAGACCGGGCCGCCGCTTCCACGGATTTCGGATCCGAAACCTGTCTGGAGCGCCACTCCTCGACCGACCATCCCGAAGGCAAATATCCGCGGAGCGGATCGTGCGCTGAAGTCTGGTCTGTCGCGATACTCGGATTTGCGCCGCGCCGCGCCAATTCGGGAATGATGTCGGCGGCATTGCCAATCAGTGCCACGGACTTCGCCGCTCCGGCCCTGGTCCACCTCTCGATCATCGCCAGAGCTTCGTCGACGCTTCTAGTTTTTTCGTCGACGTAGCGCGTTCTAAGGCGGAAATCGGCGCGGTCCTCGTCGCATTCGACGGCAAGGCAGCAGGCTCCCGCCATCACTGCGGCCAATGGCTGCGCTCCGCCCATGCCGCCGAGGCCGGATGTCAAAATCCAGCGCCCGGACAGGCTCCCGCCGTAATGCTGGCGACTCGCTTCGGCGAAAGTCTCGTAGGTGCCCTGGACGATTCCCTGCGTGCCGATATAGATCCAGGATCCCGCCGTCATTTGCCCGAACATCATAAGCCCCTTTTTGTCGAGCAAATTGAAGTTATCCCAGTTCGCCCACTTGGGCACGAGGTTGGAATTCGCGATTAGAACTCGAGGCGCGTCGGCATGCGTGCGAAACACGCCGACAGGCTTGCCTGATTGGACGAGAAGAGATTCGTCGCCGTTCAGCGCCACAAGCGATTCAACGATCCGGTCGAAATCCTCCCAGGTTCGCGCGGCTCTTCCGATTCCTCCGTATACCACCAGCTCATGGGGGTTTTCCGCCACGTCCGCATGAAGATTGTTCATGAGCATTCTCATGGGAGCTTCCGTTAGCCAGCTCCGAGCGGAGATTTCCGGACCGGTCGGCGATTGGATATTGCGAATGTTTCTTTTCATCTGAGGCCTTTCTCGCCGGGTCCGTCATAGAAGCGCATTTCAGAACGGCGCGCCGCAGAAATGCTTTGGCTCCTGCAACGCAGGAATGCTTGTCGAATCCCTATGCGGCCACTCCTTGGCGCAGGCGTTCGAAGCAGCGCGAATTCTCCAAGCCCGGTCATTGCAATAATTCCTGCAATTCGAAATTCAACCCCGACCATTTCGCGATCTGCCCGCTGCGCACCAATTCAGATGCGCAGTTCATGTCCGCAGCCAGGATTCGATCTTCGCGCAGCGGCTTGATCCGCTTTCGAAATTCATCGATCGTCCTGGCGAGAGCCGCGCTCGTGCTCAAGCGCTCCCGGAATTCGATGCCCTGTACCGCGCAGATGAGTTCAACGCCTAGTATGGCGCTTAGGTTCTCGTTCATTCTCGCCAGCCTTTTCGCGCCGTGCGCGGACATCGAAACGTGATCTTCCTGGCTAGCGCTTGTCGGCGTTGAATCCGTCGAGCACGGATTGGCCAAATGCTTGTTTTCGCTCATCAGGGCGGCGGTTGCGATCTCGGCGACCATTAATCCCGAGTTTCGGCCGGGATCGGGCGTTAGGAATGCGGGCAAATCGAAGGAGAGAGAGGGATCTACGAGCAGCGCCACGCGCCTCTGCGCTATAGCGCCGATTTCCGAAACGGCGAGCGCTATCTGGTCGGCGGCGAATGCCACCGGCTCGGCGTGGAAATTTCCGCCTGAGATTATTCGCCCTTGATCAAGAACGACAAGAGGATTGTCGGTAGCGGCGTTGGCTTCGGTCTCAAGCGTCTTTGCGGAAAATCGCAGAAGGTCGACCGCCGCCCCGGCCACCTGAGGGTTGCATCGAATGCAATAGGGATCCTGAACGCGAGGGTCGCCGGTTCGATGGCTTTCGCGAATTTCCGATCCTCGAAGCAGGGACCTAGTGGCCTTGGCGACTTCGATCTGACCCTTGTGTCCGCGCAATTCGTGAATTTCCGGGGCCAGGGGCGCTGTCGACCCCATGGCCGCGTCTGTGGAAAGAGCGCAGGAAACGATAGACCCTCTCGCGTTCTGCCAGGCTTGAAACAAGCCGGCCAATGCCAGGGCTGTCGAAAACTGGGTTCCGTTGAGCAGCGCCAAGCCTTCCTTCGGCCCAAGAACGGCGGGACGCAATCCGGCCATTTCCAAAGCCTTGGAGCTAGGCATGAGCCTTCCGCCGAATTCGGCTTCGCCTTCGCCGATCATCGTTGCCGCTACGTGCGCTAAAGGAGCAAGGTCTCCGGAGGCGCCGACTGAGCCTTGCGACGGAATTACCGGCGTTACGCCGAATTCCAGCATTTCTTCTATGAGTCTGATCAGCTCCCACCGAACGCCCGAAGCGCCGCGTCCGAGCGACAGCAATTTAAGAGCCATAATCAGACGCGCTTCCCGGCGTTTGAGAGAGCTTCCGATTCCGCAGCAGTGCGATAGCACCAAATTGCGCTGAAGCGCGCCTAAATCCTTCCTGTCGATTCGCACGTTTGCAAGTTTTCCGAAGCCGGTATTGATGCCGTAAACCGGCTCGCTGCCTGCCGCCGCCGTCTGCACCCTTGCGTCCGAAGCTTCAACGAGAGATCGCGCCGAACGGTCTATTCTAGCGGGGCGTTCATCGCGCCATACTGTCTCCAGATCGCTGAGCGAAGCCCCGCCCGGAACAAGCGTCAGCATGCGTCGCATCGTCCTTCGAAAATTCGCTCGCAAATTGGATTGTAGCCGATTCTGTAGGCTAGCTCGGCGGGATGATCGATATCCCAAATCGCCAGATCCGCTCTCAGCCCCTTGGCAATTCGTCCCGAGTCGGACAGCCCGAGCGCGCGCGCCGCGTTTCGCGTCGCTCCCGCGAGAGCCTCTTCCGGCGTCATTCGAAACAGCGTGCATGCCATGTTCATTGCGAGCAGCAATGAACAGAGCGGCGATGATCCAGGGTTGCAATCGGTTGCGATCGCGATGTCGACGCCATGCCTGCGAAAAGCTTCCACCGGCGGAGGGCGTGTTTCTCGAAGAGTATAGAACGCTCCCGGAAGCAGCACGGCGACCGTTCCCGCTCGCGCCATCTCCTCGGCATCTTCATCGGTAGCGTATTCAAGGTGGTCCGCCGACATTGCGCCGAACCGCGCTGCAAGCTTGGCTCCTCCCAGATTCGACAGCTGCTCGGCATGAAGCTTTACGGGGATCCCAAGTTCCCCGGCTCTCTTGAACAGCCGGGCAATTTGGCCGGGAGCGAAGGCGATTCTTTCGCAAAATCCGTCAACGGCGTCGACCAGTCCTTCCGCATGGGCGGTTTCCAGAGCCGGGATGCAAATTTTTTCGATATACGCATCTTCGCGCCCGGAATAATCGGGAGGAATAGCGTGCGCGCCTAAAAAACTAGTCCTAACGCGTACCGTTCGGTGCGATTCGATCGAGCGAGCGGCTCGCAGCATTGCGCATTCGGTTTGAATGTCCATTCCGTAGCCCGACTTTATTTCAATTGTCGCCACGCCTTCCGCGATCAGCGAATCCACGCGGGGGAGGCAGTTCTTCAGCAATGCCTGTTCCGACGTGGCGCGCGTGGCGCTGACGGTCGACGCAATGCCGCCTCCGGCCCTGGAAATCTCTTCGTAGGTCGCTCCTTCAAGCCTGAGTTCGAATTCCCGGGCTCGGTCTCCTCCGTAGACGATATGGGTATGGCAGTCGATTAGCGCGGGCGTGACGACCCTGCCTTCTAGTTCTCGAACAATTTCATCGCGTGGTCCGCTTGGCGCATTTCTTGCCTCGCCTATCCACGAAATTCGCCCGTCTCTAATTCTGATTGCGCCTTTTTCGATTAGCCCGTACGGCTTTCCTTTCGACATCGTAGCGATTTTAGCGTCGTTAAGCAGCATGCCGAGCTTCCCAAATCATTTATTGGGCGACACTAGGATGCATGGCCCGAAAACGCGAATGTTTATTTGCGGAATCTCGGGCCGGCCAAGCTCCTATCGATTGCGATCGCGGTCGATGCTGGAGTTTTCGTGGGCACGCCTGTCGGCGACCTTTCAGAAAAACTGTTCAACGTACGCCGGGGCACCTCCAATTTCGGGTGACTAGTTACAATTTCACTATGAAAATGATGCTACCTATTAAATTGAAGGCGCACTGCGTCCTGAACAGACTTGAACCGACACAAGAGTTCTCGGCGAAGGGCTGCCGCAAATGAAGGATTTTGTAGACATTTGTAATTCTGGGTCCTTAACGATCCGCGGCAGAGGCGGGATTTACCAGTATGATTCCCTTGTAGGATCAACAAAAAACAATTGCGAACATTCGATTGGCGTTACACTAATTGAATGGGAAATAGAATTGCCGTAGATAAGCGACCATGCATCCTGAAGCCATAAATATTTCAATCGCTCAAGACTTTGCGGTCTATCCTGCGGGACGGGATGCCAGCGATGGTCCGGACAACGGGGAGCGTTTCCTCGAAGAACTGCTGCTGCCTCGGTACGATGAGGCGAAAAGCAAAAATGTCTGTTTGGTTATCCGCCTTGAAGGCGTGAAGAGCTTTGGATCTTCTTTTCTGGAAGAAGCCTTCGGTGGCCTAGCTCGCAAGAAAAACGTTGACAAAGCCGACTTGACGAATCGCTTGAAAATTGAGTCGGACCGTCCCGGCCTCGATCGCTATGAGCGAGCCATAAAACGTTACATATATCGAGCATAGGAGGTTTCCGGGAGGTTTCCGCCTTGTGGTATTGGGTTGTTAGCCCGTTGCTTGGTACGTTCTCGGGCGGCCTAGCTGCTTTTGCGATTCAGTCCTACTTCCTGTTTCGCGGGCAAAATATAGCCCGACTCAACGATTTTATCTCCGATATCGACCGTATCGAGAGCTTGGCCACAAAGTATTGGTCAAATGACACAATGCCACAGAAAAAGTGTCAAAAGGATTTGGCTGTCCAGATAAGAGGTACGCTGCATAGAACAACGATATTCCTTGAATTTGCGCCCCGCCTTTTGGGACAGGATTATGACAAGTTTTTGGAACTTGACGGAAAGCTGTTTGATTCAGCAACCGGGAATTATTTTGAAACTTTGCAGCAGAAATCTAATCCGGAGCTAGTTACTGACACAATGCAGGTATCCAA